>NZ_JBWMAW010000010.1:0-172672 GCF_056521395.1 Rhodoferax sp. LS1R11
TGAGTCGAATAGGTCGCAATGTTTAATTCTTTGAGCATGGTGTGCACGATTGGTTACGTGCACACGATCTTGCGATATGTGAGAAGTCAGTTCAAGGCGAGTTCACCGCGTGCTTACTTACGAGGAAGAGTATTTCGGCTACGAAATTTATGTCGAAAAAAATAGAGACAGATATCGAGGTGGATTTGAATGGTTCGTTTGCAAAGACGAAAACGAACTTGACGTTGGCTTAGCCTTTGCAGTCAGTGACGCTCTCGCCGAAGCACGTAAATTCGTGGACTCGGTCAGAACACCACTTGAAAACTCATAAGTCAGCGGCCCTCTTCAAACAGAAAAACCAGCGTCGAGTAGTTTTTCATGAATTTGGGAGATGACAGCGCACTGCTTTTCCGTCGGGATTTTCCGAGGAATCTGCGAAGCCAATCTCAATAAATCCGACTGGGTTGTGGTGAGTAGATTTCTTTGGATTGCCCAATTTCGCATTTGTTCCCACTGTACTGACGGCACATTAAAAACCGCTACTTGAGTAGCGATGCCATTGTCTGTTGCCTGAATTTCGCGTGCATCCTTGGCTGCATTCTTCACGAAGCTTGAATCCACCAACGCAGATTGAATTCCTGAACTAAGCTGAATTTTTTCAGACTTAATCTGATCCCAGCATGCCTGCATTTTTGCCCACTCTGTGACGTTGTCTTTAGGCCGACCAGGATCAGTAAGCAATTCAAAGACACGAGCGGCTATGGTGGCTATTTGTTCAAGTATTGGAATTGAAACACCTTGCTTTGCCCAAATCCCGCGAAGATCAAGTTGTTTTCCATCGGCTTGTTCGGTGATCATGCAATTCAACTTTGCAAGCGTGTAGGTCACGATATTGGCTCGATACCCACCCTGATACCAATTCTGCTGCTTGACCAAAATTTCAGTTTGCCGAAACATAATCGCCAAAGCGATGAGGTCACGGAAATATTCTTCATTGAATTGCCGCTCATCTTCACCCCAAGCCTTTGCAATTACGTCCGCAAAAAGCAAGAAGTTCTTTTGAGCACCCATACTCACTTTATTGGGTAGCCCCCGCCAAGTGTTCACCAGTTTTGCAACATCGGTTTTAGACAGTAATTGCGATTTCGGGTTTTGAATCGCAAATTGCCGCTTTTGAGCGGGAGATAATTTGGCTTGTTCATTTACATATTGGCCGCGAGCCCGTTCATAAAACCAATGACTTCCATGCTGGGCACTCCCAACAGGGGGAGCAAAAATTCTTCTTGAAAACTCTTCCAACCTGATGTGATAGGCATGGTTTGCAAAGAAGTCTGCATCACTGACTTTGTTCTGACTATTGGCATACCGTGCAATATCAGGAATCAATGAACTTGCTTTTTCAGGAGGGAGGACCGAAAGCTTCATCTGGACCATCACCTTTGACAGATCAGCGCCTTCAGAATTGCCGAGTGAGTTTCGTGCTGCTTGCGCAAGTGACGCAGTGGTTTGACCCCCGTTGACAATCTGTAGATTGGTTGCGCTCAGTATCTTTGGCCCCCGTGAGGTCTCTTCGATGACAACGTTTTCTGCTGTGGCAGCAATGCCATTATTGAATGCAAAAAACATTTCAGGTTGCTGTCGAATAGTCAACTGGATTTTTGCGTTTACTTTTCCTCTGGTGCTAAGAAAAGATCGAACATTTCCTTCAAGGAGCCTACTTCCATATCGATCGTAAATTCCAGCAAGAACGTTGCCCGAAATCATGCACAAATAGGCTTGATATTCGCCTTCAGCACTGGCTGCCATAAGGCAAGACAACCCATCGCCAGTGCCAAAGTCGCCAAAATCAACGACGAGTTCATCTCTTCCTGTTGCAGATATATAGGCACGGTGCAATCGGGCAACATCCCAAATATGATGCTCAGCTTGAATACCGGAAATGTCAGCATCAGGCCAGTCTTTAGCTTTTGACTTCAATTGTCCGTCGCTAACCAAGTAAAGTCTGTATCTGGTCACCTTTGAGTGCCAGTCCCGGAGGTCAGATGCAAGACCATGCCCAGGCTGGCTCTCTTCGATTGAACCATCTGTCAAGTTACCTTTCAGCGCCTCTTCGACAAATGATCTAAGCATCCCAAATGACTTCATTGCATCCGCAGTATTGAAGGATGGCATGTCATCATCGTTGGAATAGTCTGCGATAAGTAAGGCAAGAGAGTTGTCAGCATCGTCGAATGCATAACCGTCTATTTGCAGCTTTCTCTTTCCGCTTGTACCTTCGTATCGGCATGCGACAAAGTCTGCAAATTCTTCTGCATCAGTGAGACGCTCGCCGACCTCATCCACGAAACCAGCGCGATTGAAATCCAAATTCGATTCAGCCCGGGCACGAACAGTTTCCAGCAAATCTTTACGAAACTCTGATAAATCCATTAGGGTGCTCTCCGGGAATCAAGTGACATTGAATTCAATCGAAACTTTTCACAAGCGTTCAGAGACAATTCATATTTCACATGGCTCAATCCAATAGATATCTGGTTGCCCGTGATACGAGGAAAATCGCCATGCACAGAAAACAGTTGGCGCAATCGTTCACTCAAGCTGGGTATTGAATACTCTGGCCTGCTCACATATTTGGCAGTAGTTAAAGTGTTCTCAAAAATATCCATTGAATCAGGATCGTCTGAAAGTGATGTGCGAATATCTTCAACTAAGGTATTCAGACTGAACGAATCAGGCGCATTGTGCCCACTCTCCGCTAATTCAATAACTACCAGAAATAGAGTTCGAGACGTAGTTTGAAGTTGTGATTCTGACGAGATGGTGACTGAAGTTGCACCGGGATGAATCGTCTTGACTTCCCAAGCAGCGTTGTGTGTTTGGAAATCTTGGTCAGCACCTTTAGGCCCAACCCAAGCGCGAACTGCATCACTTTTTCCAATGTGAATAAATAGTCGCTTCAGCGTTAACAGTTCTCCGCAGAGTCCCCGAACCTCGTTTTCGCTTAATAAATCAGGCAACCCCCGCTCAAGAAGTTGACGCCAATTTGACAGGCGACGCAGTACATAGCCCAATGATTGATTGGCCGGCAATCCTGTGTTCCTCGAAGATTCGATCAGATCCTCGCACAGCATGGAAAACATCGGAGAAAGTCCGGCACTGTCCAATACCAACAGCAGTGACCATTTGCCGTCGTCACGCTTGAAGCTCTTGATGCGAATTGCGCGCATGTCGCGAATGGCAGGCGGTTCTTCTGGCGTGACCAGTAACAGCAGTCTGTGCTTTTCGTTGTCCTTGCCGAGATAAAAGTCCAACGGGTGACTGGCATCGAATAGTTGAAAAACGGCATGTAGTGGATCTGCCGCAATTGCGTCCCACCTGTCGTTGAGCCTATTCGCCATCATCATCCTCTTCTAGGTCATCATCGCTTGTGACTTCACTTGCAAGCATGTTTCGCAGTTCCACCAAGTTAATTCGATACCGGATACTTTGGCTGGCTAATTCGAGTTCGGGAAAGCTGAGGCCCAATGCCACCAGAGTACAACCATCAGGCAGTGGGTAATCCTTTTCTCCATCGCCGTCTCCCTCAACCGGCTTCAAGACATGCAACATCAAAAGTGGCTTTGTGCGGACTTTTCTGTAGGCACTTGATGGCACAGTAGTCTTCCCGGCGTTTTCGGGTGCCGTCATGAAATTGGTTTCGGCGCTCTTCACTTCATCAGCAGACAGGCCTGCTTTCTCGTCTGCTGGCGAGCCAACACGCATTTTTTTAGCATTGATGAGCAGCGACCGCTTTTCTGGCTCAACCAATATTTTTCTCTTCCGTCTTCGTACTTCCACCCCCTGTATAAGTGGATACTCTAATTCGCTTCCGCTGGGAATAGAGACATCCCATTGCAGTAATTTCTCGTCGTTGGATGATTCAATAAAGTCCGCAAGTGCGGAAGTTTGAAGTTTCAGATTCAGGGGATGACTGGCAAATCTTCTAAGGAATTCGACGATAAGCACTTTATCCACACCGATCCACAGTGGGTATTCACGCGTCGTACTTTTTGGGATACCAGCCACGAGTACCTGCTCCACAAGCCGCTGCGCCGCTTTGAAATTCCCGATGATTACTGTTGGATCACGCAACAGTCGGGTTGATTCCAAGCCCTCATTACTGATCGACATCAGATGCACGATTTCTTCCGAATCACGCATTTTGTTCCGAGCGGTTATCAACAAAGAATCGGGATGTGCTCTTACCCGCAACCCAAAGTCAATAGGTTTGAGCCGTGATACCTGCATCCGACGGATTTCGCCCCTGAGTTCATCAGTTGCCTCTGAAACGTGCGAATACCAATTTGCAGACTCTTCTGTTATCCAAATGCGGAACAAATCCTCATACCCAGGACGATAGCCAAACCAACGCCCCATTTGCAGAAGTGCGTCGTACATCTGAGTGCCACGATGGAAATAACTTACGCAAAGGCCCTCAAGAGTCAAACCACGCGCCAAGCTGTTGCCCCCAACCGCAATGACACGTAATCCGTTTTGCTTGTATAACGAATAATCCAAGCTAGCAGCGCCGGATTTCTGATTGACTGAACGTACCTCAATGGGCAGAGTTGCGGCGGTTAGCGCAGTTTGCACCTCTGCCCATGAAACTCCAGAGCCAGAATACTCGCTGTCAAAGACATCGTGCAGAGTTGCCATAGTGGCATTTTTTAGAGCTTCGTTTGTTGACAGCGAAGCGAAGTTCCGAATGTCCTCCTGCATCTTTCGCAGAAGCTCAAAAATCACATCCCTAACTTGGTTTTGAATGAGCGTGAAATGGCTAACGTTTATCAGCATTGAGCGATGACGCGGCATGCCCTTTCTGAGGTCCATGATGGCATTGACCACCAAAAAGCTCCCTACCGCATCAATCATGGATGGCGGAACTCCCTCGATGGTGCTGTCTGACTTTTGCCCTCGTGGGAAATAGACATCGGCATCATTTATATGGCGCAGGCAGTCGAGTGGTGAGTCATCACCGAAAATCAGTCTTGCCCCAACGTAATTCGTGGGTGCATCAAGCGCATAAATAAAGTCACGGGGAAAAAGGTCATCACCGACCATTGCGTCGGTTGTATCAGGATTGATAAAGACATTGGCAAAGGGTGTCGCGGTAAATCCAACGTAGCTTGAACGTGGGAATACCTTCAACAAGCTGCGAATTCCTCCATTTATTGCCGTTGCTTTTGCAGGATTTGTGTTGACCGAGGCATTGTCAGCTTCATCGTCAATCATCAGCAGAGGCAAGTTGATATGACCACTGTGGTTTGCATTGAAGGTGATTAGCCAATCTGTCAAATTTTCCAGGATCCGCTTGTTTTTCTTCACCACCAGCAGAACAGGCTCTTTGTAATCCCTAAGTTTGAATCCAAGCTGATTGACCGTCGCAGCCTTGAAGTCACCGATGGTTGAAGTAAAAACACCTGCCGCACGAGCGCCATTTACCAAACCAACACCGATTTCCCTGCGGTGACGGTTTCTGTTGACCACCCCAGAACTGTCCAAACCGACAAACCCTGAATCAAGACGCTCCTGGGTCTGTCTTCTCAGGCTTTCAAGCGTTCCAGTAAGCAAAATCACCAACTTGTACCCGGCATCGGCCGCTTTGCAGATAAGTCCCGTGTAGTTTGAGGTCTTCCCCGATTGCACATCACCCATTACGAGTCCACGGCGCGGCCAGCCATCTTCTCCATCGGGATTACCCATTAGGTCAAGAATGTCATCCGTAACCTTGTCGAGCGCAGTAACAACTTTGGGTGCCCAACCCTGCTTGCGCAACTCTGTTTGATACCGGCCCCAGTAAAAGGGCTCAATTTCGGCTTTTCGTGCCTGAAGCCACGGTGCATGGGTGTCAAATACGCATGTGCCGATGCCCATCTCGATAGTCAATGCCTCGTGCAAACGTCTTATGACATCCGAAAACTCCTCGTCCGATACAGAATAGAGAGGAATTGTTCGTAAGTGACCGGCAAGTGAAAGGATGTCGGCCTCTGACGGAACACCATCTACCGTCAATGCCGTAATGACACTCAACTCCAGCCTGCGGGCGTTGTCAGAGAGTTGCGAGCTTTTTTTCTCAGTCATCTTTTTGAATCTCCTCGACAATTTTTCGTGTCGCTTCAGGGTGAAGGTTGAATGGCTCTATCAAATGCAATGTCGCAAGCAGTGTCTTCCTGAGCGGCGACTTGGCGTCAAGCGCAGCAAACAGTGATCTAGCAACTTCCCGCAATCGTAGAGTGACCTCTTCACCGTTGAAGGACGAGCGCAAATCCGATGCCATCCGCGAATAGAGAGCATCTGCCGGGAAAGAACTCTCAATTACCGCGAGAACTGCATCGAAGTCTGATGCGTCGCTTTTCGATAGCCTGGAAATCAGGGTTTTAATTGATGGGTGATCACGGTTGATGTCGAACCTCACTCCTCCTCGGTCTATCACCTCATTCCATCCAGCCGTGATTTCGCCCCTGTCAACGGAGCGCCCACGAAAGGCAATAGTTCTGCCGCTCACCTGCCGAATTCTTTCAACAGTTCTTCTGAGATTGAAACGAACTGCCTCAGGGGGATGCGCAGCCGATTTCTTGATATCCAAAGTCCACAGGTGATCCAATGAGTTGGGTATGTCCACGCGAACCCTTGCCAGTTTGCTCAACTCATCTTTCCTGGCCAAGCGGAACCATGTTCCCCAAACAATCAGTCGCCGGTTTCGATAAATATAAAAGCCTTGCTGATTTCTGAGTCCATCGCTTCCACCGGCACGCGCCATCTCTTCAGGAGACAGCTTGCTTGCATGCGGCAAGATGTAAGGCTTAACCGTGACTCTGTGGCCTTCGACGCTAAAGCTGTCTTCATCAAGCGTCTGGGTGGCTTTGTGGTCGGACAGGAATGGATCAATGGGGGGCAGCGGATTTCCGTTCGTGCTTATCGCCAAGCGCGATCGACCGGATTCAGCGAAAATGTATCGGTGAAAGACCAGGGAAAGGTGACCGCGGGCATGGTCCATTTCGCGTCCAAGGGCAACCTCAACAGAGCTTTCACCTACGGTCAGTCTGTCCAAGTTTTGCCATAAAACAATGGTTCCCTTTTTTTGAGTCCATAGCTGATTGACGTGGGGAAGCTTTGCGATGTCGTCTGCGTCCAATTCCAGCATGATCCAGGAACTTCGTTTTACAACGACATCAAGATCCCAGCAATAAGCGCATATCAAACCGTCGCGCAGGGAAATCACGGTCGTTCGCCGACACTGCGATAGTGACGATGTCTTCATGCCCAGACCATAACGCCCCATATCCTCGATCCGCCTAGTTTCCAATGGACTGGTGCTTCCATGTCTCATTGCTTTTGCAAGGCTGTCTTTTGACATACCGTCGCCATCGTCAATGACTGCGATGTAAGGCGTATCGGTTGGACGAAATTCAATCCCGATGTGCTTGGCTTTTGCTGAAATGCTGTTGTCGATAAGGTCTGCCAATGCAGATTCGAGCGAATACCCAATTGAACGCATTGACTCCAGCAATGATGGAGCATGTGGTGGGTTTTCGATCTCCTTCATTTTCGATAAGCCGAGAATTGAAATTTGATGAACGCGGCTGATTCTGCGTCCCCCTTTGGACGCATCTTCCGCCTGCGTTCCCCGTACAGCCAGAAGCTTGCCGATCCGGAGATTTGGAATGAAAGCTGCAAGTTGTCCACAGAAAATTCTGCCCGTTAGTGGGACGGAAGACCGGATTCTTGGTGGGGATGAGCCGTGTTGCTACGATTTGGGCATCCGCGTGGGGTGCTGTCGAAGCCATCAGACCCAGCATTTGGATGCCATGGGTTCAAAAAAAGTCTTCGACAGACAACAGCCACACGCGGTGAAACGTGTTGAAACCCCAGAGCAAGCATCAGTTTTCTCCCCCCCAAAATTTGTATTTTGGGTTGATTATGGCTGAGTCGCCGGGCAAGCCTTTGCACGACATCTACAAAGCTGTACCCGACAGATTACTTCTTGAATATGGAGTTGACGACCTCTGCGATCTGGAACGCCAACAAGGGCGGAACAGCATTCCCGACCTGGTGGTACTGCTGAGTTCGATTTCCCTGGAAAAAGTAGTTGTCCGGGAACGTTTGAAGTCTTGCAGCCTCACGAACGGTAAGGCTTCTGCATTGTGCGGGATCTGGATGAATGAAGTAATGTCCGTCTTTGGCGATATGACTGGTCACCGTGGTGCTTGGAATGTCATACCGCTGGACTCTGAACCTGTCCACGAACTTGCCACTTTCCCAGTTTGCATGAGCAGGTGCCAGACCTTTCAAGGAGAACTCAAGATGACCTTTCGGAGTTCTCTTATTCACCTCAGCAAACACCGATGCGTAAAGGTAGCGACCAAGATCGCTGTCCATATGCGACCGGGCTTCATGATTGAGCCAGACTTCAATGTCTTTGTCCTGAACCCACTCATCGTACCTGGACAGGCTTTCATTTTTTCGCGACTGCTGGCGCTTTTCAAACCGCAGGGATCCTACGGGAAGATTCATTCTTATTTCTGTTGTCAGATCGTCCAGGCGAGAAGCAATTAGTGGAAGTTTTTTTCGCTGGGCCTCTTTCGACAATGACCGGCCCAATGTAATGACGGCATCACGCCAAGCCATTGCGGAATCATCATGGCTTAATCGACTTCTCAATTTTGGCAGTTGGCCAATTGCTGACCGGACTGAAACTTCTTTGGCTATCGGTTGCAAACGGACATCATCCTGCGCAATGTCCTCCCGAATTCCAAGCAAAATTACCCTGTGCCTAGCCTGCGGAATTCCGTAGTCCTCGGCTCTAATAATGAAATCTCTTGCGTCGATATCAGAAGGATCCATCCCTGCCTGAAATTTTGTCGATGTTGACAGTGAGTGAATGCTGTACCTCGGACCGTATCCACCACTGATGGCTTTTACAGGGTCGCGCAAATCAGTCAGGATGTCATGGAATATCTGTCGCCCACCGACACTGGAGGAAAGTATTCCCTTGACGTTCTCCATGACAAAAACGGCAGGCTTTGAGCTAGCCAAGATTCTCAGGTATTCACGGTAGAGAAAATGCCGGTGGTCTGCCTCCGCACTGTAGCCTGATGTACCTCTATTTCTTGCCCGTCCAACAAGCGAATAGGCTTGGCAAGGCGGACCACCGATCAAGACACTTTTCCCGTCTTTCAGTTTCAAATTTTCAAGGATGGCATCAAGTGTTTCATTGCTGGCAGGATCCCCTAAAGTAAGTTTTCTTGCTTCCGCCTGCGCCAAAGACCAAAGTGCGGGGCATTGACCTGACGGATGAAGTGCCAACGGCTGGTTGCAGTAGTCGTAATAGGCTGAAATTGCCTTTGAATCGCCCTTCCTTTTTGCCAGCCTGTAAAACGCACGCATTGTGAGTGTGCTGTGTGCGCTGTTTTCCATCTCTGCCGAAACAGAAATTCTGAACGCATTACCGTCCTCAGCGGCCGCAAAGCCTTCGCCGAGCCCACCTGGCCCTGAAAACAAATCAATTACTTTTATGGTCATTATTTTTAGAAAGTCAGCCCTGTTCCAGACGCGATGCAGCGTTGCGTGCCTGATTGTCCCCGAATCCAAATAGCGATTTCATCCATGACTTCGTCCAGATGGCCTCTCGCATGCCGCCCTTTCGTAGTGCATTCCCACACAATCAAAATCCTCCAGCCAAGTTCAAGAAGCTCGTGGCTAACGCGTTCATCCCTGAGCTTGTTAGCCATGAGTTTTTTCTCCCAGAATTCGCGGTTGCTGCCCGGCATCTTTGACAGACTACAGCCGTGCAAGTGCCAGAAGCATCCATGAACAAAAACAAGCACCTTCCAACACGGGAGAACGATATCAGGCTTGCCAACCAGTCCCAGCGAGCTTTTTGCGAACCGGAAGCCACGACGATGAAGTGATGAACGCACCAACTTTTCGGGTTGTGTTCCTTCTGACCGGATTCCGGCCATCATCCGGCTTCTGGTCTTTACATCGACAACATCAGTCATAAAAAATGTTCCGTGCTTGGGTAACCAACTCTTCCAGGATACCAGGTTTCTTGCCCTGCATTTGAAGTGTCAAAGCAACTCGCAGTCAAATATTTTCCCAAGTCGAAAAGTTATCCATCTCCTCTGTACCAATGCAGAAAAACCTGCAATCATTGTTCCAAAAATAGTGTTCAAACACCATCGACCTGCAATATCCAGAAAGTTGAAATGCAAATTACCGTCCAATCCCTGGCGCTTGAATTTAGTCATGCTCTTAGGTCTGAATTGTCAGCAGAAGAAATGCGAGTTGTTATACAAAGGAATCGTGCGCAACTTTCACCCAATATCTGCCACTCACATGATTTTTGCGACGCAAACATGGTGCTTCATGCTGTCTTTCTTCAACATGGCATGGATGCGGCTGATGAAGGCGGAATGGACCGCTGGGGTGAGCTTTGGGATCACGCGTGGAATATGGCTAAAGCTGAAGAATTTCTTATCTCGGGTCATACCCTGCATTAACTTGAACTTACAGACGATGTTTAAGCCCGACCAAGTGGAAATATTGATGATGCTTCAAGACACTCGCGCCGAAAATTTGGGGTTAATTGCCAAGCCAGTCCTCGCTGAACTCTTCCACTTATCAACTCTGTGAAGACCATTGTTTGCAGGAAATATTCAACTTGCCGATGTGTTCGGTAGTTGAGATAGTTTTATAAACATTTCATTTGCCTGGCTGCCAATAGCCTGAGAAAATGGAGCAGCATTTTGCTGCAATAGCAAGGTGTATTGACTGACGCGCCCTGCGTTGGTTTGGTTTTTCTCCCCCAATTCCCCACTTGATTTTTTCTTGTCATGCCCTTGGCGTGTATTGGCTAAACACGTCTGTGCGCCCAAGGGTTTGGGGATTATTTTTCTTCAACCTCAGGTAGCGATAACTCTCAGTTATCGACAGCCAGAAAGCCCTTCAAAATGACCAATATTTCCACCAAAAGCACAGGCACGACAACCGTTCGCAAGTCCAATACCGCCACTATCAGCAACCAGTCACCGAAGCCACCACAGGCCGTTCTGGACGGTTTATCAGCTACTGCTGACCGCTTCATGGAAGCTGCACAGTCCGAAGCCAGCAAGTGCGCTTACGCCAGCGATATTCGCATGTTCGCTGCCAGTGGCATCACGGTTCCGGCCACCGCTGCGCAAGTGATCGAGTACCTGGCCAAATTCGCCGGAAATCTTTCCGTGGCAACCCTTGAGCGTCGGCTTATTTCTCTGCACAAAGCCCACCTCGAAAACTCTTTGAAATCCCCGACTGTTCACATCACGGTGAAACGCACCATGCAAGGCATCCGCCGCACGTTTGGCACCAAGCAAAAGCAGGCACGTCCAATGGTTAAGGACGACTTACTGGAGGCAATGGTAATGATCGACCGCCAGAAACCGATCAAAGCAGCGCGTGACCGTGCGTTACTGCTGGTGGGGTTTGCATCCGCGATGCGTCGTTCTGAACTTGTGGCGGTTATGGTCGAACAATTGACATACCTGCCCAACGGCGTAGAAATCTTTTTGCCCCACAGCAAAACCGACCAAGAGCGGCAGGGCCGCACAGTCTTTGTGCCATTCGCCAATGGCGACCGTTGCCCGGTGCGTGCGTTGATGCAGTGGCTAGATGTTGCCGAAATCAAAGAGGGGTTTGTTTTTAGAGCCGTCACGCGCCATGACCGCATTGCACGGCATGGTTTGTCTGCGCAATCGGTGGCGCTGGTGGTGAAGTCATCGGTGGCACGTGTGGGCGGTGATGCCGGAAAAGTCAGCGGCCATAGCCTACGCGCTGGCTACTGCACTCAAGCGGCGATGAGCGGGCTGCAACCTTGGCAAATTCGTGAGCAAACCGGGCACAAGTCAGATGTGACCTTAGCCAAATACATCCGTGCCGTTGCGAAAAGAGCCATCCCCAGCTTGCTTTGAAAAAGGACTCCGAGCGTTACCTTACTGGTAACGCATTTTTTCCTTTGGATACTCTGCAGTATTGACCACTCTTCGATGCGGTGCAGTGCGACTCACCCGAGCAAGGGCAATCTACAGGTGATATAAAACGCAATTACGAGACTATGTATACCAGTTGGGTTCAAGCGAGATGTCTCATTAAAGCTTGTACGGAATCTGTTGATGATCGCCGCCTGAAAATTTTGCGCTAATCGATTCGACTTGTTCTATCGTCAGGCCACGAGTCAGCGCCTCCTCCGCGACCCAAGTCCAAAACAACGCGCTTTGGCCAAGTGCCGAAAGGTCTACAGTTGTGATTTCTCCCCGCCATCGTCCCAAGGCGACTTGAGTTGTTGAATTAGACATTGTTACGTAGACGGTGACATTCTCCTCCTTGTCCCCG
Source organism: Rhodoferax sp. LS1R11 (assembly GCF_056521395.1). Lineage (NCBI taxonomy): Bacteria > Pseudomonadati > Pseudomonadota > Betaproteobacteria > Burkholderiales > Comamonadaceae > Rhodoferax > Rhodoferax sp. LS1R11. The sequence goes on from NZ_JBWMAW010000010.1 coordinate 12,388, forward strand.
GGAGACCACATATCAGGTGGCGCAAAACCCGTGTGAACCATTTGATTTATTACGTGGCGTAGCCGCTGCTCAGTTAGGTTCGACCCATACTCGCGGCGGTACATATCTACGGGCAGTACAGTAAGAACTATCCCTGACACAACTTCTTGAATCGCAATCAAGACGGATTTGTCAATATGACTCCATACGAGCCTATGAACCAAATTGGTTCTTGCTGACCTTCCGACTTTCTTTCCGACACCAGAATTCAGTAAGCCCAAGAACTCTTGTTCGGAAATATTGAACCGTTCCTGGATTCGCTCTCTGGCATGGTTTGAAAGTAGCGACGGTGGGAAAATCATTGAGAGGCACGAATAGCTGAATTAGTGACTTTTTGCGGTGATACGCGCCGTTGACTATAGCCCAGCACGAGGAGCAAAGAGGTCACGCTCGGTCTTCTTAATGCCTTGCAAAAGAGTCCACGACCGTTGCCATCGGGCCTCGATCGCCACATCAGCTAAAGTCGGCGAAGGGAGAAGTAACAATGATTGCATTTCTGATTGACGCAGACAACTTTTCATCACCTGCATGGATAGATGAGGCGTTCCAGACGATTGAGCGGACTGAAGGCTCAATATCAATTCGACGGGCCTATGGCAGTGCTGAAAATTTGAAGGGGTTGGCAGACACGCTCCGTATTTGGGCTGTTCGTCCATTCGCTAATCTGCCACTTCCCAAGAACACTACCGATATGTCGCTGGGTGTGGACGCGATGGAGTTGGCCTGCATTGCTCCAAGGCCAAAGCTGATTGTTATCGGTTCGGGCGATCTGGACTTTGTGCCGCTGGTTGTGCGACTTCGAGAGCGGGGCATCAAGGTCGTTTGCATCACCGAACGCAGCAAGATGGCGCAAGATGCTGTGCCAGCCTACGATCAAGTGATCTATGTGGGTGGCGGTCAAATTGACCGGCCCAATGTACCGGAAGCCAAACCAGTAGCAGCGACTCCTGTACGTGCCGCAGCCAAAAAAACAGCAACAAAATCACCTGCATCCAAGACTGTGACCCCCAAGCCAGCAGCGGCTAAAAAGGCGGTGGCAAAAAAGGTGCCTGCCAAAAAGACCGCTGGCGCGGCAACCGAAGCCGTCACAGTGCCAAGAATCCTATCGGCGGTGCCAAATTTGAAGGCTGGGCAATGGCAACCATTGGGTGATGTGGCAAAGGTACTGCACGACGAAAAGCTTCTCGCCAAGAGTGCGACCTCGACAAAGCTTTTTAAGAAGTTTCCGCACCACTTTGAGTTGATGCCAGCGGGAAAACCAAATCAAGTTCGCTTCATTCCGCCTTCCCAAGGATGACGGCCACTCGTGGCGTTCCAGATCACGGCAGCAGGTCATGCGTTCGTCCGACAGATTAGACTGGGCGCCTACGCTTGAAAAGAAGTAAATACTCAGGGGAAAAAAATAATGTTAGTTTACGGAAGCAGCTTCACCTTTGAACCCGAAGGCGGGCCTCAGAAGATCATTGAATGTGTAGCGCGTTGGGCTGGTTTTCGTGCCAATCGAAGTTCGGTTGATCCGGCAATTCTGTCCCAAGGAATTCGAGAGCTTCGTCTCAAAGACAACAGCGTACTGACTTCCCGAGTTACGCCAGATGACGGCAATCGCCCGACATACCCGTACTACTTTTGCGCGCAACTCTCTCACGGGGACAACCAGGTCCCAGGCCGCCGGTGGATGACCGAAATTGGGATGCGCCAGGATTCTGAAGCCGCTCCAATTCTTTGTACTGTTTTGCTGAAAACTGATGAAGTTAGCGCCCGCGTCAATGCACCCATCCAAGTAACTCGACCGAAGGTGGTTGAGCAACTTACCCAGCAATGCCGACCCAGCGGCTTTACACCTGGACTCAAAGTAAAGCGTCTCGACGAAGACAGCGCAGCGGCATTCCTGAGGGAGGTGGAGCGCGAAGACAGGCACTGGCCAATCGTAATCATCAGTAGCGCCCGCGACGGAACTTACCCCGTATCACCAGAGCGCATGCGGTCCCTGCTGGTTGGAATTGCCGATGTTGTGGAAGTTACGAATGAGGTAGACACCTTCAAAGTTGAAGAGACTCTGGGGCGGCGATATGGAGCCTGGGGTGGCGCTGTCAATATCATCTTCCTAGCCCGTAGAGGAGAACGCGCGAAGTTCTGCGAGACAGTACTGTTCCGGCCAAATGAATTGGCTGAAATGGGTGAAGACGGGCGAACCGTCGAGTCGGAAATTATGACTACGGTCACCCACCGGACTAACCTGCCATTTTCTTGGCGGCACATCTCGCTTGAGGTGGTTAGTCAAGCGGCCTTTCGTACGCAATTGGCAAAAAGCATTTTGCGGGCTAAACAAGGTGATGAATCCGCTGAGTATGCTGAATTGCTAGAAGCTGCTGACAGTGAACTCCGCACAAAGGATGAACAAGTGGAGGGCCTACGCCGCGATATTGAAGAGCGTGATGGTCATGTTGATAAATTGCAGGCGGACATCGAGGGGCTGAAGCACGCTCTCAGTGGACGACAGTCATCGACTAGCCCTAACGACAGTGACTTATCTGCATTGGTCCCACTGCGAGAGGCAGTTTCGGGTGTTATCACTGACGACCTTTCTCTTGAACAATCGCTGAATTTGATCAGCATTCTTTTTTCTGATCGCATTGTCGTTCTTGACTCTGCACTGGATGCCGCACAGGATTCTGATGCCGAAAACTTCAAGTATGGAAAGAGGGCTCTTGATCTTCTTTGGAAGCTTGCCAATGGATATTGGCAAGCACTCGCTGACGGTCGTGGCGATCAACATGCCAAGTCTGCCGTCGGCAACAATGCGTATGCTCAAAATGAGGGGCAAGCATTGACTAGCGAAGGTCGACGACGCAGGACTTTCAGCTATCGTGGGCGCGATTTCACTATGGAGAAACACCTGAAGATTGGTGTTAAAGACAGTTCAACCGAAACCTTGAGAGTTCATTTCGAGTGGATGGCTGATGAAAAACGCCTGGTGATCGGCCATTGTGGGAAGCACTTGGACTTTTGATAAGGTGGTTATTGGTTAGCATGCTGACAATACTTTGATGGTTTCCGATCCAACCACGCGGCATCTTCGATGTCCTGCCTGCACTGTTCCAACAGACGATAGACCTCCGGTAGCAGTGATTCCGGCACTCTGACAACCGTGGTGGCTTCGCGGTACGGGCTGCGGCAAAACGCTTTTGCCGGGGCAGTCTTCATCTGTTTCGGATGTTGTGAGTTGTTTTTAGCAATGGTCATGGCTGTTACAAGCGTGGTTACGATGCCGTCAAATTAGCGGGAACCGGACTTTTACGGGCCGGCGTTGCAAAAGTTGCGCGTGTTGCGCCGATTGCGGGTGTGGTGCGCAACGCCCTTTTCAGGCACAGATACTTTCAAACGGCGTTGGACAGGCTTGTCGGCCATAAAGCGACTCGGCTGTTCAAACCATTGCCGGGTGCGTGAATGAAAAACAGGCGCGAAGTACAGCCGCACAGACTCTCGGGCACGGGTGACGGCTACGTAAAGCAAGCGACGTTCTTCAGCAAGCATCTGTTCGCCCTGTGCCAAATACAACGGCAGTTGCCCATCTGCCATGCCCACCACAAAGACGTGATCCCATTCGCGGCCCTTGGCGGCATGGATAGTTGATGTCGTGACAGCACCAAGGTTCATGGCTCGGATGATGGAACGAACGTTCTTCGCATTGGCACAGCCACGGCAGATAGGCTCCCACCGCTTCAAATCATGTTGAACTCTCGTGTTGGCTCGTGCGCCGCCCATACACTTTAAGTACGAAGCTGCGCATTTCTTGTATCGGCTTTCTAGGGACGGCATGCGAGCGATCTTCTCAAGGCATCGGGCAAGTTGTTGCCACTCCACCGGGGCCACAGTCTTGACGTCCTTCAAAGCGCGTTGCACAGCCGCAGGGTCGATACTGTTTCTGCTGTGGTCAAAGCCTTCCACCAGATGGGTAAGATGAAGAACGCGCAGCGGGTGCTGTATGTCACGCTCTGTACCAAGCTGGTTGGTTTGAATGTTTTCGGCCAATAGGCTCTGCTCCACGGGCTTCAAGAAATCGCGTGTGCGTGCCAACACCGCTATCTTCTCGGGCGGTGTACCTGTTGCAATCAACTTCTGGATACTGGTTGCCACCGTGTAGGTCTGGGTGGTCAAGTCATCGTTGTGAATCAATTCAGGAAAGAATCCGTCACGCACAGCAACAATTGCAAGCTCCTTTGTGTGCTGAGCAATCGACGAAGCCAAGGCCGCTGTTTGCCGGGTCAGTCGCCAAGACGTTCGCATGGTCATTTGCACCACACCGCCCATGACGTTTTTGAGCGAGTTGTAGTGGTTGCCACCAAACCCATAAAGAGCCTGGTCAGCGTCACCGAACACCATGACCTCACTACCTTTTCCCGCCATTGCCGCCAGCAAAGCGGTTTGGGCTGTGCTGCAATCCTGATATTCATCGACCAAGACATGCGAGTAGCTGTTCCACTGCATGTTGCGTTTGATGCCTTTGACAGCAACCGTCAGCATGTCCCCGTAGTCCACTTTGCCAAGCTTGTGTTTGATGGCCGCGTATCTGGCTGCTATGGCCCCAACCACGTCAACATACCGATTGAGGGCTGCAAACTGGCCTGTTGAGACGGTCGTGGCGGGGGACAAATTGGCCGCATGTGTGTATGCCAGTGCATCGAGCATAAGCCGCATTTTTTGCTTGCTGTCACGCAGTTCACGAAGGGCAGTCTTGATCTTCTGCAGGCACTTCGATGCGACGGACAACACACCCCGTACAACGTCCTTCAGGGTCAGTTTGACGGCATCTGCCAGCAGCTTCAAGGCGTTGTTGTCGGACAGCACCGTGATGCCGGGATTGATCTTGGATGCGATTCCAAAGGCAAAGGCATGGGCAGTCTTGACGACTACTTGTGACAGGTCATGAATTTGTGATTTCTTGGTTTGAACCGTTGTGTGCGCTGTTGTGCCCAGCTCGTCTATACGGCGGCGCAGTTCACCGACTGTTGCTTTGGAGAAGCTCAACACCAATATCTTCCGTGCCGGGATACCAGTGGTGACAAGGTGCCAAATGCGATGCCCACAAATGGTGGTCTTGCCGCTTCCAGGACCGGCCAGCACTTCTACGCGCTTTGCTGTTGTCTTGACTATTTGCTGGGATTGATTGATCTGGGTAGGCATTGAATTGACTCATTGGTAGTTACTGACACACGCTATTTACAAGAGTCAATTTGTGGAAATGGTTATGCTGGTTTTGTGCCTGATTGGGGCAACGCATGTGCCATGCAATACCGAAATCAATTTCAAAACAATGAGTTTCAGATGGAGTTTGATAGTGGTGAAGCTGACTGAATACTTCAATATATGGAAAGAATAGTCTTCTGTATCAGCCACGGTAAGTCGATATCAGGCTTGGTCTTGCAGCCACTGATTCCATGAAATAGTCGTCAGCAGGCTTTGTAAGTCCGGGGTGGATTTCAAGGCGTTGTGCAAGACAAATGTGCCGTCTTCGGTATGCTCGTCAATCCACTTGTTGCCCCGTTTTAAATATGCAGGGTTACTGGCGTTGGCTTTGCCACCCAAGCACTTGGCCAACTTGCGACCAAGCTCGGTTTTGTTTGTAATGTCATAGAGCCTTATCCGCTCTGCCCAATGGCGATCATGGTCAAACATGATCAGATCGTCGATAGAAGCGATGCCGATTTGTGCGAGTGCATCCTTGCCAGAGGCACGCCATTCAAAGTGAAAGTCCGGGTCGTCCTCATCAAGTGGCCGTGCGTTGTTGATCTTGCTTGGGCGGTCGGGGTATAAAACGATGCGACTCCCTTTTTTGGTTGGTGGCCCGCAATACCAAGTGCCTTTGTCTTGGTAGCGCATAAACGTGTGGTGTGAATACGGGAGGAATACAGCGGCCAAAAAGGCGTCCATCAATCTAGTGGCGGCTGTTGCATTTCTCACCAGAATATCGCGTGCGACTTCAGCGTAGGTGACATCGACTACCATCTCCCGGCCAATAAGCTCGCGCAGCAAAATCAGGCACTTCGGCGTTGGTTGAAACATGCTCATCGAGAGTTTGCGGTTAGCATGGAATTCGGGCTGACGTGCAGTGACTTTCAGGTCGCCGCAGTGAGGCTCCAACAAAGCTATATCGAATGGCAACTCCGAACGGTCAAACCAAAATATCGCGTGGTCGAAGCCATCAGTGACGATGGGCACATCCGTTTGAAGCCGGGTGCGGGATGGTGTTTTCATGTTGGATTCTTTTTGTTAGTGCAACATCAAATTAGCCGTTACAGATAACGACCAAAGGCCCCCGGACACCAGCATTGCGCCAACATCAAGGGGGATGGCGTTGTCACACTGCGTGCGACGTGTCTGGAAATTCACTCCACTCGCGGCCAAGGATTACGCGACCAGCGGCCTTTTTGCCAACGCGAACCATCGGAATTTCATTCCCGTTGGCCTTGAACACCGGAATCGTGCGGTACTGTTTGCCGTTGGCGCTCACGATCTTGAGCGGCACGTAGTCGCCCCATTGCTTGTAAAAAACAGCCGTCCCGGCTTCCTGACATTGCTCAATCAGACTTTTTGCCCATAGTGGGTTCATTGGTCGTGAGTGATGTCCGGCTTCACCGCCAACGATGACCCAATCAATCTTGGCACCGTTGGGACCTGGCTGAAGGTACTTGCGAATATCCACTGGCCCAAGCAATGGCTCACAGGACAAGAAGCGCACCACTGCACGGTCATGCTCCAGCAGGTAGCGAATGCGCTTGTCGGCGGCATCTTGGTTTTCCACGCTTGTGCCCAGCCACAAGTTAGGCGGATAGTCGTAGTCCGGCGGGAGCAGTTTCTTGATGTTCTGCGGACGTTTAGTAAGCACCTGCCAGTCAAGCATTGGCGTGCGCTTGATCAAATTGATCAGGCGTTGGCGGTGAGGCACCAAGTCGGGACGGCGTTCAAAAACATCGGCCATTGAGGCGCAAAAGACCTTTTTACGCTCACCCGCTTCGATAGCCATGCGGTTCCACAGCAGTGGCTGATCCCAGTTGCTTTCGCTCAAGAGACGGCGCTCCTTGTCATGTCCCCAAAAGTCATGACCCCAGCGGCTCGACAACGAGCTTGCGTAGCAGTTGTCACAACCGTCACTTACTTTGACGCATCCCCACCATGGGTTAAAGGTGCTGTCCGTCCATGCGATTTCTGTCTCTATTGCCATGTAATTTCTCCAAATATATTTGCGACCACGGCACTTTGGGCATGGCTCCGCCCAGCAGACTCGTTTGAGTCCGTTTTTGCCGTTGTCTATGGGTTACTTAATCCGGTGCCTTTTCAGGGGCACCGTGATGGGTCAGCAGTGAAGAGCGTTGCGACAATTGCGCAGATTGCGGAACATTGGCGCAACGACTTCTGCTTGTTCACTCCTCTTGCGATTCATCGTCCAAGTCGTCGCTGTCATCGTCATCGTCGTCTTGGTCATCGTCATCGTCATCGTTGTCTTGGTCATCGTCATCGTTGTCGTTGTGCTCATCATCTGCACCGTCCCAAATTGTTGGGGTTGGACGATGCCCACTCGACTTCGACTTTGGTTTCGATGCGTCTTCAGCGTCGCTTTCCTCAAAGTCGAAATGCGCCAGCATCTTTTTGATCCAGTCTTCGGGCATGACCACTGGAGCACTGCGTGGCAGCTTTTGAAGCTGGCGGGTGACATTTGAAGGATGCAATTCGACAACCTTTGCAATTTTGGCGTTGGTACGCCCGGCACAATGCAAGTACCACAGTGCGCGAACATTGCTTTTCTTGCTGACGAACGGTGCGAATGACACATTGATGCGACGGTTCGCATAGCTCAAGCTGCACATCACTTTTCCGATGCCCATGCGATGCATGCCGCGTTGGCTGTGGACGTCGAAGGACATAGCCAAATCTTGATCAAAGTCAGGCTCAACTTCATCGACCTCGACAAACTCTTCACAGAGAGCGGGTAGTTCGCTCTTTTTGAAGCCTTCGGGGCAAGCCAGCATCACAATGACCAGCACTCCAGCCATTTTGGCTTCAGCGCGATACTGATTCAAGGTGTCAGCCAGTAAGAGACTGCTTGCATTTGAAATGGCTTGACTAAAGAGTACGACTGGTTTTTCCCCAGATGCGCCAGCGGCACGAATCATCGGAATCACGTTGCTAGCGGCCTCATCACCGCAAAAGTTGTAGCTGCCTGAACGGCTGCCAACCATACTGATCTTGTATTCCACGCCGTCCGGTGGTGCCTCGCAGAAACTGCTCTTTACCAAGATATTTTTTTGCTGCTGGGGTGTTCCTGCATAGAGGTCAATGACCTTTTTGGGCTGGTCAAACTGAAAACCAAGTGCATTGCCTGCGCGCATTGCTTGGCCTAATATTGCCAAACGTGCGTCGTTGAGGGTGTCTTGGTTGTTTGCGCCCACGATCATCAAGCCTGAAGGTATGACCGTATCAATCGGGAGAAGGCTGCTTTTCATGCTGCGTCCCCTTGCTTCTGGTCACGGGAGGCAATGCACGACTGGATGTATGCCTGAATTTCGCTGGCAGGCCAGCCTTTCAGACGTGGGCCAATCGGCACGCCGGGCTTCAGTACCCCAGCTTTGATGTAGTTGTAAAAAGAACTGTTCGACAGTCCTGTGAGCTTGAGAACTTCGCGCTTGCGGAGAAGCGCCTCGTGAGAAATTTGTACCATGTTTGGACTCCATCAAGTTGTTGAAAACTTTCGATGGACCCCGTCGAATCCATCTGCACCTCGCTGCGATGGATGTGATTTTTCAGGGTTCGGCACCCCTTGAAAATTGAATTCAATTTGAATTCAATCTGTCAGCTTTAGTCCCTTGGTCAGTGCCTGTTCAAGCCCCTTCTTGAATGACTTCTTGATAGCGTCAGGTCCAAGACCGTTCCCGGTAAAACCCTTAGCTGCAATCCCGTCAATCACCTGATTGACAATCGCGTCAAGCTCAGTAGCTGATGCTTTTGGTTTGAGGCCATAGGCGTCCACCGCTATCGCAAACAACTGAAGCGCACGCTGGTCGCTCAGCCTGTTCTCAACGGATTGAGACGTATCACGGGTCTCCTTGGTTCTGGCGACATTGGAATCATTGGGACGACTACCCATGATGATTACATCTGGTGTCGGTCTACCAGGAACATAGAAAACTGTCTTTGCCAGCGACTCTCGCAGGGCAACAAACTCGGGTGCTAATTCAAATCGCTTGCTGTCAGTCAACAAGTCAATGCAACTGACAACATCGACCATTGCGAATTTTGTGGCCTTTGCTCTATTGTTGTAAGCGTGATTCCGAAGCCAATGCACGTACCCTACACATGGCTCATCCCTGAGACGTTTACCCAGAAACAGATAGCGTTCACGATAGCCTTCATTCAGGAACTCATTTTCCTTAACGATGCCCTCGGCCTTCTTCGACGGGTCAATGCCCATACTAAGCAAAGCAACTTGCCAGACGGTCAACTCACGGTCTTGCTCTGCAATTTTCCAATTGGGTGAAGGAGTTTGTGCCCCGCTACTGAATGCTGTCTTTGATGCCATTGCTTTTCACCTTTCGTTCCAGAACCGATTTTTTCGGGTCAATGAAGCCCCATCCCCACGTCGGCAGCGGCGAGTCTTGCCGCTCGGATGATTTCACGGACACTTTCGCCTCGACACCAAGCATCAACCATGTCCGCCCACGCTTGGAGCATGACCCGGCGTTGCTCACCATATTCGGCCTTGTTGTAGATGGAGCGAACATCGCTTTCTTCGTGTGCAAGGCACTTTTCAATCCAGTCCCGGTTAAAGCCTGCTTCGTTAAGCAAGGATGACGCCGTTCTGCGCAGGTCATGCACACTGAAGCTGGCGAATTCAGCACCACCAGCACGAATGTGCTTGACGGCAGCGTCAATTACACGATTGAGGGTGGCATCGCTGATTGGCAGCTTGAGGTCGTATCGGCTGGGGTGAAGATACTTTGACGACTCAAAGCAGGTTTTGAATGTGACGAGGATGTCCAATGCCTGCTGGCTTAAATAGACAACCAATGGCTTTTTGGCCTTCATTCTTGTCGCCGGAATTGTCCATGTGGCGGCTTCAAAATCGACTTCTGACCATAGGCCGCCGATGAACTCCCCTTTTCGCACCATCGTCAACAAGACAAACTTGACAGCAAGGCGAAGGGTTGGGCTGGTGGCCGTCTCGTCCAGTGCAAGAAAAAATTGTCTGATTTCTGCAGGGGAAAGTGCGCGTTCCCGTGGTTTGAATGTAGCGATGTCGCTGGGTTTGATGCTCTCAGCCGGATTTTTGAGGTCCAGAGTTTTGTCTTTAGTGTGCGCAAACCTGAACACCAGCAAGACGATTTCACGAACTTGAATGGCTGGCGCTGGTGCACCGCGTGCTTTGACCTTTTCACATAAGGCCATTAATGCTGCCACCGTAATCTCTTCCAGTTTTAGCTTACCGAATGGCCCTACAAGATCGCGGTTGTAAATGGAGCGGCGCATAGCCAGCGTCGAGTCTGCAAGTCTCGCTCCGTTGTCAGGGTCGGCCTTGTCTGTGAAGTAGCGTTCTGCCCAACTGCCAAAAGTAAGTGACTCGGCAATTTGAGTGCGCTTTTCCGCTTTAGCGCGAGAAGGAGATTCGCCCTTCTCCACACTCCGACGGGCATCCGCAAGCAGCATGCGTGCTTCTGCCAATGTGAGGCTAATGCCGTATTCCAGTTCCTCAAGCCCTCTGGCGACTTTTGAGGATATGTTTTCGTCGTAACGCCCGATCGTGAGTGTTTCGCGTCGTCCGTTAATTCGGTAGTCGTATCGAAAAGACTTGGTGCCTGAAGTGGCAACCGAAACATACATGCCGTCACGGTCAGCAACTTTGTATGTCTTCTCAGTTTGTTTGAGCTTTTTTAGTTCGGTATCAGTCAGCATGTCGGCCCTTAATTACCGTCATTTTCTACCGTCAGACCATCTGGCGGTAGAAAAAATGACGACTTATTGGCACCTGACATTTACCGTCAAAGCAACCGTCAAAATTGACTGGCTGGCAATGGACGATACCAAACAGAAATGGACAGTAACTTATTGATTTACAAAGAAGTTCAGTCGCATAGAAGGATGTCGTTGGACGGTGCGGAACAATTATGAATTATTCCCACTCGATGGTGGCGGGTGGCTTGCTGCTCACATCGTAAGTTACCCGGTTGATACCGCGGACTTCGTTGATGATGCGCCCCGACACTTTTTTGAGCAGGGCATAGGGCAACTCTGCCCAGTCAGCCGTCATGAAGTCGCTGGTCTGTACCGCGCGCAAAGCAACGACATAGTCGTAGGTTCGACCATCGCCCATCACGCCCACACTTTTAACCGGTAAAAACACAGTGAACGCCTGGCTGGTCAGGTCATACCAGCTCTTGCCGCTCTCTTCATCAATGAAGTTACGCAGTTCCTCAATGAAGATGGCGTCAGCTTGACGCAGCAGGTCGGCGTATTCCTTCTTGACTTCGCCCAGAATGCGCACACCCAGTCCGGGGCCTGGGAACGGATGGCGATACACCATGTGGTAGGGCAGACCCAGGGCCACACCCAGTTCGCGCACTTCGTCTTTGAACAATTCGCGCAAAGGCTCCAGCAACTTCAGACCGAGTTGTTCAGGCAAGCCGCCCACGTTGTGGTGGCTTTTGATGACGACGGCTTTTTTGGTTTTGGCACCGCCCGACTCAATGACATCGGGATAAATCGTGCCTTGTGCCAGCCAGGCCACGTGGCGCGACTGGTCATTTTTGAGCTTGCCCGCTTCAGCCTTGAAGACCTCCACGAACTCGCGGCCAATGATCTTGCGTTTGGCTTCAGGTTCACTGACGCCGGCCAGGTGGCCCAAAAACTGGTCGGCCGCGTCGACTCGAACGACCTTGGCGTGCAATTTTCCGACAAACATGTCCATCACCATGTCGCCTTCATTCAGGCGCAACAATCCGTGGTCAACAAACACGCACGTGAGCTGGTCTCCAATGGCGCGGTGAATCAGCGCAGCAGCAACCGATGAGTCCACGCCGCCAGACAGACCCAAAATAACTTCTTCCTTACCGACCTGGGCCCGGATTTTTTCAACGGCTTCGCTGATGTAGTCACCCATGATCCAGTCTGGGCGGGTGCCACAAATGTCGAGCACGAAGCGCTCCAGAATCGCGGCTCCGCGCTTGGTGTGCGTGACCTCAGGGTGGAACTGCACGCCATAAAAACGGCGTTCTTCATCGGCCATGCCGGCGATCGGACAGCTGTCGGTGCTGGCCATCACCTTGAAACCATGTGGCAATTCCGTGACCTTGTCGCCATGGCTCATCCACACCTGCAACATGCCGTGTCCCATGGCGGTGGCGTAGTCCTGAATGCCTTCGAGCAATTGGGTATGTCCATGCGCGCGCACATCGGCCTGGCCAAATTCGCGTTTATGGCCGCTTTGCACAATGCCGCCCAACTGGTGCGCCATGGCTTGCATGCCATAGCAAATACCAAGCACCGGAATACCTAGCTCAAACACCGATTGGGGTGCCTTGTCAGTGGTTTCTTCGTAGATGCTGGCGTGGCTGCCCGAAAGGATGATGCCCTTCAGGTTGCCATCACGTGCATAGGCACGAATCCAGTCGTCGGTCACGTCACAGGGGTGAACCTCGCAAAAAACGTGCGCCTCGCGGATACGGCGGGCAATGAGCTGGGTGACTTGAGATCCAAAGTCGAGGATGAGAATTTTTTGATGCATAACTGTGATCAGTTGGGGGCAACGCGAACCAGGCGGGGACACATCTGCTGTGCCCTGCCCGGTTCCAGGATTAATCAGCCCGGTAGTTGGGTGCTTCTTTGGTGATCTGCACGTCGTGTACATGGCTTTCGCGAATGCCGGCTGTGGTAATTTCCACAAACTCAGCCTGATTTTGCATGTCCTCGATCGTGGCGCAGCCACAGTAACCCATGCTGGCGCGCACGCCGCCTGCCATCTGGAAAACAATGGAGACCATGGACCCTTTGTAAGGAACGCGCCCTTCAATACCTTCGGGAACCAGCTTGTCGGCATTGGGGTTGCCCGTGGTGGATTCCTGGAAGTAACGATCCGCACTGCCCTGCTGCATGGCGCCAATACTGCCCATGCCACGGTAGCTCTTGTAGCTGCGACCCTGGAATAAAATGACTTCACCCGGTGCTTCTTCGGTGCCGGCAAACATGCCGCCCATCATGACCGTGCTCGCTCCGGCTGCGAGAGCCTTGGAGATGTCGCCGCTGTAGCGAATGCCGCCATCCGCAATCAGTGGAATGCCACTGCCTTGGAGTGCCGTGGCCACGCTGTCGATCGCCATGATCTGGGGAACACCCACACCGGCCACGATGCGTGTTGTGCAGATAGAGCCAGGACCGATGCCGACTTTGACCGCATCAGCGCCCGCCTCGGCCAGCGCCAGTGCAGCAGCGCCGGTCGCAATGTTGCCACCGATGACGTCAATGTGCGGGTAATTTTGTTTGACCCAGCGAACACGTTCGATCACACCTTTGCTGTGGCCGTGCGCGGTATCCACCACGATGGCGTCAACCCCCGCGCGGGCCAGTGCCTCCACGCGCTCTTCTGTGCCCTCGCCCACACCGACCGCGGCGCCCACGCGCAACTTGCCTTGTGCATCACGCGCGGCGTTGGGGAAGCTGGTTTGTTTGGTGATGTCTTTCACCGTGATCAGGCCCTTGAGCTCAAACTCGGCGTTGACGACGAGCAGTCGCTCAATCTTGTACTGGTTCAGCAGCACCTTGGCCTGAGCCAGCGTCGTGCCATCGGGCACAGTGACCAATTTGTCGCGCTGCGTCATGATCTGACTCACGGGCAGGTCATAGCGGGTCTCGAAACGCAAGTCACGGCCCGTGACAATGCCCACGACCTTGCCGCCGTCACAGACCGGAAAGCCGGACACGCCCAACTGGGCCGACAACTCCATGACTTGGCGCACCGTGTGGTGCGGGGTGATGACCACCGGGTCGCGCAGCACACCGGACTCATAACGCTTGACCTTGGCCACCTGGGCTGCTTGTTCCTGGGCCGACATATTCTTGTGAACGATGCCGATGCCGCCCTCCTGGGCAATGGCAATGGCCAGCCTGGCTTCCGTGACGGTGTCCATGGCGGCAGACACCAAGGGCAAATTCAAGGCAATGTTGCGGGAAAAACGGGTCGCGAGGGATGTGTCCTTAGGAAGGACTTGGGAGAACGCAGGCACCAACAAGACGTCGTCGAAGGTGAGCGCTTTGCCGATTAGGCGCATGTCTTAGCTCCAAATGACGGATTGTACCCGCGCCTACCCTGTTGAATTTACCCGCAAGACCGACAAAAGTACATCGAGCCCTGCCCAACGGCACGCGAGACTCGAGAATTCGGGCTGGTGAGCGCTAAACTTCTCTCATGAAACATACGCGGCTTATATTGTTGGCGCTGGCATGCTCCCTCCCCATGGCAGCCTCTGCCCAGTGGCAGTGGACCGACAAAGACGGTCGTCGGGTTTTCAGCGACCGTGCGCCTCCGGCAGACATTCTGGAAAAAAATATCCTCAAACGACCGGGTGGCCGCGCAACGCCTGTCGTGCCGTCCGAGTCTTCAACCCAAACCGGTGTGCCCACCGCTGCAGCGCCCGCGGCGGCTGCCAGTGCGCCGAAATTGAGCGGTACTGACAAAGAACTGTCCGAGAAAAAAAAGACGGCCGAAGAAACTGAAACCGCCAAGCGCAAGGCTGAGGAAGAAAAAATTCTCAAAACAAAGATTGAGAACTGCGCACGCGCCAAACAGGCCAAAGCAGGTTTTGACTCAGGGGTGCGGATGGCCCGTACCAATGAAAAGGGCGAACGCGAGGTAATGGATGAAGCCGCGCGCGCCAATGAGATGAAGCGGATCCAGTCAGTGATCGATGCCGACTGCAAATAGTTTTTTGCAAGCGGGTTTTGACGGATTCATCAATAACCAGCTTTGGCCCCAGCGCGTTTTTTGACGAAAAGTCCGGCGGTTCGCGCGCCCTGCTTGGCAAAGCGCTCTCGCCGGGCCACTTTGGGGTCGACGGACAGCGGACGGTAGACCTCTACCCGATCCTTGTCCTTCAGGACGTGTTTGACCCCTACCTTGCGTCCCCACACGCCAACAATCGTCGAGAGGTGGTCAATATCAGGGAACTGCTGAAGCAAACCACTCGCGATGAGCGCCTGCAAGACCGTACTGCCCTCGGTCAGATGCAGAAGGACCTCGTGCACCTCCCTGGGTGCCGGCGAATAGGCCACCGCTATTTCAAGGGTCAATTTACTCCCCATAAACTTGTGTGGCTCGTTTGACGAAGGCATCCACCATGCTGCCTGCGATTTTGTCGAAGACGGGGCCGACGAGCTTGCCCAGTGTGGCATTGGCAAAACCATAGTGAAGCGTCAACTCCACTTTGCAGGCGCGCTGGCTGCCATCGCCAATGGGCAGGAAGTTCCAGACGCCATCCAGGCGGGAAAACGGACCATTCACCAGCTTCATGGTCACTTGCTGGCTTGGGATGTGCTCGTTGCGGGTGGTGAATGTCTGGCGAATGCCGCTGAAGGAGATGCCGATTTCGGCGGTCATCCCGGCCGCGTCGGCCGTGACCACGCGGGCGTTGTCACACCAGGGCAAAAACTGGGGATATTGGTCGACTTCGGTCACAAGAACATACATTTCTTGTGGGCTGTACCAGATCAGGACGGACTTGCTAACGGTTTTCATAGAATGGAGGGCTGCGCGGGATTGTAGACAAGCCTTGTACGCACGACTTACAACCCCAGATTGAACCTATGGCCAAGAAACCCGAAACCGCTGCCCGCATTGCCGACAACAAAAAGGCGGCCTACAACTACTTTTTTGAAGAGCGCTTTGAGGCGGGTCTGGTGCTGGAAGGATGGGAGGTCAAATCACTTCGCGCAGGCAAAGTGCAGTTGACTGACGGCTATGTGGTGGTCCGCAATGGCGAACTTTTTGTGATTGGCCTGCAAATTCAACCGTTGAACACCGCGTCCAGCCATATCAGCCCGGACAAGGTTCGCACAAAAAAACTCCTGCTGCACAAAGAGGAAATCAAGCGCCTGATTGGCAAAGTAGACCAAAAAGGGTACACGCTGGTGCCGATCAACCTTCACTGGAAGGCCGGCAAGATCAAATGCGAGATTGCACTGGCCAAAGGCAAGGCTGAACACGACAAGCGCGACACCATCAAGGACCGTGAAGGCAAACGCGAAGTGGAGCGGGCCATGAAAGGCAACCGGCGCTAGATATTTTTTAACGCCATGGAATAAACGGCGGCGTCGTGGTGTTTGTGTCAGTGCAAATGCTTGTTTGCATCCCTCAACTCAGGAGCTCACCATGAAATTCACTTCGCGTACCGCCCTCTCTGCCGCGCTATCTCTCGTCTTGTTAGGGGGTTGTGCCTCCATGATGGCGGCGCCGGCCAATGTCGCCGATGGCGTTCTCGTCGGACCTAACGGCATGACGCTCTACACCTTTGACAAAGATGTGGCGGGCAGCGGTAAATCGGTTTGCAACGGCCCGTGCGCCACCAACTGGCCTCCTTTGATGGTTGTCGAGGCTGACAAAGCCGCGGGCGACTTCACCGTGATCACCCGCGACGATGGCAAAAAACAATGGGCCGTCAAAGGCAAACCTGTTTATTTCTGGATCAAGGACACCAAGCCCGGCGACAAAACGGGTGACGGCTTCAACCAGGTGTGGCACGCCGCCAAGCCTTGAGCTTTTGATGCTCGCGCAGCCTGTTGTTGATCACATCCCCGCGCTGCGCCGGTATGCGCGCTCGCTGACTGGTGATCCATGGGCTGCCGACGATCTGGTGCAGGACACGCTGGAGCGGGCCTGCAGCAAGTGGCGCTTGTGGGCCGCCGGTTCGGATTTGCGAGCATGGCTGTTCACGGTGATGCACAACCTGTTTGTCAATCAACTGCGCCGTAGCGTCCGGCAAGACCAGGGCACTGCCGTTGACGTGGAGGAGGTGGTCCACGAATTGATCGCGCCAGACGCGGACATGGGGGACGTGATGGATCTGCAGCGCTGTTTGTTGCGCCTGCCGCCGGAACAGCGTGCGGTATTGCTGCTGGTCAGCGAAGAAGGGATGAGCTATGCCGAGGTGGCAAAAATTACCGGTGTTCCTCAAGGCACGGTCATGTCGCGTTTGTCCCGGGCCCGCACCCGCTTGCAGGCGTTGTTGAACGCGCCCGCCCGCTGTGCCGATGCACCCTCCCTCATGGAAGGCCAAAGCGCATCAGTCACCGTATTTCGCCGCAAGACATGAGTGACCGGAACAACACCATGAACAACCTGCCTACGCCCCCTTTGAGTGACGACGAAATTCACGCTTTTGTGGATGGCCAATTGACACCCGCCCAACGTGCGGGGGTGCAGGCCCGGCTCTTGCACGACTTGCCTGCGCAGAGTGCCGTCAAGACCTGGCAACAGCAGCGGGCTGCGTTGCAGGCCTTGCATCAAGCCGTTTATGAGGCGCCTTTGCCTGCGTCATTGCGCCAGTCCGCACAGCAGATTGCCAGCCGTCAGCAGGCGCTTGACCAGTGGTGGCGCTGGGGTGGCAAGGCGGCGAGTGTTTTTCTGGCGTTTGGCGTCGGCTGGATCGCCAATTCGGTCTGGAATGGCGGGTTCAGAACGGGGGGGGGGCCACCTGCCCTGGCCCGATCAGCTGCGGCGCAGGACTTTGCGCGGCAGGCGAGCGTGGCGCATGTGGTGTTCTCCCCGGAGGTGCGTCACCCGGTGGAAGTGGCCGCCGCCGACCAGGAGCATTTGCTGAAATGGCTCTCCAAGCGACTGGGCAAGTCCCTCAAGGTCCCTAACCTGGCGCCGCAGGGGTATGAGCTGATGGGGGGGCGGTTGCTTCCCGGCGAGGCAGGTGCCCGCGCCCAGTTCATGTTTCAAAGTGCTGCCGGCACCCGCATCACGCTCTATCTGGGGGCCGTCGACAAGGCGCCCGTGGGGGCGGACAAACGGGAAACGGGATTTCACTTCTCTGCAGAGGGCCCTACGCCGAGTTTTTACTGGGTCGATCAGGGCTTCGGCTACGCAATCGCAGGGCCCATGCCGCGCGCTGAACTCATGAAGCTGGCTGAAGCCGTTTACAGCCAGCTTTGAGGGTTTTTAGTCGAGCTTGCGCAGTGGATGGGTCGCTGGCGTCCAAGGGCTCGCAAAAAAGGGCGCCACCATCGCAGGTGTGACGTCTTCAATACGGGTTGGGTTCCAGCGCGGGCTATGGTCTTTGTCTACCACCAGCGCCCGTATGCCTTCGATCGTCTCGCTTTCAGCGGCGGAACGCGCCAGATGGAGCGGGTGAAAGCAATGCTGAACCATGTCGCGTTCCATCCGCAGATCGTCGGCGAGCGTTAGCGTTCGGGCACGGCGAACTTGCTCCAGCGCGACATGCAACATCAGCGGTGAGCGTTTTCGCAGTGTGGCAGCGGTGTGCTGCGCCCAGGCGCTGCTGTCAGCCTCCAGCGCCTGAATGATTTCCTTAACCCCTGGTTTTGAGAAATATTGATCAATTTGGCCTGTAGCCCCCGTCCTATGTGCGGGAGTAGCTATTGAATAGATAGCAAGCCAATCAGCCACAGCCGCGTCATTTTGCGTGTCCAGGTCGGCCAATGAGTCCCAGGCTGGCGCGAGCTGGACCGCGTCGAGGCAGGCATCCGCCAAGCCATATGCCAAGGCCTCCCCGGCCCCGATCACATCGCCGGTCAGGGCCAGCCATTCACCGGTCCGACCCGGGCAGCGGCTCAAAAAATAGCCGCCACCCACATCGGGAAAAAGGCCTATGTTGGTTTCGGGCATGGCCATTTGGGTTCGCTCAGTCACCAGCCGCAGCTGGGTGCCTTGCCTTCCGTGCCCACATAAACCCATGCCCCCGCCCATGACGATGCCATCCAGGAAGGCAATGTAGGGCTTTGAATAGGTATGAATCAGGTGGTTCAGCGCATATTCCTCGGTGAAGAACGCGTCAAGGTCCACATCGCCAGCGAGTGCGGCCTGATGGAAGAAGCGAATATCCCCGCCTGCGCAAAAACTCCCAAATGGGCCTTCGCGGCCCATGCCGCTAATCGCGACAAACGCCACCTCCGGGTCGGCCTGCCAGGTGCTGAGTTGGCCCGCCAGCAGGCGGATCATTGCCAGCGACAGGGCATTGAGGGCGCGCGGCCGATTCAGCGTGACAAAGCCGCCAGCGCCGCGAATTTCAAATTGAACCAGGGGTTCGACGGGATTCATGATCTGCTTCTCCAACCGATGAGTTCATTGATGGCCAGGGCTCCGATCACCAGCGTGCCGCCCAGCAGCACGTTGGGGCCAGGTACCTCGTTGGCGCCGACCCAGGCCAGGAGGATGCCGAAAATGACTTCCAGCAGACCCAGCAGGGCGATCTCCGGTGCCTTGAGTACTTTGGTGCACATCACCGCCAGACTGGATGGGATCGCCAGTTGCACCAGACCCAACCCGGCCAGCAAGACCAGGTCATGCCCGGACGCCTGGAATGGAAACGCCAGCGGCAGTGTGATCAAGGAGGAAAAGATGGCGCCAATCAGCACCGCCGGGACCAGGTCCACGTCGTGCCCCTTGGCATGTGCATGTTGCGTAACGGTCCAGTTGGCCGCCCCCGAGATCGGCACACACAGGGCGACAAGGGTCCCCGTGAGGCTGATGCCTTCACTGATCTGGCTGCCATACATGTAGCCAATGCCCAACCCTGCCACCACGATGGCAAACCAGGTTCGACGGGCAATGTGATGGCCAATAAAAACCCGCGCCGCCAGCGCGGTCAGCAGCGGACCGATGGCCATCGTCACCAGGACATTGGCCACACTCGTCAGCATAATGGCCAACATGAAGAAGGTGAACATGCCGCACCAGCAGATGCCTGAAATCCAGAGTGATGCCCCGCCGGTGCGCATCTTCGTAAAGACGTCACGGCCCTGAAACAGCGGCAGGATCACCAACAGCGACAACACGGTGAAAAAACTGCGCCAGAAGGTCACCTCAAAACTGCGTGCATGCTCCAGATGGCGCGTCACCACACCGGCAATTGACCACATCAGGGTGACCGCCACCATCAAAAGCACGGCGCGGTTGTGATTCAGTTTCATGGAAAAACCACCTTGGCCAAGAGACTGGCTCGTGAATGAAAAATCCCGGGACAGGCCCGGGATCAAAGTCAGCGACTTGAGAGATTAACGGCCAGCGCGTTTGCGCTCGCTCTCGGTCAGGTGGCGCTTGCGCAGACGAATCGACTTGGGTGTGATTTCGACCAACTCGTCGTCCTCAATGAACTCCACCCCATATTCCAGCGTGCATTCGATGGGGGGGGTGATCTTGATTGCATCTTCCTTGCCCGAAACGCGGAAGTTGGTCAGCTGCTTGGTACGCGTGGCGTTGACCACCAGATCGTTGTCACGGTTGTGGATGCCGACAATCATGCCTTCGTACACCGGATCATTTGCCTTGACAAACATGCGGCCACGGTCGTCCAACTTGCCCAGGGCATAGGTGAAAATTTCACCCGCGTCCATGGAAATCAGCACGCCATTCTTGCGGCCACCAATCTCGCCCTTGTGCGGCTCGTAGCAATCGAAAATGTTGGCGATCAGACCAGAGCCACGTGTCAAGTTCAGGAACTCATTGGTGAAACCGATCAGGCCACGTGCCGGAATACGGTACTCCAGGCGCACACGGCCACGGCCGTCCGGCTCCATGTTGACCAGTTCACCCTTGCGCTCACCCAAAGCCTGCATGACGCCGCCCTGATGTTGCTCCTCGATGTCGGCGGTGACCAACTCGATGGGCTCACATTTCTCGCCATTGATTTCCTTGAACATCACGCGCGGCTTGGAGACCGCCATTTCGTAGCCTTCGCGACGCATGTTTTCCAACAAGATGGTCAGGTGCAATTCGCCACGACCCATCACTTCGAAGATACCTTCTTCGCCAGTCTCGCTGACGCGCAACGCGACGTTGTGTTGCAGTTCCTTTTGCAAACGGTCCCAGATCTGGCGGCTGGTGACGTACTTGCCTTCGCGACCGGCCAAGGGGCTGGTATTGACGCAAAAATTCATGGTCAGGGTCGGCTCATCGACCTTGAGCATGGGCAGTGGTGCGGGCGTGACCGGGTCGGTGATCGTGACGCCGATACCGATGTCATTGATGCCGTTGATCAGCACGATTTCGCCGGGGCCGGCTTCTGTCGCCTGCACACGTTCCAGACCCTGGAATGTCAAAACCTGGTTGATACGGCCCTTGACCGCCTTGCCATCCGGGCCTTCCATGACCACGACATCCATCATCGGCTTGATCGTGCCCTGGCTGATACGGCCAACGCCGATGCGACCCACGAAGGTGGAGAAGTCGAGCGCAGAGATTTGCAGCTGCAACGGGGCGGCCGGGTCACCGCTTTGGGCAGGCACATGGGCGAGCACGGTGTTGAACAAGGCCGACATGTCGGGACCCCACTGCTCACCAGGTGCGCCCTCTTCCAGCGAGGACCAGCCATTGATGCCTGAGGCATACACAACGGGGAAGTCCAGTTGCTCATCGGTCGCGCCCAGTTTGTCAAACAAATCAAAAGCGGCGTTAACGACCTTGTCGGGGTTGGCGCCTGGCTTGTCAACTTTGTTCACCACCACGATCGGCTTGAGACCCAGGGCCAAAGCCTTTTTGGTCACGAAACGCGTCTGGGGCATGGGGCCTTCCTGCGCATCGATCAACAGCACCACACCGTCCACCATGGACAGCGCGCGCTCCACCTCACCGCCGAAGTCGGCGTGTCCGGGGGTGTCAACGATGTTGATGTGCGTACCTTCCCAGCTCACGGCGCAGTTTTTGGCCAGAATCGTGATGCCACGTTCTTTTTCGATGGCGTTGTTGTCCATCACGGTATCGACAACTTTTTCGTGCTCGGCAAAGGTGCCGGACTGGCGCAGCAATTGGTCGACCATGGTGGTCTTGCCATGATCGACGTGGGCGATGATGGCGATGTTTCGGATTTGTTTAATGGTCATGGTTGCTTTCTCTTAAATCTGGTCAAAATTTGTGTTCTGGGTGCTTGAGGCCAGAGCTGCGTGCTGCACGCCTACACCCGTTCCACAATGTCCCAATATTTGCTCAATCTCCAGCGGACTCAGTAGTCGCCCCGGTATCAGTTCACCCGCTTTTACCTGGGCTGTGCCCAGCAGGGCACGGGGTTTGTCGCCATAAACGGCTACTTGCCCGGTATCAGACCAGCTTCCCCGGCGGCGTACGCCACTGAGGAACCGCCCTGCATTCTCTGCATCCAGCGTGACAACGGTGTGATCGCCCAATAACGATTCCACCGGCATCAGGCAGCTCAATCTTTCTTCTTCCGACATGGCTTCCAAGGCGGCCAATGTCACACATCTGGCGATGTCGAAACCGCCCGTTTCGATACGTCGCAAGGCGATCAGGTGTGCGCCACACCCGAGAGCCTCGCCCATATCCTCGCCCAGCGTGCGGATGTAGGTACCTTTGCTGCATTTCACTATCATTTTGATAGCCGGATGCGCAGTATCCACGTCCATCAAGGTCACATTCAATTCATGAATGGTGATCTCGCGAGCTTCACGTTCAATCTCAATGCCTGCACGTGCATATTCGTACAACGCCTTGCCGTCTTTCTTCAAAGCGCTGTGCATGGGCGGAATCTGGCGAATCAATCCGGTGAACTTCAGTGTGGCCTCACGGACGGCGGTTTCTGTCACATTCACTGGTCGCTCTTCGATCACGTCGCCTTCAGCGTCACCCGTACTGGTCTTGACGCCCAGTCGCGCCACCGCCTCGTACGTCTTGTCAGCATCCAGCTGGAGTTGACTGAACTTGGTCGCGGCTCCGAAACAAAGTGGCAACACCCCGGTTGCCAGTGGATCGAGCGTGCCTGTATGGCCTGCCTTCTCCGCGCGCAATAACCACTTCACTTTTTGTAACGCGTCATTGCTCGACCAGCCCAATGGCTTGTCCAGCAACAGCACCCCGTGAACGGGGCGCCTGGCAACCCGTGCACGTGGCGCATTCATGGGGTTCAGTCCTCTTTGGCGCGGGAGGCCACCGCCCGCGCAATCAAGGCGTTCATGTCAGCAGCTCGTTCGGTGGTCTGGTCAAACAGGAAATGCAGCGTCGGCACGGTGTGAATGTGCAGGCGCTTGAACAGGCCTGCCCGTAAAAAGCCGGCCGCCTGGTTCAAACCTTCGGTACACGCTTTGGGGTCGCCAGCCAGCAGGCTGAAGAACACCTTGGCGTGTGCATAGTCAGGCGTAACTTCCACGGCCTGAATCGTCACCATGCCCACCCGCGGATCCTTGAGTTCGCGCGCAATCAGTTCGGTCAGATCCCGTTGGATCTGATCGGCAACCTTGAAACTGCGGTTGGGGGTTTTTGACTTGAGTCGCACGATTTAGGTCAAATCCATCAAAGAGTACGGGCGATTTCGCGAATCTCGAAGAACTCCAGCACGTCACCCGATTGGATGTCGTTGTAGTTCTTGATATTCAAGCCGCACTCGAAGCCTTCCTTGACTTCCTTGGCATCGTCCTTGAAACGCTTGAGCGATTCGAGTTCACCCGTGAAGATGACCACGTTGTCGCGCAACAGACGAATACGGGCAGCCCTGCGGACGACACCAGCGGTAACCATACAGCCTGCAATGGAGCCGATCTTGGACACCTTGAACACCTGGCGGATTTCGGCGGTACCAATGACCTCCTCTTTCTTGTCGGGTGTCAACATGCCGGACATGGCGAGCTTGAGCTCATCCACGGCGTCATAGATGATGTCGTAGTAACGGATATCCACGCCATTGTTCTCGGCGAGCTTGCGGGCACCTGCGTCGGCACGGGTGTTAAAACCAATGATGACGGCTTTGGAGGCAATGGCCAGATTTACATCCGACTCACTGATGGCACCCACTGCGGTGTACACCAATTGAACTTTGACCTCGTCGGTCGACAGCTTGAGCAAGGACTGAGCCAATGCTTCCTGCGAACCTTGAACGTCGGCCTTGATGATGATGGGCACCATCTTGACGGCGCCGGCTGCCATGTCCGTGAACATGTTTTCCAGCTTGGCCGCCTGTTGCTTGGCAAGCTTGGTGTGACGGAACTTGCCAGCACGGTAGGTGGCAATTTCACGGGCACGACGTTCGTCGGACATCACCATGAATTCATCACCAGCGGCAGGTACTTCCGTCAGACCCTGAATCTCGACCGGAATGGATGGACCCGCTGTCTTGATGGTCTTGCCATTTTCGTCCAGCATGGCGCGAACCCGACCGTAGGTCGAACCAGCCAACACAATGTCACCCGTTTTGAGAGTACCCGACTGCACCAGGATGGTGGCCACAGGACCACGGCCCTTGTCCAGTTGCGCTTCAATCACGAGGCCTTTGGCCATCGCATCGACCGGGGCCCGAAGTTCCAACACCTCGGCCTGAAGCAACACTTGCTCCAGCAACTCGTCGATGCCCTTGCCGGTCTTCGCCGACACCGTGACAAACGGTGAATCACCACCAAATTCCTCAGGTACAACCTCTTCCACCACGAGTTCGTTTTTCACACGCTCGGGGTTGGCATCGGGCTTGTCGATCTTGTTGATCGCCACCACAATCGGAACACCAGCCGCCTTGGCGTGCTTGATGGCCTCTTTCGTTTGCGGCATCACACCGTCATCCGCTGCGACCACCAGAATCACGATGTCGGTGGCCTTGGCACCCCGTGCACGCATGGCCGTAAAGGCTTCGTGACCGGGTGTATCGAGGAACGAGATCATGCCGCGTGGGGTTTCCACGTGGTAGGCACCAATGTGCTGGGTAATGCCACCGGCTTCACCCGATGCCACTTTGGCGCGGCGGATGTAGTCCAGCAAGGAGGTCTTGCCATGGTCCACGTGGCCCATGACCGTGACAACCGGTGCACGAGGCAACGATTCAGATTGCTGTTGGGACACTTCGTCGTCGGTAAACGCTTCAGGGTCGTCCAGTGCGGCAACAATCGCCTTGTGGCCCATCTCTTCCACCAAGATCATGGCGGTGTCTTGGTCCAAGGGCTGGTTGATGGTGACCATCTGGCCAAGCTTCATCAGGTGTTTGATCACCTCCGACGCTTTGACGGCCATCTTGTGGGCCAATTCGGCCACGGTGATGGTCTCGGGCACATGAACTTCGATAACGCGTGCCTCGACCGGCGCTACTGGCGCCCGGTTGTCATCACGGTCACGGTCATTGCTGCCACGACGTCCACCGCGTGCAGGAGCACGCCAGTTGGAGCCACGTCCGGCACCCGGGGCGGTGGCGCCACGGGTAGGAATCGCACTTTTCTTTTTCGGGTCGCCGGCCCAGCTGCTGGACAGCTTGGCTGATTTGACTTCTTTGCCTGCGCCTGCAGCCGGTGCTGCACCAGGTGCCGCTGGAGCCCCTGGTTTGGCGGGTTTCACTGGCACTGTGCCAGCGGCTGGCTTGTGCAAGGTTCCCTTGAGGCTTGCTGCTTTGGCTGCTTCGGCCCTGAGCTCTTCAGGACGCTTGGGCGGTGGTGGTGGCTTCTTCGCCGGGGCCGACATCATCAAGCGAATGGCGGCTGCTTCAGCCTCTGCTTTGCGCCGGCGCTCACCCAAGTCTGCGGCACGAGCCAGCTCCTCAGCGGCGCGAGCCTTGGAATCAGTCGCAGCTTTTTCGCGAGCTTCCGTCTGAATCTTGGCGGCTGCCTCCGCCTTGGCGGCGACGTCAGCAGCTTGAGTTGCTGCAATATCAATAGCAGCTTGCGCTTGCTGTGCGGGGGCTGCAGGCTTGTTTTGTTCTTTGATCGCTTGTGCAGCTGCTGCTTCAGCCGCTTGGGCTGCAGCCTTTTCAGCTACGTCACGTGCTTTTGCCTCTTGCTCTTCGCGCTGACGGCGACGCTCGGACAGTTCTTCTTCCTGACGGCGGATCAGCTCAGCTTGACGGCGGGCCTCTTCCTCACGACGCGCCAGTTCAGCATTGTCGATTTGTGGTGCGGATTCGACTTCATGCTCCGATTCCGAGCCTTCAACAGCGACTTCAATGCCGTCTTCACGACGCACGAAGGTGCGTTTCTTACGCACTTCCACTTGAATGGTCCGTGCCTTGCCGCTGGAGTCCGCCTGCTTGATTTCGCTAGTTGACTTCTTCACGAGCGTGATCTTCTTGCGCTCGAGGCTGGCGGTGCCATGGCTGGCTTGTAAGTAGCTCAACAGATGCTGCTTGTCAGCATCGGTCAATGTGTCGGAAGCAGCCGATTTGGCCACTCCCGCCGATTTCAACTGCTCAAGCAGCGTATCGTTTGATTTTTTGAGTTCGGTTGCAAACTCGGCGACGGTCGTACTGGACATTTGTTGTGTAACCTTTCATGACCATTACTCTTGAGAGGCGGCGTCATTGGTAAACCAATGTTCGCGCGCCTTCATGATCAAGGTCTTGGCTTCGTCCGCAGACTGGCCGGTGATTTCTGTAAGTTCGTCAACGGCCAGGTCGGCCAGGTCGTCACGTGTGTGAACGCCGCCATCCGCGAGCTTGCCGATCAGTTCGGGTGAGAGTCCTGCGAGGTCGCGCAAATCAAGCGAAACTTCTTCAACACTCTCTTCGTGCGCAATTTCCATTGTCAGCAATGCATCTTTGGCACGAGTGCGCAATTCGTTGGCCGTGTCTTCGTCGAAACTCTCGATTTCGAGCATTTCTTCAAGCGGCACGTAAGCGACTTGCTCCAGGCTGGTAAAGCCCTCTGCAATCAGCAGGTCGGCGATTTCTTCATCGACGTCCAGCTTCTCCATGAACAACTTGCGGCCCGAGTCAGTCTCGTTGGCCTGCTTTTGGGCAGACTCCGCAGCGTCCAGGATATTGATTTTCCAGCCTGTCAGGTCCGAGGCGAGACGAACGTTCTGACCGCCACGACCTATGGCAATGGCGAGGTTTTCCTCATCCACCACCACGTCCATGGCATGACGCTCTTCGTCCACAACGATGCTGGAGACATTGGCCGGCGCAAGGGCGCCGATCACGAACTGGGCCGGATCTTCGCTCCACAAGACGATGTCAACACGCTCGCCCGCCAGCTCGTTGGTCACGCCATTGACGCGGGTGCCACGCACACCGACACAGGTGCCGATGGGGTCAACCCGTTTGTCATGAGACAACACGGCAATCTTGGCGCGAG
Source organism: Rhodoferax sp. LS1R11 (assembly GCF_056521395.1). Taxonomy (NCBI): domain Bacteria; kingdom Pseudomonadati; phylum Pseudomonadota; class Betaproteobacteria; order Burkholderiales; family Comamonadaceae; genus Rhodoferax; species Rhodoferax sp. LS1R11. The sequence goes on from NZ_JBWMAW010000010.1 coordinate 39,694, forward strand.
AGCCTGCATCACGGGCGCAGGATTTGATCTCAAGCAAACCTTGCTCAATTTCAGGCACTTCATGACGGAACAACTCGACCATGAATTCAGGTGCAGAGCGCGACAAAATGATCGGTGCGCCGCGCAAGGTCAGGTCAACTTCCATGATCATGGCGCGAACGCGGTCACCGGTACGGAAGTTTTCCTTCGGAATCATTTCGCTGCGGCGCAGACGGCCTTCGACACGACCGCTCTCCACAATGATGTCGCCCTTGTCCATGCGTTTGACGGTGCCGACAAAAATCTTGTCACCGCGCGACATGAAGTCATTGAGCAGCATTTCACGCTCGGCATCACGAATTTTTTGCAGAATGACTTGCTTCGCAGCCATGGCACCAATGCGGCCAATCGGCACGGATTCCACCGTCTCTTCGATGTACTCATCCACCTCGATGTCAGGGATCTGCTCTTTGGCTTCGAACAACAGGATTTCCTGATCAGGCAACTGCAGGCCTGCCTCATCGGGGACGACATGCCAGCGACGGAATGTTTCGTAGCTGCCGCTGTCGCGATCCACGGCGACACGGATGTCCACATCACCTTGAAAAAGCTTCTTCGTCGCTTGCGCCAGCGCTGCCTCAACAGCGCCAAACACCACATCACGCTCCACGTTCTTTTCGCGTGAGATGGCCTCTACCAGCATTAACATTTCGCGATTCATGCCATGACTCTCCTGTTTCAATTCAATCCAAATCCGACTCAGTGCCACCCTTGGCGCCTCGACCCCTGAAGCTGACGATAGGCGCCAAGCGCGCCTCCTTCAACTCATCAAGCGTAAAACCCAAGGCCTGTACTGGCGCCGGCAATCTCTTTTTACTGATTTTTTGACCTGGTTTGGCTACCGGGGCATCGCTCCAGACGATCTGCCAACCCGGGGCTGCACCCGTCTCACCCTCGAGCCGCTCCAGCGTGCCGCGAAATTTTTTGCGGGTGGCGTTGACTTGGCCTGCCGCAGCAATGCCGATAGGCGCCTTCAGGGTGACATCCACCTCTTGCCCAACAAACCGCTCAAAATCTTTTTCATGCCGCAACGGGCGATCAATACCGGGCGAGGACACCTCAAGCCGCTTGTAATCGATACCATCCACCTCAAGCGCAAACAACAACTGGCGCGTGACTTTTTCGCAATCTTCAACGGTCACAAACTGATCCGCTATCGGCATGGAGGTATCTGCGGGTGCTGACCAGGGCAAGTCAATCGTGATGCGCAGCAAACCCGCAGCCGAACGCTCGGTCTCAACCAGGTCATACCCCAGACCGGCTACAGTTTGCTCAATGATTTCTTTCAGTGCCACTTGTGACTTGTCTATATATTCAATGCAAAAACGATCGACCAAAAAAAACGGGCGGTAAGAACCCGCCCGTTTGGTCGTGAAGTCGGTATTGTATCCTGAAAACGCCTTTAGTGCCTTGATTCCTAAGGATTTATTCGGCTGAAGCCAATAAAGTACGGGTGTATGCGTGCCTTGGCGCAAGCAGGACATCCATGGCCGTACCGGACTCGACAATGACGCCATCTTTCATGACCATGACCTGGTGTGCCATGGCCCGGATGACGTCCACGTCATGGGTGATCAACAGATAACTCAGTCCCCGTTCCTGCTGCAGGCGTTGCAGCAGTTGCAAAATTTGCTTTTGAATCGTCACATCCAGTGCACTGGTGGGTTCGTCCAGCACCAGAATGGCGGGCTCAACGATCAGTGCCCGGGCAATAGCCAGGCGCTGACGCTGCCCGCCTGAAAATTCATGCGGATAGCGCTGCAACAAAGCTGAGATGGCGGCCTCCGCCATGCCAACCCCCACGCCAACGTCTTTCAAGGCTTGGACCACACGCAGGCGGCGTGCTGCTTGGGACAGGTCGGGTTCATGCACCAAAAGCCCTTCGCCAACGATTTCTTCCACGGTCAATCGGGGCGACAAGGATGAAAAAGGATCCTGAAAGACCACTTGAATGCGTCGGCGCAAGCCCTTGTCAGCGGCCGTACTCCTGGCCCACGCCTGCCCCGTCACCTCCATCTGGCCCTTGAAGGCAAGCAAGCCCAGCGACGCCAGCGCCAGCGTCGACTTGCCCGAGCCGGATTCGCCGATGACCCCCAGGGTCTGCCCTGGCTGCAACGTGAAGTCTGTTCCCTTGACGGCCACGAACTCGCCATGACGAAACCAGCCTTTGAACCCGGCAAGCGGCGTGGGGTAACTAACTTGCAAATTCGTGGCCTGCATGACAGGCAACTCGCCATTGACGGCCACTGCCTCGACCACATCACGAACCGGTTTGCTGTCGATCAGGCGCCGGGTGTAACTGTGCTGTGGACGCTCAAACACCTCGGACACGGTGCCCTGCTCCACGATATGGCCGTTTTCCATCACGATGACGCGGTCTGCAAAGCGCCGCACCAGGTTCAGGTCGTGGGTGATCATGAGGACGGCCATGCCGTTTTTTTTCTGAAAGCTGGCGAGCAGGTCCAGAATCTGGCCGCGCAGCGTCACGTCCAGCGCGGTGGTGGGCTCGTCGGCCAACAGCAGTTTGGGTTGGCAAGCCAGCGCCATGGCGATCATGGCGCGCTGGCGTTGTCCGCCACTGAGTTGGTGTGGATAGGCGTTGGCGCGTCGTTCAGGCTCGGCAATGCCGGTCTCTGCTATTAATTTAATAGCTTCTTGCACACACTGCTGGCGGGCTAGACCCTGTTTTAGCTCCAAAACCTCGGCAATCTGCTCGCCCACAGTGAAGAGCGGGTTCAGCGCCGTCATGGGCTCCTGGAAAATCATCGAGATGTCCTGACCGCGAATGCCGCGCAGTTCACGCTCCGGCAAGGACAACAGGTCGCGCTCACCCAACAGGGCTTTGCCAGACAAGTCGGCGTTCTGCACCAAACGCAGCAAGCTGAGCGCCGTCACGGTTTTGCCGGAGCCGGATTCCCCGACAAGGGCCAGTTTTTCTCCCGGGGCGATGCTGAAGTCAATGCCATGCACGACCTCTTTGCCAGCAAAGGAAATACGAAGACCGGTGACCTGAAGCAGCGGGTTGGGCAACTTCATTTTTCGGCCTTCCGGGGGTCCAGCGCATCGCGCAGGGCGTCACCCATGAACGTGAGCAGCAGCAAGGTGATCACCAGCACGGCAAACGTGGCGAGTGAAATCCACCAAGCGTCGATGTTGTTTTTGCCTTGAGACAGCAGCTCACCCAGCGATGGCGTTCCAGGCGGTACGCCCAGCCCCAAAAAATCCAGCGACGTGAGCGCCAGTATGGCGCCACTCATTCGAAATGGCAGGAACGTCACCACTGGCGTGAGGCTGTTGGGCAACAAGTGCCGTGTGATGATTTGCCAGTTGCCCACGCCCAGCGCCCTCGCTGCCCGCACATAGTCAAGTTGACGGTTACGCAGGAACTCGGCTCGCACATAGTCAGACAAGCCCATCCAGCCAAAAAGGCTCAGCAAGATCAACAACAGGGCCAGGCTGGGCGCAAACACGGCACTGAAGATGATGAGCAGGTACAGCTCCGGCATGGAACTCCATATCTCGATGAATCGTTGAAAAGCCAGATCGGTTTTGCCGCCGAAAAAGCCCTGGATCGCCCCGGTGATGACCCCCAATACCACGCCAGTGGTCGTCAGTGCCAACGCGAAAAGCACACTGACCCGGAATCCATAGATGAGCTGGGCCAGCAGGTCACGCCCGCGGTCATCCGTGCCAAGCCAGTTTTGAACACTGGGTCCTGAAGGATTAGGCTCCGTGGCAAAGTAGTTCAAGGTCTTGGGGCCGTAAGGGTTGAGCGCGAAGACGGCCCAGTTGCCCGGCTTTGACAGGCGGCCCCGAATGAAAGGGTCCAGGTAGTCGGTTGTCGTGTCGAAATCGCCGCCAAAGGTCTTCTCGGAATAGTCCTTGACCATGGGGAAGTAGGTGGAGCCTTCATACCGCACCACCAGTGGGCGGTCGTTGGAGATCACCTCGGCAAACAGGCTCAGCACCACCAGCGTGCAAAACGCAAGCAAGCTCCAGTAGCCCAGGCGGTTGCGCTTGAAACGCGTCCAGGCGCGGCGGCTCGGACTGGGCGACACGGTGGGATCAATCGAATTTGACACGCGGATCCACCCAAACGTAAGACAAATCGGATACCAGTTTGGTAACCAGGCCGATCAGCGTGAAAAAGTACAGCGTACCCAGGACCACCGGGTAGTCCCGCCGGATCACGCTCTCGTAACTCAGCAGGCCCAAACCATCGAGCGAAAACAGAGTTTCGATCAACAGTGAACCGGTGAAAAATGCACCAATGAAAGCCGCAGGGAAGCCTGTGATGATGGGGATCAAGGCGTTGCGGAACACATGCTTCCAGAGCACCTGCCGCTCGTCCAGTCCTTTGGCGCGCGCGGTCACCACATATTGCTTGCGGATCTCTTCCAGAAATGCATTCTTGGTCAGCATGGTCGTCACTGCAAAACTACCCAGCACCATGGCGGTGACCGGCATGGCGATGTGCCAAAGATAGTCCACCACGCGGGCTCCCCAGGTCAATTCATCCCAGTTACTGGATGTCAGGCCGCGCAATGGAAACCACTGCAGTTGCCCCCCAAAGATGACCAGCAAGGCGACACCCAGCACAAACCCGGGAATGGCATAGCCCACCAGCACCAGCAGCGTCGTCACCAAGTCAAATCGCGAGCCGGCCCGCACCGCCTTGGCCACCCCCAGGGGCACGGCGATCAGGTAGCTGATGAAAAATGTCCACAAGCCGAGGCTGATGGACACCGGCAGCTTCTCCCACAGGAGCTGAGACACGTCCTTGTTCTGGAAAAAACTTTTGCCCAGATCAAACCGCGCGAACTGCCCGAGCATTTGAAAGAAACGTTCATGGGCGGGTTTGTCAAAGCCATACAAGGCTTTGATTTGCGCCAGGCGCTTGGGGTCAACACCCTGAGCGCCGCGGTAGCTCAGGCCCCCGCCTTCTGCACTTCTGCCCGTCCCGGCTTTGGCCTCAGCCATGTACTGCTCAATCGGGCCGCCGGGCACAAACTGGACCACCACGAAGGTGATCAGCAACACGCCCAGCAAGGTCGGCACCATGAGCAGCAATCGTTTGAGGATGTAGACCAGCATGACTTATTTTGCCCACCAGGTTTCAATGGCCCAACTTTCGCCCTGCGCGTAGGGCGGCATGGTGGCGGGTTTGGCCATGCGCCAGCTGTTGTAGACCATGCGATGCGTGCTGGCGGCCCATTGGGGAATCAGCAAATGGCTGTGGCTCACCACCCGCTCCAGCGCCCGGCAGGCCGGCAGCAAGTCGGATTTGGTTTTGGCGCTGGTCATTGCCTTCACCAAGGCATCGACTGCGGGGCTTTTGATGCCAGACAGGTTGCCCGAATCTTCGATGTCTGCGGCTTTGGAGCCAAAAATGTCCGCGTACTCCTGCCCGGGGTTGTGGGTGCCGCCATAGGCCAGTGACGTGATGTCAAATTCAAATTTCTGTAGCCGCTGCTGGTACAGGGCGAAGTCCACGGGGCGAAAGTTCAAGGTGATGCCCAGCTTTTCAAGGTTACGGGCCCAAGGGGCAATGACGCGTGCGCTTCCTTCGTTGCTGTCCAGGTATTCGATTTCAAACGCCCTGCCCTGTGCATTGCGCAGAGCGCCATCACGCACCTCCCAGCCCGCCTCTTTCAACAAGGCCTGCGCCTGGCGAAGATTGCCCCTCAGTGAGGCCTCGCCGTCCGTTCGCGGAGCCACCGTCATCGGCCCAAACGCGGCCGGGGGAATGTCTTTTCTCCAGGGCTCCATCAGGGCCAGTTCAACCGGGCCTGGCAGTCCCTGGGCTTGGCAGTCGGTGTTGCCGAAAAGACCGTTGACACGCTGGTAGGCGTTGTAGAACATCTGGCGGTTCATCCACTCGTAGTCCAGCGCCAGCCCGAGCGCCTGGCGTACCCGAATGTCCTTGAAGAGCTCGCGCCGCGTGTTGAGCACATAGCTTTGAAAGCCGGAAGGCAGGCGGTGCTTGAACTCGGCTTTGACGAGTTCCCCGGTGCCAAAGCGCTTGCCGGTGACCCGGCGCGCCCAGTCCCCGGCCGAGAAGAAGCGCATCAGGTCAAACTCCCCGGCTTTAAGCGCTTCCAGTCGGGCGGTATTGTCCTTGTAGATTTTGACGGTAATGCGCTCAAAGTTGCTGGTGCCGCGTTTGACATTCAAATCTTTGGCCCAGTAATTGGGGTCACGCACGTAGGTGATGTCTTTGCCAAACCGCACCGGTCCTATTTTGTAAGGGCCGCTCCCGATCGGGATGTCTGTCACCACTTGGTCGAATGATTTGGTTTTGCCATTCTCCATGCCCCATTGCCGACTGAAAACGGGCAAACCACCCACCGTCAATGGCAATTCACGGTTGGGCTTTTTGAACCGATAACGCACGGTGCGCTCGTCAAGCACATCGATGCCGGCAACATCTTCCAGCAAACTTTTGTAAGAGGGCGAGGTAAACGGCCCCATCAGGGTGTCGAAGCTGTGTTTGACATCAAGTGCCAGCACCGGCGCGCCATTGTGAAAGCGCGCCTGCGGATTCAGGTGGAATGTCACGGCAAGACCATCTTGAGCGACTTCGACATCCTTGGCCAGCAAGCCGTAACCTGAGCCGGTCTCGTCCAGCGAGCCTGCCAGGAGCGAGTCAAACATCAGTTCCGACAGGTACGCAGGCGCCGAGCCCTTGATGGTGAATGGGTTGTACTTGTCAAAGGTGGAGACCCGAAGGTTACTGACCAGGCGCAATTCACCGCCTTTGGGAGCAGAAGTATTCACATAGTCAAAATTCGCAAAATTGGCCGGGTATTTGAGATCACCCCACAAGGCGTAGCCATGCGCGGCCCACATCGGACAGGAGACTCCCCAGAGCAACAAAAACAGCAGACTTCGCATGAGACAATTCTGCACCAACTTGCGCCACCATTTGGGTTGAGGCCCCGGGGTCCGTAAAATCACGGTCCTTACCAAACTCAGCGCCAACATGGCGGTGATTCACCCGCTTAAAGAAGAGAGACGATATGGGATTCCTGACCGGAAAAAAATTGCTGATCACTGGTGTTTTGTCAAACCGCTCCATTGCCTACGGCATTGCAAAAGCCTGCCGCGACCAAGGGGCCGAATTGGCATTCAGCTACGTCGGTGAACGTTTCAAGGACCGTATCACCGAGTTCGCTGCAGATTTTGACTCTACGCTGATCTTTGATTGCGACGTGGGTGACGATGCACAGATTGAAAAGCTGTTTGTTGACTTGTCCAAACACTGGCCGACCTTTGATGGCTTCGTGCACAGCATCGGCTTCGCGCCGCGTGAGGCCATTGCAGGCAATTTTCTGGATGGTTTGACCCGTGAAAATTTCCGTATCGCGCATGACATCAGCGCCTACAGCTTTCCTGCCATGGCCAAGGCGGCCTTGCCCTACCTGAATGACAAGTCATCCTTGTTGACGCTCACGTATTTGGGTGGCGTGCGTGTCGTGCCAAGTTACAACACCATGGGGCTGGCCAAAGCGTCGCTGGAGTCTTCAGTGCGTTATCTGGCAGAGGCTATTGGGCCCCGCGGTATGCGTGTCAACGGTTTGAGCGCAGGAGCCATCAAGACATTGGCTGCGAGCGGGATCAAGGACTTCGGCAGGCTTCTGGCCATTTCGGCCAATGCATCACCCCTGCGTCGCAATGTGACGATTGACGAAGTCGGCAACGTGGCTGCGTTTCTGCTCAGCGACCTGGCCTCCGGCATGACCGGTCAGATTTCGTATGTGGATTGCGGTGTCAGCCAGACTGCTGTCGCGGTGGTCGAAACACCTCAGTCTTAAAGCAAAAATAGCCGCTAACCGCCGTAGAACGTCCGGTAGCAGCTATCAAAAGCAGAGCGTCTGACGGTCAGGGCTTGACGCAGTCAGCGTAGTAGTGGGTGAGCCCGTCGGCACCCTCTTCTTCCACCAAGCCATGGATATCAGTCTCAAAACCCGGGCATTGCGCGTTGAACTCGCGTGAGAACTTGAGATAGTCTACGATCTTCTTGTTGAACACCTCGCCAGGGATCAACAAGGGGATGCCTGGTGGGTAGGGTGTCACCAGGCCCACCGTGATGCGGCCTTCCAGATGGTCAATCTCCACACGCTCGGTCTTGCGAAGCGCCACATGGGCATAGGCGTCACTGGGTTTCATGGCGGGTGTCAGGTCACTCAAATACATGTCCGTGGTCAGACGGGCAATGTCGTACTTGGCGTACAACTGGTGCACATGCTGGCACAGGTCGGCCAAACCCATGTTTTCGTACTTGGGGTACTTCTGGCAAAACTCGGGGAGGATGCGCCACATCGGCTGGTTCTTCGCGTAATCGTCCTTGAACTGCTGCAACGCTGTCAACATGCTGTTCCATCGACCTTTGGTGATACCGATGGTGAACATGATGAAGAAGCTGTACAGGCCGGTTTTCTCAACCACCACGCCATGCTCCGCCAGGAACTTCGTCACGATGCTGGCTGGAATACCGGTCTTGGCGAACTTGCCGTTCAAGTCCATGCCGGGCGTGACGATGGTCGACTTGATCGGGTCGAGCATATTGAAGCCGGTGGCCATTTTGCCAAAGCCGTGCCAGTTGACACCCGCCTTGGCCTTGGCTGATTCACCCTTGATGATCCAGTCATCGGCGCGGCCAATGCCTTCATCCACCAGTTTGTCCGGTCCCCAGACCTTGAACCACCAGTCGCTGCCGTACTCTTCGTCCACTTTGCGCATGGCACGGCGGAAATCGAGGGCCTCGGCAATGCTCTCTTCCACCAGTGCGGTGCCACCGGGTGGTTCCATCATGGCGGCAGCGACGTCGCAGCTGGCAATGATGCTGTACTGCGGGCTGGTGCTGGTGTGCATCAGATACGCTTCGTTGAAGAGGTGTTTGTCCAGCTTCACGGTTTGGGAGTCCTGAACCAGCACATGACTGGCCTGGCTGATACCCGCCAGCAATTTGTGAATGGACTGTGTGGCGTAGACCATGGCGTGCTTGGGGCGCGCGCGCTTTTTGCCCATCGCGTGGTAGGTGCCATAGAAGGGATGGAACGCGGCGTGCGGCAACCAGGCTTCGTCAAAGTGGATATTTTCCACATAGCCGTCGAGCATGTTTTTGACGGTTTCCGTGTTGTACAACACGCCGTCGTAGGTTGACTGCGTCAGGGTCAGCACGCGGGGTTTGATGGTGTTGACATCAATGTCCGCGAGGTGCTCGCGAATCAGAGAGTTGGCCTTGATTTTTGCCTTGATAGCCGCTGGCTCGAACTCGCTTTTCGGAATCGGACCGATGATGCCAAAGTGATTACGCGTCGGCTTCAAAAACACCGGAATAGCCCCGGTCATGATGATCGCGTGCAGGATGGATACGTGGCAATTGCGGTCCACGACCACCACGTCATTGGGGGCAACGGTGTGGTGCCACACCATCTTGTTGCTGGTGCTGGTGCCGTTGGTGACAAAGAAGCAATGGTCGGCATTGAAGATGCGCGCCGCATTGCGCTCGCTCTTGCCAATCGCGCCGTCATGGTCCAGTAATTGACCCAATTCTTCTACCGCATTGCAGACATCTGCACGCAGCATGTTTTCGCCATAAAACTGATGGTACATCTGGCCCACAGGGCTTTTCAGGAAGGCAACACCGCCCGAGTGGCCGGGACAATGCCATGAGTAAGAGCCATTTTCGGCGTAGTCCAGCAAGGCCTTGAAGAACGGGGGTTGCACGCCTTCGAGGTAGCTTTTCGCTTCACGAATGATGTGACGAGCGACGAACTCTGGTGTGTCCTCAAACATATGAATGAAGCCATGCAACTCGCGCAGGATGTCGTTGGGCAGGTGGCGCGATGTTTTGGTTTCGCCATAGATGTAGATCGGCACATCCAGGTTCTTGCGGCGTACTTCTTCAATAAAGTGGCGCAAATTCAATACCGCCGGATCCAGATCGGGCCCCGGTGTGAACTCCTCGTCATCGATCGACAAGATAAAGGCGCTGGCGCGGCTTTGCTGTTGGGCGAACTGGCTCAGATCACCGTAACTGGTCACGCCAAGAATCTCGAGTCCTTCCGATTCAATCGCCTGGGCCAGTGCCCGAATACCCAAGCCGGAGGTATTTTCAGAGCGGAAATCTTCGTCGATGATGACAATAGGAAAGCGAAATTTCATTGGGAACTCCAACCACGGAAGAGAAAAATGTAAATCAGGCGCGAAGTGTAAGGACTTATTAAGTCACGGCCCTGGCGCGCCCCTCCTTTTGCCCCAAAATGTGGCGACAGATACACAACTTGAGGTGATTTCATGACAGCCATGGCTGATTCAACAATCTGGTGGGCCTTGGCTGGCGCCGCCATCGCCATCGAGCTGGTGACGGGGACGTTCTATTTGCTGATGCTGTCTCTGGGCATGGCAGCGGCGGCTGTCGCTGCACATCTCGGCGCGACTGCATCGGTGCAGCTTGTGGTTGCGGCTGTAGTCGGTGGCGGCTTTGTGCTCGCCTGGCGCGCGTACAAACAAAAAACACCCTCGGCGCCGCCTGCTGGCGCCAACCACGACGTCAACATGGACGTCGGTGAAACGGTGATGGTGGACGCCTGGGCCGCAGATGGCACCGGTTCTGTGAAGTACCGCGGCGCCAACTGGGCTGTGTCGCTCGTCGCTGGTGAGTCGCCTTACGCTGGCGCGTACAAGATCGTGGAAGTGGTTGGCAGCCGTCTGCTCGTCAAGAAAATTTGAGAATTGGCCCTTTGTGGACTTTTGCATTTAACTGGAGAAACTGATGGAAATTGCGATTATTTTGTTTGTCATTGCCGCTGTGTTTATCACGCAGTCGGTCAAGGTCGTGCCCCAGCAGCATGCCTGGGTGGTGGAGCGTCTTGGAAAATACAACGGCACGCTGACGCCTGGATTGAGTTTCTTGATGCCTTTCGTGGACAAAGTGGCTTACAAACACGTGCTCAAGGAAATTCCCCTGGATATTGCCAGTCAGGTTTGTATCACCAAGGACAACACGCAGTTGCAGGTTGATGGCATCCTGTATTTCCAGGTCACCGATGCCATGCGGGCAAGTTACGGGTCAAGCAACTACATCATGGCAATCTCCCAACTCGCCCAGACTTCACTTCGCTCGGTGATCGGCAAGCTGGAGCTGGATAAAACCTTTGAAGAACGAGACATCATCAATGCACAAGTGGTGCAGGCCATTGACGAAGCAGCCCTGAATTGGGGCGTCAAGGTGCTGCGCTATGAAATCAAGGACCTGACGCCACCCAAGGAAATCCTTCACGCGATGCAGCAGCAGATCACGGCTGAGCGCGAGAAGCGCGCGCTGATTGCCGCCTCGGAAGGCCGTCGCCAGGAGCAGATCAACATTGCGACCGGCGAACGTGAAGCCTTTATCGCCCGCTCTGAAGGTGAAAAACAGGCCGTGATCAACAAGGCGCAGGGTGATGCCCAATCCATTACGGCGGTTGCCGAGGCCACGGCCCAGGCCATTGAACGCATTGCCTCTGCCATTCGCCAGCCCGGCGGCGCCGAGGCCGTGCAGCTGAAAGTGGCTGAAAAGGCGGTAGACGCCTATTCCAAAGTAGCGGCTGACGCCACGACAACACTGATCGTGCCCAGCAACATGACCGAAGTGTCCGCCCTTATTTCATCGGCCATGAAAATGGTGCAAGCCCAGCGCGCGTAAACAGTTCTAGGCAACAAAAAACCTGCAGCCTTCATTTGAAAACTGCGGGTTGGTGTATGTCTGGCTCTCACAACTCGACATGAACATCAAATACCCCTCTCAGATGCTGCACTTGCCGTAGTGAAATTAATCATGATTGGGGTCGGCATCTTCGACGGCGACATTCTGGTAATGAATTGAGCCATCACGCACGCGTGAGATGCCGCATTTATTTTTGAACAACTAGCCTGACGCATCCAGGTAGACCGCGCCCCACACCCTCTTGCGGCCAGTACCCCGTGGCCCATAACGTAGCCCGCGCGGAGCGACATTCAGCGACGTCGTTTGGGCTTCGCCTTGGGTGAGACCGGTGTTTCGAATAACTGGTTCACACCGTCCTTGGCCGCTTGGGTCACTGCCGCGTTGATCTGGCGCTTTGCCTGCGCAGTCGCTTGCCCGCGTAATGACGCAGTTATTCGGTTCGCCTCGCTGAGCCATATGCTCATGAAAGGATTCTTTTTCAACCAAGGGTTGGACATGTCGGGATTCCTTTTGCCGCGCACGGCGATGATTAAAGCTGCTACCGGACGTGGCACTCGACCCGACGCTGCGAAGGGGTCTTGAGCTTGGGTAACTGGCTGGCAACCATCATGTCAGTCTCCCCGGTGGATAGAAGAAGACGGGAAATTCATGCATCAAAGCATGCGCGACGCTCCAAATATAAGGACGCAAGGCAGTTAAGTCTGTGTGATATCACACAGACGCATATTCATTTTTCGGCAAGAATAATTTGTGCTATTTCCAATCATCCAACTGCATTCAATACAACGCTGCGTTGATTGCCGCTTGTTTATTTGTGTTTAGCACGGCGCATGCTTAAACGTCACCCATTCAACCGCAGATATTTACCTACACACGTCATAGGAGAGATCCATGGATACATTTAATTTTCCTAACAAAAATGCTGCCACCACCGCTGGTGCTACCGAAGAGATGGCAGGACACAGCGGTACCTCCGCAGTGCATGTGCTAGATGCGGCCAAGGAGTTCGGCAAACAAATCGGTGCAGTTGCCAAAGAGGAAGTAACCAGTTTGCGAGCTGACCTTGATGAATTGACTTCAAGTTTTGCTACTTTGTCTGAATTTGAATTGAGTGCGGCCAAGGAGAAAATTCTTGCGAAGATTGAATCCGCCAAAGTGACGGCCAAGGGCATGGCCAAGGATGTAACTCAGCAAATTAACCATGGTGTTGGTGTAACGACCGACTATGTGAAAGAGCGCCCGCTACAGTCGATGGCAGTCGCCGCTGGCGTTGGCATATTGTTGGGGATGTTGATCTCGCGTCGATAACTCAGCGTTAGGTGCATCCTCCCCTCTGCCGTCCACACCAACTCTGCGTGGGGCGCTTTCCCTTCCTTGTCGACGGCGGTTCGGCCAGCGGCTTGACGGGTTCCACCACGGCGTACATGGCCAGACGCAATTTTCTGCGCGTCTGCGCCAACGGTCATACGCATCAATACCCTTTCCCGTCATGGGGTGCTGCTTTCGCGCAGCATCCCCATATCAACCCGCGCTTGATTACGCACATTGACGAACGAATTGGAAAGCACTCATTGATTCGCCAGCGCAGAACTCCGGATAGGCGAACAAAAACCTTTCGTTAGGCACGGTTCCAATCTTCCCGCCGTGTTGTGCGCCACAGGCAGGCAATCCGCCGACGAGATGTAACAGCGTTGCGCTTATTCCTACATTGCGTCGGACCTTGGTCCGATACCGAAATCCGGTGCTTTGGCACAACATCGCTCCACTCAACTTCGGGAATCATTATGGCCACGGCTTATACACCAACCCCAGACGAACTCGGGCGCCTTCGCCCCATGCAAGCGGCGGTTTTTGAAGATCATCCCGTCGCTGCGAGCGCAGTATCCTGGGGTGCAATCCTCGCTGGCGCCGCTGCCGCTGCCGCTCTATCTCTTATCCTTCTCATGCTCGGTGTCGGTCTGGGGCTGTCCTCGGTCTCGCCATGGGCCCGCGACGGTGTCAGCGCGACAACATTCGGTGTGTCTACCATCATTTGGTTGACGCTGACCCAACTTATTGCATCTGCCATGGGCGGCTATTTGGCTGGCCGTTTGCGAACCAAGTGGGTTTCTGTCCATACGGATGAGGTCTATTTTCGGGACACTGCACATGGCTTTCTGGCCTGGGCGATTGCATCACTTGCGACGGCCGCGTTATTGACCACTGCAATCGGGTCCATCCTGGGCGGTGGCGTGCAGGCGGGTGCGACGGTGTCTGCAGGAGTGGCCACAGCTGCGACTGTGTCCCATGCTGGCGCCACCGAAGCTGATGGTGGTAACTGGCCGATGGGCTATTTCGTTGACGCACTTTTTCGCAAGGACGGGGCCGGTACAGCGGCGTCACCCGAGACCGCGACTGGCCCGACGGTAGCAGAAGTGGGCCGTATTTTTATGAGCACGATTGGCAGTGGAAACCCGAGTCCCGAGGACACGCGTTATGTTGGCCAGTTAGTCGCACAACGCACCGGCCTGTCCCAAGAGGAAGCGGAAAAACGCGTGATGCAGACGTATACGCGTTTGCAGACAAAGCTGACCGAAACCCAAACCGCAGCGAAGGACACCGCCAACAAGGCGCGCAAGGCGTCCGCGTACGCGGCGCTGTGGCTCTTCATCTCGCTACTCATCGGGGCATTCGCCGCCAGTTTCAGTGCGACCTACGGCGGCCGCCAACGCGACATCTGATCGCCGCTTCCAATCACCAACTACCGGAGACATCCATGCGCTCATTGATTCTTCTATTTCTCGGCATCCCCATCCCGATCATCATTTTGATCGCGCTGTTTGTGCATTGACTACACATCCCTCTCCCCAACCTATCCAAGGACTCCCCATGACCGCCACCAAGACCACCGCCTCCGACAATGTCAAGCCCACACCGAAGGACGCCATCGCGCTGCTAAAGGCCGACCACGAAGCAGTGAGCCAGCTTTTTTCTGAGTACGAGAAGACTCGTTCTGTCCCGAAGAAGAAGGCACTGGTCGCCGAGATCTGCACGACGCTCAGCGTGCACGCACAGATCGAGGAAGAAATCTTCTACCCGGCTGTGAAGGCGGCGTTGAAGGACAAGTTGCTGGTGCCCGAGGCGACTGTGGAACACGCAGGCGTGAAGGACCTGATCGCGCAACTTCAGGGCGAGGAGTCCGGCGGTGAGATGTACGACGCCAAAGTTAAGGTGCTGTCGGAGTATGTGAAGCACCACGTCAAGGAAGAGCAGACCGAGATGTTCCCGAAGGCCAAGGCGACTTCGCTCGACATGATCGACCTCGGTGCACGTATGGCCGCTCGCAAGGATGAGCTGCTGGCCCAGGCCGCCTGATTCGAAGCGGAGACGTCACCATGTCTCGCGCCCACTTCCACAAGCCGCATCACCCGAACAACGACGTGCCTGAAGAGTTCGGGCCGGGTGCGCCACCCGTCGACCCCGACGAGGGGCCGATTCCTGCCCCTGTCCCGGAAGACCCCGAGTACGACCGCGCCATAAACCCCGGTGCGAATCGGGCCTTGCAGGCCCAGTTCACCAGTCACTAAGTGGAGGTTGCCATATGTCCATGAACCCAAGAACCAGGCGTCCGGTCGGGCGCCAGCAGGCCACACAGCCGCGTGGCGCAAAAGCGCCCCTGTCGGCCGCAGGTCTGGCGTTACCTCACGAGCGCGACGAGTCAACCGCCGCCACGGCCGCAGTGCCTGATCCCTTGATGGTCCAGGCCAAGCGCGACATAGACGCCGGTCTAGTCGATACCGACATGCATGCAACCCCTGGCCTGGACGCGAAGCTCCGCGCCCGCCTGGTTTCCGGCCCCGGCGGCAAGCGTCCACCCCCAGGCGGCTGATCCCTGCAGCAGGTGACGGCTCATTCGAGTTTTTTAACTTCCACCATCACGAGGTGCCCAATGAAGACAACAACCAAGTCCAAGAGAACAGACAACACGCGGCGGGAGGTTTCTACGCTGGCGGAGCAACTAGCAGCTGCGCAGGCCCTGGCCTCGGCGATACCTTGTAATACCAGCAAGGCAAGTGAGTTCGGCCGCGAGAACGCCGTTGCACCTTCACGCGGCGCCAGCATGTCAAACAGCTCGTCCGCGGCATCGGCCAGCACGCTGAGCGAGTTCAATGCGTCATCCAAGACTGACGCCCTCGACCTCGCGCGCTCGGACGCGTCGGACCAGGCGATGACGACGAACCAGGGTGTGGCGATCGGCGACAACCAGAACTCGCTAAAGGCCGGACTCCGTGGGCCGACGCTGATTGAAGACTTCATCCTGCGCGAGAAGATCACTCACTTCGACCACGAGCGCATCCCTGAGCGTATCGTGCACGCGCGCGGTTCAGCGGCACACGGCTATTTTGAGGCTTATCAGCCACTCACGGAGCTCACCCGCGCGGCGCCGTTTCAGGCGGCTGGCAAGATCACGCCGGTCTTCGTGCGCTTTTCCACCGTGGCCGGCGAGCGCGGCTCAACCGACACAGCGCGCGACGTGCGAGGTTTCGCAGTCAAGTTCTACACAGACGAGGGCAACTGGGACCTGGTAGGCAACAACATCCCGGTCTTCTTCATTCAGGATGCAATGAAGTTTCCCGATCTGATTCACGCTGTGAAGCCTGAACCGCACAACGGCATGCCGCAGGCTGCGTCGGCGCACGACACCTTCTGGGATTTCGCGTCGCTGATGCCCGAGACCACGCACACGCTGATGTGGGTGATGTCTGACCGTGGCATACCGCGTAGCCTGCGAATGATGCAGGGTTTTGGCGTGCATACTTTCCGGCTGGTCAATGCCAAGGGGGAGTCGCACTTCGTGAAGTTCCATTGGACACCCAAGCTCGGCACGCATTCTCTCGTGTGGGATGAGGCAGTGAAGATCTCTGGCGCCGATTCCGACTTCCATCGCCGAGATCTGTGGGATGCCATAGAGGCGGGCGAGTACCCCGAATGGGAGCTCGGCTTACAGATATTCACCGAGGCGCAGGCGGAGGGCTTCAGCTTCGACGTGCTCGATGCCACCAAGCTGATCCCCGAAGAACTGGTGCCGGTGACGCCGGTGGGTCGCATGGTGCTCAACCGTAATCCGGACAACTTCTTTGCCGAAACCGAGCAGGTGGCGTTCTGTACCGCGCACGTCGTACCGGGCATCGACTTCAGCAACGACCCGTTGCTCGCCGGTCGCATTCACTCCTACTTGGACACGCAGATAACACGGCTGGGTGGAGCGAATTTTCACGAGATCCCGATCAATGCGCCGCTGGCATCGGTGCACAACAACCAGCGCGACGGATTACACCGCCAGGCCATTCCACGGGGACGGGTCGCGTACGAGCCCAACTCGCTCGGCGGCGGATGCCCGTTCCAGGCCGGCGCGGCGGGCTTTGTCTCGTTCCCGCAACCGGTTGAGGGTGACAAGTTGCGCGGCAAGCCCGAAAAATTTGCCGACCATTACACCCAGGCCACCTTGTTCTACGAGAGCCAGACCCCTGTGGAGAAGGCGCATATCGCGGGCGGCTTCCGCTTCGAGCTGAGCAAACTCACCGTACCAGCGATCCGCGAGCGCATGGTCTCCTCGCTGGTCAATGTGTCTGCTGAACTCGCCGCGACCGTTGCCTCAGGGCTGGGCATCAAGGTGCCGCCGGCGATGCCGAAGGTGCTGGCGAATCCCGCAGCCCCCGAGGTCACTACCTCGGTGGCGCTGTCGCTCACCGCCTTGCCTGGAGACGGTGGCATCCGATCGCGCAGCGTTGCCATCCTGGTGGCCGATGGCGTGGACGGAGAGTCGATCGCGACCGTGCAAGCGGCGCTACTGGCGGCAGGTGCTAAGGTGGACCTGCTTGCTCCCCGGTTGGGGCCTGTCAACCCCCTGGACGGTGACGCTTTCGAAGCGACCGGAACGCTTGAGAACTCGGCACCCGTGTTGTTTGACGGGCTCGTGCTGCCCGACGGTGTCGGCGGGGTGAAAGTTCTTGGCGCTCGCATGGAAGTGATGGACTTCATCTCGAACCAGTACCGGCATGGCAAGACCATCCTCTCGCTCGGGGCCTCGAAAGCCCTGATCGAGCGGGCTGGCGTCGCGACTACACTTGCAAACGGCGACGCAGATCCGGGCATCGTGATTGGACCCGCAGCCAAAGCGGACCACGCGGTGGCAGAGTTCATCACCGCGCTGGGTAGGCACCGTCATCCCGAACGTGAGGCTGACGCGCTGGCATCCTGAGCGATGCACATCCTCGACGTCGGCAACTCGAATCCATCACCTCGCACCAGCAGGCATCGAAGGCTTTTCGACTGTGGGATTGTTGTGGAGAGGCCTTCAGCCTTGTTCGCTCAGGGTCATGCAGTTGCCTTCAATTCACGCGGCAACGCAGTCTTGATTAATTTGATAGTCGCAGTGATTGGTCAAAAAAAAGCCCTTGATTTACAAGGGCTTTTTTCATTTTACTGGCGGATCAGGCGGGATTCGAACCCGCGGAGGGTTTTACCCCTCGCACGCTTTCCAGGCGTGTGACTTAAACCGCTCATCCACCGATCCAGCGACTCGTATTTTAACCCGAGCCAAAGCCGATTTCAGCCACAAGCACCTGAAGCGCAAAAAAAAGCCACCCGAAGGTGGCTTTTTTATTGCTGTCGAACTTGTTTAGTTCAAAGCAATCTTTTTGTCACCCTTGTAGGTGTACAGCGTCATGGCGGGGTTCTTCAACTCGCCATTGGACTCGAACTGCACATTGGTCGTGATGCCTTTGTAGTTCGTCGCGCCGATGAATGGCGTGTAGACCTTGGGATCAGCGCTGCCGGCACGCTTCATGGCGTCAACCAGCACGTGAACTGCGTCGTACACATAAGGGCTGTAAACCTGGAACTGACCAGGAAACTTGGCGTCGTAACGCTTTTTCCAAGCGGAGCCACCGGGCATTTTTTCCAGAGAAGCGCCGCCTTCAGCGCAAATCACGTTTTCGAGCGTCTTGGCGCCAGCGGACTGTTTGATCAGGTCCATGGTGCAGATGCCGTCGCCGCCGAAGTACTTGACGTTGCTCAGACCGAGTTGCTCCATCTGACGGAGCATGGGACCCGCTTGTGGGTCCATGCCACCGAAGAACACGCCATCGGGGTTCTTGGCCTTGATGGCTGTCAGGATGGACATGAAGTCAACCGACTTGTCTGTCGTGAACTGCTCGTCAACGATGGTGATGCCTTTGGTGGCTGCCGTGCGTTTGAACACTTCAGCAACGCCTTGGCCGTAAGCGGTACGGTCATCAATGACCGCGATGCGCTTGAGTTTCAGGGCATCCGCTGCGTAGAACGCCAGACCCGCACCCAAGGCATTGTCATTGGCCAACAAACGGAACGTGGTCTTGTAACCAGGCTTGGTCAGGTTTGGGTTGGTTGCCGATGGCGAAATGTGAGGAATACCGCAATCGTTGTAGATTTTGGAGGCGGGGATGGTGGTGCCTGAATTCAGGTGACCAGCAACACCGGCGACTTTGGCATCGCACAGTTTTTGTGCAACAGCTGCACCTTGCTTGGGATCAGCCGCATCATCTTCGGCCACCAGCTCAAACTTGACTTTTTTTCCACCGATCATGACGCCTGCGGCGTTCAGATCTTCGATGGCCATGCGTGCACCATTTTCGTTGTCTTTTCCGTAAGACGCCTGCGCACCTGAAATCGGGGCAACGTGACCGATCTTGACGACCATGTCCTGAGCCAGGGCCACGCCAGCGGCAGCGGCAATCGCAGCAGCAACGGTAATTTTCAACTTCATTTGCATAGACAACTCCAAGTTATAAAAAATGTGAATTCAACAATTCAACACCGGCACGATAACGCAATTAATGGGCCACAAACATAGGGAAGACACCAACCCGGGAGGGTAATGCCGTATTAATTCGACTTATGCAAATCGATTTGGGTCTTTAGAGCCTCACTGACGGCTTCCCGGACGACTCCCTCAAGTTCCTGCCGAAGGCGTGCACCCAATGTTTGTAGTTGTTCCGTCACAACGGTACGCAACATCGCGTCGAGTTCCTCCCGCAAGCGGCGCTCGATCACCATGTCAACCCGCTGCATGACAAACCACACGGTGTCCTCCAGGTCCGGGGTGGGCGCAACATTGGTGCGAGGCAGGCTGGCGGTATGCACCACTTCGGTCAGAGTGGGCAAAAATCTGGGCAAGTTGCGAGGTGCTGGGTTGGTCATCAAGCGGACTTCAGGTTCAAATCGTGGCGGGTGATGGGGTAGCCAAGATCTATGTAGTGTTTCCACCGGCCGCGCGCCACCTGGCGGTCCTCATCATCCAGCCCGACCACTTCAATCACGCGCGCAAAACTTTCAAAACCGCCTGCCACCAATTGCCCCAGGTTGAGCAGCACCTGTTGATGAGGTACCCCATCGGTTGAAGGCGCGAGCACCACAGGCGAGGCAGCGACGACCCGGGCGTCGCTGTCGAGAAAACAGTGGGGCACGAAATCGGTCGGTGAAAAAGTCCACAGTGCCACATCAAGTTGCTGCAGCGTTGCGGGTGGCCCGGTGACAACCACCGTGGCGCCACTGCCTGCTGCTTTGCGCAACAGGCGGCAGGCGTAAGCCACCTTGTCGGGGGCGTTGAAATGAAATGCGACTTCAGTCATGGAGGCATTACTTGGATTGACCCGTGCCCAACAGGTACGCCAGCAGCAAAGCCACGGGTCGACCCGTCGCACCTTTGGCCGTGCCGCCTTTCCAGGCGGTACCAGCGATGTCCAGATGCGCCCAGGGGAACTTGCCCGTGAACCGCTGCAGGAACTTGGCCGCCGTGATGGCGCCCCCGGCGCGACCGGCCACATTGGCCACATCGGCGAAATTGGTCTTGAGACCTTCGGCGTACTCGTCGTCCAACGGCATGCGCCAGCAGAGGTCCGAAGACGCCTCACCGGCGGCCATCAACGCATTGGCCATGTCGTCGCTGGCTGAAAACAGGCCACTGCGCACGGCACCCAAGGCCACCACGCACGCGCCGGTGAGCGTGGCAATGTCGACCACTGCACGGGGTTTGAAGCGCTCGGCGTAGGTCAATGCATCACACAGCACCAGGCGCCCTTCGGCATCGGTGTTGAGGATCTCGATGGTCTGGCCGCTCATGCTGGTGACGACATCACCCGGTTTGACGGCCCGGCCGTTCAGCAGGTTTTCGCAGGAGGGGATCAGGCCCACCACGTTGATGGCGGGTTTCAACTCGCCCAGGGCCCGGAACACGCCCAGGACAATGGCGGCCCCGCACATGTCAAACTTCATCTCATCCATTTCTGCCGCGGGCTTGATGGAGATACCACCGCTGTCAAACGTGATGCCTTTGCCCACCAAGACGGTGGGCGCCTCGGTCTTGGCGGCGCCGTCGTAGCGCAGCACAATAAACCGCAAGGGTTCATCAGACCCCTGGGCCACGGCCATGAACGAGCCCATGCCCAGTTTGGCGACTTCTTTGGGCCCCAACACGTCGCATTTGATGTGCTGCATCTTGGCCAAGGACTTGGCGGCGTCAGCCAGCACCGTGGGGGTGGCGTGGTTGGCAGGCCGGTTGGCCCATTCCTTGGCAAATTCAATGCCCGTGGCTGCGGCAACGGCCTGGTCAAACACCGGCTTGAACTTCGTGCCTGCGGGCACCCCGACAACAACGCGCTGGAGCGCCCTGCCCTCGGGTTTGGATTTGGTGGTGGTGTAGACGTAGCTGGCATCGGCGCTGGCCAGTACCGCGGCCTGCACGGCACGGTCCTGGGGCACGACTGCAAAACAGATAACGACCTTTTTGAGGTTGGGCGCTTTCACCGCCGCTACCGCCGTGGTGATGGCCTGGCGCACGTCTTTGGCCGAGCCGTCTCCCACACATGCCAAAACGGTGCGGGTGCAGGCCATGCCGGTGGGGCGGTAGACCATGAGGGTCTTGCCGGGTTTGTTTTGCAGATCCCCCGCCTTGAATGCCTGGGCTGCCAGCAATGACAATACATCTTTGCCCGGTTTGAAAGTTTGGGTTAACAGGACAATCAGGGCGTCACATTTTTCGCTGGCCGCGCTGGCGAGGTCGAGTGTCTTGAGTTCAAAGTTCATAATTCAGGTATTCCCATTTAGTAGAGGACAACGCTTGCCCAGCTCACCCTGGCTGCTGCCTGTCCTGCAAATTCTCAACCAATGTTATTCCATTCCTCCATTCGCAAGGAGCTTGCGCGCAGTTTTGGCGCCACGCTGATCGCGCTGGCCACGGTCGTCATGACCATGACGCTGATCCGCACGCTGGGGCAGGCCTCGCGTGGCAGCTTCAACCCGTCTGACGTGATGCTGGTCATGGGCTACACGGTGCTGGCGTACATGCCCACGATTTTGACCATGAGCCTGTTCATCGCCATCATTGCCACGCTGTCACGCATGTACCGCGACAGTGAAATGGTGATCTGGTTCACCAGCGGCCGGGGCTTGTCCTCCCTGCTCAGCCCACTGTTTCGCTTTGCCTGGCCGGTGTTGCTGGTGGTGATGGCGCTTGCCGTGTTTGTGTTGCCATGGACCAACCAGCGCATCGACAGCATGAAGGAGCAGTATGAAAAGCGCGGCGATATCGAGCGCATCCAGCCCGGGCAGTTCCAGGAGTCTGCCGGGGGTAAACGGGTGTTTTTCGTTGAGAAAGACGCCACGGGCAAAAAGACGGGTTCCAACGTGTTCATTGCCACGACCGAAAACGGCAAGGAGACCATCACATCAGCCCGCAGCGGCCGGATCCAGACCGTGGAACAGGACCGCTTCCTGATGCTCAACAACGGGCAGCGACTGGAAAGCGTCATCGGCAAAAGTGACCTGAAGATCAGCGAGTTTGAGGAGTACGGCACCAAGGTCGGGGCGGATGCTTTGGCGGGCACCGACGCGGCCCCTGTGAACACCCGTCCCACGCTGACCTTGCTCAAGGACCTGACGCGTCCCAACCTGGCGGAGTTGTCCTGGCGCATTGGCCTGGTGTTGGCGGCCATCAATTTTGTGGTGATCGGCGTTGCGGTCTCCAGTGTCAATCCGCGGGTGGGCCGCAGCACCAACCTGGTGTTTGCGATGTTTGCCTTCGTGCTTTATTACAACCTGCTCAATCTGGGCCAGAACTGGATCACCACCGGGCAACTCTCCTTTGGAGCCCTGATGCTGGCCCTGCACGGCAGCGCGCTGGTCATGAGCCTGCTGTGGCTGGCCAAGGGCCATAACAATTGGCACTGGCGTACGCTGTTCCCGCCGCGTTCCATCCCAGCCCCTCATTTGCGAAAGCCTGCGACGTGAAGACCATCCGACGACTGCTTTACGGCGAGGTGCTTGTGGCGGTGGCGTTTGTCACCCTCGGGTTTCTTTCCCTGTTTTTCTTTTTTGACTTTGTGGAAGAGGTCCAGTCCATTGGCCGCCACGCGGCCGGCGAATACAAACTAGTGCACGCTTTGGCGTATGTGGCCTTGATGGTGCCCAGCCACTTGTACGAACTGCTGCCCATTGCGGTGCTGATAGGCACTATTTTTGTGATGGCCCGTTTGGCGCAGAGTTCGGAGTTCACCATTCTGCGCACCAGCGGGCTGGGTCCTGTGCGGGCCTTGAAGGCCCTGATGACACTGGGCCTGGGTTTTGTGTTGCTGACCTTTGCCATTGGCGACTACATGGCCCCCGCTGCCGACCGCGCCGGGCAACTCCTCAAGGCGCGTTTTCAGGGCAACATCACGGTGGGGCAAACCGGGGCCTGGCTCAAGGAACGGCAGGGCTACTCCCAGTATGCGGTGAACATCAACGCACTGGCCCCGGACGGCAGCATGCAGGGTGTGCGCATTTTTGAATTTGACAGCCAGGGCTTTCTGGTGTCGATGGCGCAGGCTGAAACCGCCCGTTTCGGTGAGGATGAGGCCTGGAACCTCAGCAAAGTGGAGCGCACCGAGTTCCCGGCCCGCAGTGCCGACACGGCCCACATCGAGCGCGCCCATCTGGACAGCTTCCGTTGGCCCAACCAGATCAGCTCCGAGATGGTATCTGCCGCTGTGCTGAAGCCAGAACGCATGGCCACCATTGATTTGTTTCAGTACATCCAGCATCTGAACGCGAATGGCCAGACGGCCCAGCGCTACGAGATCGAGTTCTGGAAAAAAGTGTTTTACCCCTTGAGCTGCCTGGTGATGGTGGTGCTGGCCCTGCCCTTTGCCTACCTCCACTTTCGCTCGGGCGGCATTGCCACCTATGTGTTCGGCGGCGTCATGGCGGGCATCAGTTTCTTTTTGCTCAACAACGTTTTTGGCTACATCGGCAACCTGCAAAACTGGCAGCCCTGGCTGACCGCCGCGTTGCCGGGCATGATTTACTCCCTGCTGTCCCTGACGGCGTTCGGGTGGCTGGTACTGAGGCGGTAGCGCCTTGACCTACAACAACGAGAACCAGTGTGTGATGACGATCGATACCAAACGCGGCACCATTTTGTTTGCCCACGGCTCCCGCGACCCCTTGTGGTGCAAACCGATCGAGGCGGTGGCCAGCCAGATTGCCTTCATTGCGCCGGAGGTGCAGGTGCGCTGCGCCTACCTGGAGCTGATGGCGCCTGACCTGCCCGCCAGCGTTGCCGAGTTGGCTACCCTGGGCGTTACAACCATCACCATCGTGCCCATGTTTCTCGGGGTAGGCAAGCACGCGCGTGAAGACTTGCCGCTGATCATGCAAGCCCTGCAGGTGAGCCACCCCCATATTGCGTTTGATCTAAAACCGGCCATTGGGGAGCAGACCCAAATGATCGAACTCATGGCCCAGCTTGCCTTGTCCTGAAGATTCACTGTTTGCTGATATATGCGATTGGGGCATAATAAATTTCTCTGTTAGTAGAAATTTGATATGAACTTACATCAATTCCGCTTTGTCCAGGAAGCTGTGCGGCGCAACCTCAACCTGACCGAGGCCGCCAAGGCCTTGCACACCTCCCAGCCCGGGGTGTCCAAGGCCATCATCGAACTGGAAGAAGAACTGGGCATCGAGATTTTTGCCCGCCACGGCAAGCGCCTCAAGCGCGTGACCGAGCCCGGCCAGCACGTGCTCAAAAGCATTGAACTCATCCTGCGGGAGGTGAACAACCTCAAGCGCATCGGTGAGCAATACAGCGCCGAAGACAGTGGCACGCTGTCGATTGCCACCACCCACACGCAAGCCCGCTACGTGCTGCCCGAGCCGGTGGCCAAGCTGCGCCAGGCCTACCCCAAGGTCAACGTCAGCCTGCACCAGGGATCGCCTGACCAGGTGGCGCGCATGCTGATTGATGAAGTGGCCGAGATCGGCATCGCCACGGAGTCGCTCGCGGGCTACACCGAACTGGTCACCCTGCCCTGCTACGAATGGCAACACGTGCTGGTGCTGCCGGTGGGTCACCCCTTGTGCCAGAAGGAACACATCACGCTCGAAGACATCGCGCTGGAGCCCCTGATCACCTACCACCCGTCTTACACGGGCCGCACCAAGATCGACCATGCCTTTGCCAACCGCAAGCTGGAGCCGCGCATTGCGCTGGAAGCTATCGATTCGGACGTGATCAAGACCTACGTGCGCCTCGGTCTGGGCGTGGGCATTGCCGCTGAAATGGCCGTGCGCGACGTGGTGGCCGATGGCGCCAAGAGCGATCTGGTGGTGCGCCCCGCCGGGCATTTGTTTGGCCAGAACGTGGCGCGCGTCGCCTTCAAACGGGGCGCTTACCTGCGCAACTTTGTCTACAAATTTGCCGAGTTGCTGAGTGACCGCCTGAACCGCGATCTGGTGGCCCGCGCCATGTCGGGCCATGTGGACGACTACGAACTGTAATCTTCATGATGAACGTACACACCCCCACGCTTCAAAGCCGCCTGCCCAAGGTGGGCACCACCATTTTCACCGTCATGTCCACCCTGGCGGCGGAGAAAAATGCCGTTAACCTGGGCCAGGGCTTCCCGGATTTCAACTGTGACCCCAAGCTGGTGGACGTGGTAACCGGCGCCATGCAACAAGGCCTGAACCAGTACCCACCCATGACCGGCGTGCCGGTGCTGCGTGAGGCCATTGCTGTAAAAATAATAGCACTACACGGCCGTGAATACAGCGCTGCAGCCGAAATAACCATCACGGCTGGGGCGACGCAAGCGATCATCACCACCATTCTGGCTGTGGTGCATCCGGGTGACGAGGTGATCGTGCTGGAGCCGTGCTACGACAGCTACGTGCCCAACATTGAACTGGCCGGTGGTGTGGTGGTACGCGTGCCCTTGACGCCCGGCACGTTTCGCCCTGACTTCGACAAAATTGCCGCGGCCATCACGCCCAAGACCCGCGCCATCCTCATCAACTCGCCGCACAACCCCAGTGGCACGGTATGGACCGAGGCCGACATGCTGCGCCTGCAAGACATTCTGGCGCCCACCGAGGTGCTGCTGATCAGCGATGAGGTCTATGAACACATGGTGTTTGACGGGCAGCAGCACCAGAGCGCAGCGCGTTTTCCGGGTCTCGCGGCGCGCGCCTTCATCGTGTCGAGTTTTGGCAAGACTTACCACGTGACCGGCTGGAAAGTGGGCTACGTGGCCGCACCGGCGCCGCTGAGCGCCGAGTTCCGCAAGGTGCACCAGTTCAATGTGTTCACGGTCAACACGCCGGTGCAATACGGGCTGGCCTCGTACATGGCGGATCCCAAGCCCTATCTGGAGCTGCCCGCGTTTTACCAGCGCAAGCGCGATCTGTTTCGCGAGGGCCTCAAGCGCACCAAGTTCAAATTGCTGCCCAGCGAGGGCACCTACTTTCAGTGCGTGGACATCTCGGACGTGAGCGACCTGGGGGAAACCGAGTTCTGCAAATGGCTCACCACCGAGATCGGCGTGGCAGCGATTCCTTTATCAGCCTTCTACGGCGACGGGTTCGACCAGCGCGTGGTGCGCTTTTGTTTCGCCAAGAAGGATGAGACCTTGCACGCGGCGCTGGACCGGCTGGCCAAGCTTTAGGCGTCGCCAAGACTTTGCTATTGAATTAATAGCTACTCCCGCCCGTTGTACGGGGGCTACAGGCCTATTTGGTATAAATTTTTCTTATGACTTCAACAAGTCCGCCACGATCTGACCCAGGCGCTTGAGGGCCAGCTCCACCTCCTCGTTGTGCGGCCAGCCGCAGTTGATGCGCAGATAGGGGTCAAAACGCAGCGAGTTGGAGAACATCAGGCCGGGCGTGACCAGAATCTGGGCCTGCAGGGCGGCGTCAAACACCTCTTTGCTGGAGAGCTTTTGCGGCAACTCCACCCACAGGGACAGCCCGCCGTCAGGCACCGTCAGGCGCGTGCCTTCTGGAAAATAGCGGGCAATGGCCTCGGCCGTTTTTTCGCGCTGCAAAAACAGGATGCTGCGCAGTTTGCGCAAATGCCGGTCATAGGCGGGTGAGGCAATGTAATCAGCCGCGGCCAGTTGGGACAGTTCTTCGTTGCTGCGGCTTAGGGTGAATTTGAGCATCTCCACCCGCGCCTGCCAGCGCCCCGCCGCCATCCAGCCCAAGCGCAGGCCGGGCGCCAGAATCTTGTGCAGCGAGGCGCAGTAAATCACGTTGCCCGTGGTGTCCCAGGACTTCATGGCGCGCAAGGGCGCCTCGCCCCGGGTGCGTTCGCTGACCAGCTCGCTGTAGGTGTCGTCTTCAATCAGCGCGACTGAATTGGCCTCACACAGCGCGACCAGGCGCTGCTTGTGCGCGTCCGGCATGATGCTGCCCAGCGGGTTTTGCAGGTGGGGCACCACCACCACGGCCTTGATCTGCGTGTAGGTCTGCAAGGCCATGTCCAGGGCGTCGATCGAGATGCCACTCTGCGCACTGGTGGGAATCTCCAAAGCCCGCAGGCCCAGCGCTTCCAGCACCTGCAGCAAACCATAAAAGGTGGGCGATTCCACCGCAATGGTGTCGCCGGGCTGGGCCACGGCGCGCAGCGCCAGGTTCAGGGCTTCCATGCAACCGTTGGTGATCTGCACGTCGTCGGGCGACAAGGTCATGCCCAGCGCCAGCGCGCGTTTGGCCAGCACCGCGCGGAACTCGGGGTTGCCCTTGGGTGACGAGGCGCTCACCAGCAGTTGGGGCCGCTTGCGCAGGACGCGCATGGCGGCCTGCTTCAAGGCCTCGGCCGGGTACAGGTCGGGTGCGCAGCGGGCCACGGCCAGGTTGGTTTTGACCATGTGCAGCCGCCCGCGGGCAATGAAGTCGGACACCCGCGCGTGGATGCCCACGTATTGCGCCGGGTCGGGCGTCACGTTCATGCGCGGCTCGGTCACCGCCGCCAGCGTGCTGCGCAAGGGGCGGCGCACAAAGTAGCCCGAGCGCGGGCGCGCCTCCAGCCAGCCTTCGCTCTCCAGGTGGCGGCTCAGTTGCATGGCGGTGGACAGGCTGATGTCGTGCTGGCGCATCAGACCGCGTAGCGAGGGCATGCGGTCGCCCGGTACCAAGGAGCCCGCGTGAATGGCACTGCGGTAATGAGCGGCCAGCCGTTGGTAGAGCGGGTGCGACGCGTCACGCGCAGGCCGAGATGGGGGTGGGGTGCTGGTGGGCATGCGCAATGGTCCTTGATCCGGCATTTTAAAAACAGATGCAGATATATTAAAAACGTACCGTAACAGATGCCCTTTCTCTTCGCTGTTACGTCACACACTCCGGTCTCCTGTGCCTGTTGCCGACAGGTAGTCTTCACTACGATTTGTGGCATGCCCAGCGCTGTTGTTCTGGGCAGAAAACCACATCAAAAGGCGGTGCAACATGCAGCAAACCACTCCATCCATTCACCTGAAGCGCGGCCAGTCGCACTACGCTTATTGCGGGCGGGGCACGGTCATCCGAGTCGTCACCGGCGCCGTGTGTCTGACGAGCCGCATTCCTCTGGAACGGTCGGTGCTGGTGGTGCAAACCCCTGTTCGCCCAGGCGGGGTTTACTGCGTGCTCACGTCCGGCTGGCTGGAGCTCGCTGCCGACCGTGATTCGGATTTCGGCATGCATCTTGCCCCTTCCTTGGCTGGAGCGGCGCGACGGGCGTGGGGTGTCCTGAGACGGAACATATCTGTTTCATTCAAAGGATTGCGCTTTGCCTGGTCATGATCGATTACCCGCGCTTTGAGGCGTGGGGGATGGGTCGGCGTTGCTCCTGTAACGGACTCAAATTAAATTAATCACAGGAGACAATTTTGAAAAATTTGAACGCACTGGCTATCAGCATCTCTGTTCTTGGCGCGCTGGCCACATTTCTGGCCCTGGGTCCTTTGGGCGGGGTCTATCTCATATGGGCGGCCTTTGTGGCCTGGGGCGCCTTCTTTGCCTTGGGTGCGGATATCGCCGCACTGAAAAAATTGGTGGTGTGCGGTGTTTTCGGGGCGTTCGTGGCGTGGCTGGTGGCCGTGGTCATCTTGTCTGTGCCACTGGCTGGGCCCCTGGGCCTGCCGCTGTGGGCTGCTCTGGCTGTGGGCGCGGGTGTGGTGGTGGTCGTTCTGGCCGCCAACGTCCCGGCGCTGGCAACGATTCCCGCCACGGTGTTTGGTTTTGCTTCGTCGTTTGCTTACTTGCTGCAAACACCGGACGTGTTGAAGCTTGATGTGCTGTTGTCCGCAAGCCTGAAAAACTCGTTGATCGTCATTTCAATTTCTCTCATGGTGGGTGCGCTCTTTGGCTTGACGTCCGCCCGTTGGGGTGCCGCCATGACGAAGAAATAAACGCTTCATGGATACCCTGAGGATTCAGACAGGGTAATAAATTGCCGGGCCGGGCGACCTATCTCCACCCCCTTGAATGAGAGATCGCCATGCCCGGCCTGCCACCCCCCGTTTTCATTCGCGCCCTCCCCGCACTGTTGTTGCTGCCCATCGTTGTCTTGGCAGGCAGGCCATCCCCGTCAGATCAACCTCGTGGTGTCGGACCCTCAAACGGGTGAGCCGTTGCAGGGCGTGAGTTTGCAATGCAGTTAAGAATGCTATTTAATTTATAGCTACTAACGACCGCTCCACGTGCGCTACAGCCTGTTTCATCATTTCTACACCCCGATGGTTTCAGCCACTTCTGGAACAAGGGTCAGCGCTCAAGATTTGAGAGTTCTGTGCAGAAATTCGACCACCGCTTTGCCAGCGGCATCACGGGCCCCGGCATTTCCCCCCATCGTGGCGCCCCTGGCGGTACACAGATCACGGGTAATGCTTTTCACCTGCGCTTTGGAAAGCGCCTCTCCACTGCGCCGGTCGCGCGCGGTCATGGCGAGAATGTCGTATTCCAGAGGGCACCCCGCTTTGGTTTTCGAATTCAGTGGCAAGTTGATCATCCGCTGACGGTCCATGTCGAACTTGTGGCGAGCGCCTGGCAGCGCCACAAACGCGGCAGGTGTTCCCGCCGCGCTGATGCGGCCCGCGTAGGCCTGGCAATCGCTCATATCCGCATAGTCGTCCGCGTCGCCATGCACAAACAGCATGGGGGCTTTGCTGAATACACCGGAGGCGGCCATGACCGACAAGGTGTTGGTGCAGCCGCCGCTGTACAGCGCGACATGGGCGGCAAACCGCAAACCCGCCGGTGCCGACCCCTGGATGATGGGCTCTGCGGCGCTGCGCACGGCGGTGACGCCACCACGCGAAAATCCCATCACGGCAATGCGCCGGGGGTCAATGCCAGGGTGACTGGCCAGCATGCGCAGCGCAGCAAATGCGTCGGCCGTGTCGGCTGCGAACGGCACGAGACTTTGGTCTTTGCCGGTGGACTTGACGCCGCGTGGACTGAAGATGTCAATGACCAAGGCCGCCATTCCCTGCGCGTTCAAAAGCCTGGCCCAGTAGGTGAGTTCTTCGCGATAGACGCCACCAGAACCATGCACCAGCACCACGGCGGGCCACTTCACGTCAGGTGCGGTCTGGATGGGCAAGAGCAGCTGACCTTGGGCCGTCGCTGTTGGTCGCGGCCGACTGGACTGCACGAGGTCTGCCACTGAGCTCGGCGTGCTGGAGGCATACCGATACACGCCATTGCCAGGCCCGAGGTGGAAATCCGGCAGGGCAGTCGCCTCTTGGCCAAAACCTGAGTGCCCGCAGCAAATGAGACCAACGCCCAAAATAAACTGGCGAGACAGCGACGAAATCATCCCACCTGCGCCCAGGCCTTCTCCAACCGTTTCACACTCACCGGCTGCGGCGTGCGCAGTTCCTGCGCAAAGAAGCTCACGCGCAGCTCTTCCAGCAACCATCTGAACTCTTGCATGCGCTCGTCAACCACGCCTTTGCGTTCGGCCACGAGGCGCCAGTAGCGCTGTTCCAGCGGGCGCAGCTCGGTCAGGCGGGCGGCATCGCGGGCCGGGTCGGCGCGGTATTTCTCCAGCCGCGCGGTGATGGCTTTCTGGTAGCGGGCAAAGTGCTGCAGCGGTCCCCACGGTGAGGTGGCCAGAAAGCGTTTGGGCATCAGGCGCGCCAGTTGTTGCGCGGCGTCCGTGGTAGCGTCCGGCGCATTCTTGGTGTCCTTGATCTTGCGGGCCGCAATGGCGTAT
The DNA here is from genome assembly GCF_056521395.1 of Rhodoferax sp. LS1R11. Taxonomy (NCBI): domain Bacteria; kingdom Pseudomonadati; phylum Pseudomonadota; class Betaproteobacteria; order Burkholderiales; family Comamonadaceae; genus Rhodoferax; species Rhodoferax sp. LS1R11. The sequence goes on from NZ_JBWMAW010000010.1 coordinate 70,980, forward strand.
TCCGCCAAAATGGCGGCAGCCAGGCGCGCCACCTCGTTGGCAATCAGGGTGAGCCGTCCCCGGCCCTCGTCCACCCGGCGTTTGAAGTCAAACTCGTTGGTGGGCAGCGGGTCGAGCAAAAAGGCCCGGTCCAGCGCCACGGCGATGATCTGCTCGCGCAGTTCTTCAATCGTGCCGCCGCCCGAACCGTCGGCTGACTTGCCGACCTGCATGAAGGTGACCGCCATCTTTTGCAGATCGGGGATGTTTTTTTCCAGGTACTTGAGCGCGTCCTTGATCTGCAGCGAAAACAGGCGGCGCAGACCAGCGCGGTGTTTGGCGGCCGCCACGTCGGGTTCGTCAAACACCTCAATGGTGACGGCGTCTGTGGCGTCAATCAGGCCGGGGTAACCAATCAGCGTTTGACCGCCTTTCTGGATTTCCAGCAGTTCGGGCAACTCGCCAAAGGTCCACGCGGTGTAACGCTGGCCAGCCGGTGCCGCAGGTGTTGCTACGTTTTTAATAGCTTCCTTCGAACTGTTGACGCGGGCTACAGGCTGGTTTTCTTTAAAAACGGGCAATGCCGCTGCGTCCTTGGCCATCTTCAGCCCCGCCAGCGCCTGGAAGGCTCCGCGGGCTTTGGCACCGAGTTCTGACTTCAGGGCGCCCAGGTTGCGACCGGTGCCGAGTTGGCGGCCATGCTCGTCCACCACCCGGAAGTTCATGAAGAAGTGCGGGCTGAGCATGTCGGCCTTGATGTCGGCGCGAACAACGTCAATTGACGTGGCCAGGCGCACCAGTTTCAGCACCGCGTCCATCAGCGAGCCGTGACCAAACACCTCGGGCGCGTTGAGCGTTTCGGCCATCCGGGTGGCGGTGTCGGGCAAGGGCACCAGGCGCGAGCGCGGGCGCTGGTGCAGGGTTTTGATGAGCGCCTGAATCTTGTCTTTCAGCATGCCGGGCACCAGCCACTCGCAGCGCTCCTCGTTCACCTGGTTCAACACAAACAGGGGCACGGTCACGGTCAGGCCGTCTTTGGCGTCGCCCGGCTCGTGCAGATAAGTGGCCGCACAGTCCACACCGCCCAGGCGGATGGTTTTGGGGAACGACTGGGTGGTGATGCCCGCGGCCTCGTGGCGCATCAGCTCTTCGCGGGTGAGCAGCAGCAACTTCGGTTGTTTTTTGATCTCTTCGCGGTACCAGTTCTCGAAGCTGTAGCCGCTGCACACATCGACGGGCAGTTGCTGGTCGTAGTAGGCGTAAATCAGCTCGTCGTCCACCAGCACGTCTTGCCGGCGGGCTTTGTGTTCCAGGTCTTCCACCTGTTTGATGAGTTTGAGGTTGGCTTCCAGAAACGGGAGTTTGGTCTCCCACTGGCCGCCGACCAGCGCTTCGCGGATGAAAATCTCGCGCGCTGCAACCATGTCCACGCGGCTGAAGTTGACCTTGCGCCCGCTGTAAATGACGATGCCATACAGCGTGGCGCGCTCCAGCGCGGTGACCTCGGCCACCTTCTTTTCCCAATGCGGGTCGAGCAGTTGTTTCTTGAGCAGATGGACGCCCACCTGCTCCAGCCACTGCGGCTCGATGGCGGCGATGCCCCGGCCAAACAGGCGTGTGGTTTCCACGAGCTCGGCCGCCACAATCCAGCGGCCCGGTTTTTTGACCAGGTGCGCGCCCGGATGCGGGTAAAACTTGATGCCGCGCGCGCCCAGGTATTCGCCGGACGCACCATCTGTTTCCATCTTGCAGCCCAGGTTGCCCAGCAGGCCGGACAGCATCGACAGGTGCAATTGCTCGTAGTTGGCGGGCAGCGTGTTCAGGCGCCACTTGTGCTCGGCCACCACGGTGTGCAGTTGCGAATGGATGTCACGCCACTCGCGCACGCGGCGGATGTTGACGAAGTTCTGGCGCAGCAACTGTTCGTACTGGCGGTTGGAGAGCTTGTGCTGCCCCGTGACACCATGTGTCGCACTGCTTGATTTATCGCCCTTGCCGTCGTTGATCCACTTCCACAGCTTCAAATAGCCGCTGAACTCGCTCTTTTCGTCGTCAAATTTGACGTGTGCGGCGTCGGCTTGCTGCTGCGCTTCCATCGGGCGGTCACGCACGTCCTGCACACTCAGGGCCGAGGCGATGACCAGCACTTCATCGAGCGCACCCCGTTCCCGCGCTTCCAGAATCATCCGGCCTACGCGCGGGTCCAGCGGCAGTTTGGCCAGTTCCTGGCCCATGGGCGTCAACTCATTGGCCTCATCCACCGCACCCAGTTCATTGAGTAACTGGTAGCCATCGGCAATGGCCCGGTTGGATGGCCGCTCAATGAACGGAAAATCCTCCACCAGGCCCATGCGCAGCGACTTCATGCGCAAAATTACCCCGGCCAGCGAACTGCGCAGAATCTCGGGGTCGGTAAAACGGGGGCGGTTGTTGAAGTCTTTTTCGTCATACAGCCGGATGCAGATGCCATTGGCCACCCGGCCGCAGCGCCCGGCACGCTGGTTGGCGGAGGACTGGCTGATGGGCTCCACCAGCAATTGCTCTACCTTGCTCCTGAAACTGTAGCGCTTCATGCGCGCGGTGCCTGCGTCAATCACGTATCGGATGCCCGGCACGGTGAGCGAGGTTTCGGCCACGTTGGTAGCCAGAATGATGCGGCGCCCGGTGTGGCCGTCAAAAATCCGGTCCTGCTCGGCTTGGCTCAGGCGCGCAAACAGGGGCAGCACCTCGGCATTGCGAAACAGCGGCTGGTGGCTTAAATGTTTGCGCAAATGGTCAGCCGCCTCGCGAATCTCACGTTCGCCGGGCAGAAAAACCAGAATGTCACCGGCGTTGTGCACGTCACGCCACAACTCGTCCACGCCATCGGCAATGGCCGAATTCAGGTCGTATTCACGGGACTCTTCAAACGGCCGGTAACGCTGCTCCACCGGAAACATCCGGCCCGACACCATGATGACGGGTGCCGGACCGCTGCGCGAGGCAAAGTGGTCGGCAAACCGTTGCGCGTCAATGGTGGCCGAGGTCACCACCACTTTCAGGTCGGGGCGGCGCGGCAGGATTTGTCGCAGGTAGCCCAACAAAAAGTCGATGTTGAGCGAACGCTCATGCGCCTCGTCAATGATGATGGTGTCGTAGGCTTTGAGCAGCGGGTCGGTCTGCGTTTCGGCCAGCAAGATGCCATCGGTCATCAGCTTGACCGATGCGTCGCGGCCCAGCCGGTCCTGAAAACGCACCTTGAAACCCACCACGTCACCCAGCGTCGTCTTCAACTCCTCGGCAATGCGCTTGGCCACACTGCTGGCGGCAATGCGGCGCGGCTGGGTATGACCGATGAGCTTGCCCCGGGGCGCGGGCGAACCGTCGTTGTTCGTGCTCGGGTAATTGAGCTTGCCACGGCCCATGGCAAGCGCAATCTTGGGGAGCTGAGTGGTTTTGCCAGAGCCTGTTTCACCGCAGACGATGATGACCTGGTGCTTGTCCAGCGCGGCCATGATCTCGTCGCGTTTGCCCGAGACGGGCAGGGATTCTGGAAAATCGATTTGTAGGGGCTGGGCTGTCAAGGCAGTAACTTCGTAGAGAATCGGAGATTATCCCAGCCCTCGCCACTCCTTCACCCTTACCTCGTTTGCATGTCCTCTGTTTTTAACTTCACTTTTGTGCCTTGGTTTCGCTCTGTGGCGCCTTATATCCACAAATTTCGCAACCAGACCTTCGTGGTGGGCATTGCCGGTGAGGCCATCGCGGCGGGCAAATTGCACCATTTGGCACAGGACTTGGCCATGATCCAGAGCATGGGGGTCAAAATTGTGCTCGTGCACGGTTTTCGTCCCCAGGTCAACGAGCAGCTCAAGGCCAAGGGCCACACCCCCAAATACTCGCACGGCATCCGTGTGACCGATGAGGTGGCGCTGGACTGCGCCCAGGAGGCGGCAGGCCAGTTGCGTTATGAGATTGAGGCCGCCTTCAGCCAGGGCTTGCCCAACACGCCCATGGCCGACTCCACGGTGCGCGTCATCTCCGGTAACTTCATCACCGCGCGGCCGGTGGGCATTGTGGACGGCGTGGATTTTCAGCACTCGGGCTTGGTGCGCAAGGTGGACACCGCGGGCATCATGCGCACGCTGGACATGGGCGCCATGGTGTTGTTGTCGCCTTTTGGCTTCTCCCCCACCGGGGAAGCGTTCAACCTCACGATGGAAGAAGTTGCCACCTCCGTGGCCATGGCCTTGCAGGCAGACAAACTGATTTTTGTGACCGAGGTGCCCGGCATTCGTCTGAATCCGGGAATGCCTGAAGGCGAAGACAACCCGATCGATACCGAATTGCCGCTGGCAGCCGCCGAAAAGCTGCTGGCTGAATTGCCTGCCGCCAACCAGCCCACCGACACCGCGTTCTACCTGCAGCACTGCGTCAAGGCCTGTAAAAACGGTGTGGAGCGCAGCCACATCATTCCCTTCGCGGTGGATGGCGCCATCCTGCTGGAGGTGTATGTGCACGACGGCATTGGCACCATGGTTGTGGACGAAAAACTGGAAAGCCTGCGCGAGGCCTCGGTCGACGACGTGGGTGGCATCCTGCAACTGATTGAGCCGTTTGAAAAAGACGGCACGCTGGTCAAACGCAGCCGCACCGAGATCGAGCGTGATGTGGGTCTCTACACCGTGATTGAGCATGACGGCGTGATTTTCGCGTGCGCGGCGCTCTATTCGTACCCCGAAGCGCGCACCGCCGAGATGGCCGCACTGACCGTGTCGCCCCAAGTGCAGGGCCAGGGCGACGGCGAGCGGGTGTTGAAGCGCGTCGAGCAACGCGCCAAGGCAGCCGGACTGGACAGTATTTTTGTCCTGACCACCCGCACGACCCACTGGTTTCTCAAGCGCGGCTTCGTGCTGGTGGACCCCGAATGGCTGCCTGAGGCCCGCAAACGCAAGTACAACTGGGACCGAAAGAGCCAGGTGCTGGTCAAAAAGCTGGCCTGAGCACACATCTTGCTTGAGTATTTCTGCAAGCCAGACGGCTTTGTTATATCTCCATCCACTTCACACAGAACCAAATCATGAGCTCACTCAATTTCATCGGCGGCGAAAAAGGCGGCGTAGGCAAATCAGTCGTTTCCCGGGTTCTGGCCCAGTATTTCATTGACAAAGAGCGGTCCTTCATTGGCTTTGACACCGACCGTTCGCATACCTCGTTCACGCGCTTTTATGCGGATTACGCCTCGCCGGTGATCGTGGACAGCTATGAAGGCCTGGACCTGATTGCCACCGCCTTCGAAGAACCGACAGAAGATGGGCAAACGAGAAGCGTGATCGTTGATCTGGCCGCCCAAACCGCTGCGCCGCTGACCCGCTGGATCAGGGATTCAGACCTGTTTTCAGTCATGGCCGATATGGGCGTGACCGTCAACTTTTGGCATGTGGCCGACGCGGGTAAAGATTCGGTCGATTTGCTGGGGCGCCTGGTCAATACCTTCATCGACGGCCCCAACTATATTGTGGTGAAAAACCAGGGACGTGGCACCGATTTTTCGGAACTGGATGGATCACCGGCCCTGGAGAAAGCGCTGACCCTGGGTGCACGTGTTATCACCCTGTCGCAACTGCACGAGGCCAGCATGCGCAAGATCGACCGCCAGAATGCCAGCTTTTGGGCTGCGCTCAATAACCGCGAAGGCCCTGACGGGCTGGGTTTGCTGGAGCGCCAGCGCGTTAAAATGTGGCTGAAAAAAGCCTATGAAACATTTGACACCCTGTCCGTCTAAACAGGAAAAAAACACGGCTTGATAGTCATCAAGCAGTGTTTCGCGGTCACAAATCAGCGGCGATTGAACTGTTGCGCGAGAAGTGCCAAGGCCAGGAGGGCCACACCAACAAAGCAAACAAATGACCAGTTTGCGATGGACCCACCTAAAAAGGTCCAGTCAATCTTGGTGCAATCACCACCGCCCTTGAAAATCATGGGCAAGGCGCGCTGTAGGGGAAATGTTTCGATCATGCCGTAAAAATCGCGCCCACAAGACACGACTTCAGGCGGATACCACTGTAACCAGCTCTGACGAGCGGCTACAAAAGCACCGAAACCAGCACTGAGCAGCAGCAGCGCAGCACCACCAATTTGAATACCTTTTTTGCCGCTGAGCGCTGTCAAACCTGCAATTACTGCTATTAAAAATAGAGCATATCGCTGGACAATGCACATGGGACAGGGCACCAGTCCCACCACATGCTGCAAGTAGAGGCCGAAGGCCAACAAAGCGAGGCACACAGCACTGAGTGCCGCAAACATACGTCTCGGGTACAACGCCAGCCAGCTGGCTACGACCTGAAAGACCATGTCTCAGCCCGCTGCGGCCGCGTCTGCCTCTTTGCAGGAAGGCGAGCATACTGCCTGAGACTTGCCCAGAATCTTGCGTGAAATCATTTGTGAGCGAGCGCGATGCTTGCCACAGAGAAAACACGACATCGTCGCAGCTCCAAAAGACGTTGCCGCCGTGAAGGGGGATCCAGATACTTTGGATTTGTAACGCAGGCCATCGGCCAGCATTTTGGTTTTTGTGTCAGCTTTTGCCATAGTCTCGATTTTACTTCAGTGGACCCATTGGTGAATTTGCCACATCGTTGTCCTTGTCGCCAAAGGGTCGGTTGTATATAGCGTTTTAGATGGGGCGGCGAATGCCGAATACAAGCGAAAACAAACCTTGCGGCCTGATTCAACGGTGAAAGCTTGCTAAAGTCACGGTCTTTATCAGAATTCGCAAAAGGTTTCACATGGCACGCACCGTCAATTGCATCAAGCTCGGCAAAGAGGCTGAAGGCCTGGACTTCCCTCCCTATCCTGGTGATCTCGGCAAACGTATTTGGGAAGGTGTGAGCAAGGAAGCCTGGGCGGCCTGGCTGAAGCACCAAACCATGCTGGTCAATGAAAACCGCTTGAATCTTGCGGATGCCCGCGCCCGGCAATACCTGGCACGCCAGATGGAAAACCACTTTTTTGGCGACGGTGCCGATGCCGCTCAAGGCTACGTACCCCCAACGGTTTGATGCCGCTGGCGTTTGTCTGACCCCGTAGAAAACGCTGTGCTCCAGGCTTGCAATCTGCCGCAGGCTTGGGCTGGGCAGTCGGCCTGGCGTGTGCTGGATACATCCTTTTGCCAAGGCCTTCAATTTCTGAGGACTTGGAAGGCCTGGAAAAGTGATGTCGTGCGGCCTCGCATGCTGCACTATGCAGCCCTGACCTCCGCACCCGCGTCACGGGACGCATTGCTTGACGCCGCAGCCCCATTTCCCGATTTGCTGACGTTGGCCCAGGAGCTGACATCCCAATGGGATAGTTTGTTGCCTGGTTTTCATCGGCTGACCTTTGAACACGGCAACGTTTTGCTCACGTTGTGCGTGGGTGAGGTCACCGCCATGCTGCGCGAACAGCAGTTTGTGGCCGACGCAGTTTTCCTCAATATCGATCATCATCTGGCGGGTGATCCCGCGCAGTGGGATGTCTGGGCGGTCAAAGCCCTGGCCCGCTGCTGCAGACGTGGCTCCGTTGTTGCTGTCACCCCTGAGGCCTCCAATTGTCGCGCTGACTTGGTGCAGTGCGGTTTTGAAATCGGGATCGCAGAAGCAGGGACTGAATCGGCAACACGGACGTTGCCGTCTCGTGGTGTGTTCAACCCTCGCTGGACGATCAAAAACACGCGGGAGCCATTGCCTTCAAGAGCCACAGAACCAGGAACATGTGTTGTCATTGGTGCCGGGCTGGCGGGCGCCAGCGTTGCAGCTTCGTTGGCACGACGCGGCTGGCGGGTACAGGTGCTCGATCAGGGCGACGCGCCTGCGGCAGGCGCCTCTGGTCTTCCCGTCGGACTGGTCGTGCCGCATGTGTCCGTTGACGACTGTGCACTGTCTCGTCTGTCACGCAGTGGTGTGCGCCTGATGCTGCACCAAGCGCAAGAACTGCTCATCCAAGGACAAGACTGGAGCGACTCGGGTACCCTGGAGCGCCGTGTGGACGGCCCACAAACGCCATCAGAAATTTGGCATGCGAGCGCGGCATGGCTGAAACCGCGCCAAATGGTTCTGGCTTGGCTTGCTCAGCCGGGCATTACTTTTCTGGGCAATACCAAAGTCAGCGCTTTGCGCCAATGTGACGATGGCTGGTTGCTCCTCAATAAGTTCGACGCAGTTGTGGCCCGTGCCAATCGCGTCGTCTTTGCCAATGCGAGCGGCGCCCTCCCCCTGATTGAGCGGCTTCATGTCGCGCAACCAGAGCTTGATCTCTGTGCTGGCCAAATACCGTCTATGCACGGTGTGCGGGGTCAGTTATCTTGGGCCATGCATTTGGACGCGCCAGATCCTGCCTTTCCTCCCTACCCCGTGAATGGTTCCGGCAGCATTGTTCCTGCGGTGTCCGTAGACAATGGCGTAGCTTGGTTCGTTGGTTCAAACTACCAGCCCGAGAGCAAGCCGCCGCAGACGGATTTGGAGAACCATGCTGCCAATCTGGCACGGTTGAGCCAACTTCTGCCTGCATTGGGTCAAGCGCTGGCGCCTCAGTTTGAGGCAGGCACAGTGAATGCCTGGAAAAATGTCCGTTGTGTCACCGCTGACCGGTTGCCTGCCGTCGGCCCGCTGGACGTGTCTGCCAGTTCCGGCTTGTGGGTTTGCGCTGGCATGGGGTCACGAGGACTCAGTTTCTCAGTGCTGTGTGCTGAATTGCTGGCAGCGCGCTGGTCAGGAGAACCTTTGCCCGTCGACACAAGCCTGGCCCGCGCGCTTTATGCCCTGCGAAGCACGAAAAGTCGACCGTCATCATCGGAACCAGTCGATTAACGCTCTTTCAGGTAAGGCTTGCCCAAGGCTTGCGGCGCGACAGCCTTGCCGATAAATCCAGCCAGCAAAATCACGGTCAGCACATAAGGCAGCGCCTGAATCGCCTGCACCGGGACCTCGCCAATGCCGGGCACCTGGACCCCCTGCAAACGAATGGCAACAGCATCAAGGAATCCAAAAAGCAGGCACGCCCACAGGGCTCCCACTGGATGCCATCGTCCAAATATCAAGGCCGCCAAGGCCATGAACCCCCTGCCGGCGGTCATGTTGTGAGAGAACGAGGCGCTTTGGGCCAGCACCAAATAGGCCCCGGCCAGCCCGCACAGCATGCCATTGAGCGTGAGGGCCATGTAACGCAGACGTGTAACAGACACCCCGGCAGCGTCCACCATCTGCGGGTTCTCGCCAACAGCGCGAAGACGCAATCCAAACCGGGTGCGAAACATCAGCCACCAGATGGCAGGTACCAATAACAAGGCCAGATAGACCATGGCGTTGTGACTCAAAAGCCCCTCGCCCAAAATCGCGCCAACCCACGGAATGTCTTGAACAACGGTGGCCGCTGCCGGAAAAAGCGGCTGAATACGAACCGAGGCGGACACAGGCGGCGTTTGCCCACCCTGCGCAAACCAGGCCACACCAAGCACGACCGTCATGCCCGCGGCAATGATGTTGATGGCCACACCCGAGACCACCTGATCACCGCGATGACTCACGCAAGCCAGGCCATGCATCCAGGACAAGGCTGTGGCGACGGCCATGGCGGCCAGCAAGGCGACAGTCGTCGACCCATACACGGCGCCGCTGGCCCCGGCGGCAAAGGCCGCAAACAGCATCTTGCCTTCCAGCCCGATATCAACCACCCCTGAGCGCTCAGACAACAGCCCCGCCAAGACGCAAAAAATGAGCGGCGTTGACACCCGCAATGTGGACGCCAGCATGGCACCAAACAGGGCTTCATCCATGGACGACTCCCGTTTTTTCAGATTTTTTCAAACGCGAAATCAAGGTCAGCAAGCGTGCGAGCTGGGGGGCAATCACATACGTCATCGCACCTGAAAAAAGTACGATGAATCCTTGAAGCATCACCACCATGTCGCGGCTGAAGCCACGCACTTCAAAAGCCACTTCAGCACCGCCCTGGAACAAGGCGCCAAACAAGACGCTGGCAAAGATAATGCCCATGGGATGGTTGCGGCCCATCAAGGCCACAGCAATGCCGGTGAAACCCGCGCCGCCCACAAACTCCAGCAACAACTTGCTGTTGACACCGGCAATCTCGTTCATGCCAACCAGACCGGCCAGGGCACCCGAAATTGACATGGCAATCACCACCTGCCGTCTGGCGTGAATACCCGCGTACTCTGCAGCACTGGCGCTTGAACCCACGGCACGCAGGCGGTAGCCCGCGCGGGTGCGCCATAAAAACAGATACACCCCCAGCGCCGCCAGCAAGGCCAAAAAGATGCTGGTATTCAGGGGGGACGCTGGCCATTCCAGCCCAATCCATGCCAGTGCCTGATGCATGGCAGGCAATTTGGCCGACGCTGCGAATTCGGCGCTTTCGACGGACATCGTGCCGGTGGGCCGCAAGTGGTTGACCAGTAAATAGACCAGCAAACTGCTGGCGATGAAATTGAACATGATGGTCGTGATGACCACATGGCTACCCCGGTACGCCTGCAAATACGCGGGTACAGCCGCCCATGCCAAGCCAAAGGCCGCACCGGCGAGCATCATCAAGGGCAACATGATCCACGCGGGCAAATACGGAGATAACCACAGCGCGATCAGCCCGGTGCCCAATCCGCCCATCACGGCCTGTCCCTCTCCGCCAATGTTGAACAAACCGCCGTGAAACGCCACGGCAACAGCCAGGCCGGTAAAAATGAAGGTGGTGGCGTAATACAACGTGTAGCTGAAGCCGCGCGACGTGCCAAATGCGCCATGCAACAGCACCGTGATAACTTCCACCGGGTTTTGTCCCACCAGTGCCACAACGCCGGCCGCAGCCAATAGTGCCACCGCAAGGCATACGGCGGGTAGCAATACGAGGTCGGCCCAGCGTGGCAAATTGCTAGGCGTACTCATTGCCCACCCCCAGTCATCAACATTCCCAAGCCCGCCTCGGTACAGTCTTCAATGGCCAGGTCGCCGGTCACCCGTCCCCGGTTCATCACGATAACCCTGTCAGACAGGGCCAGAATCTCATCCAGCTCGCTAGACACCACCAGGACGGCACAGCCTGCATCGCGCATGGCTCGCAACTGGGTGTAGATAAATTCAATGGCGCCGATGTCAACTCCCCGCGTCGGCTGCCCGACCAGCAGCACTTTGGGCATTTGACCCAGTTCACGGGCCAGCACCAGCTTTTGCTGGTTGCCCCCGGAGAACTTGCTGCTCAGCAGTTCCGGGTCTCTCGGGCGGACGTCAAACCGCTCCATCATGTGTGCCGTGGCCTGTCGCATGCGGTCATGTGCCATCCACCCCCAAGTGGCATATTCAGGCAAACCGTCATAACCTAAAACAGCTGATTCCCAAGCTACAAAATCCATCACAAGCGCACGTGCATGACGATCTTCGGGCACATGGGCCAAACCCATTTCGCGGGCGGTATGGGGATCGAGCCAGCCGAGTGCGTCGAAAGTCTTGCCCCCGATGTCCAGCTGCCCTTCTGTGGGGCGCTGCATGCCTGAGAGCACATCGATCAGTTCGCTTTGGCCATTGCCTGAGACACCCGCCACACCCACAATCTCACCCGCAACCAAGGTCAGGTTCAAGCCCGCCAGGCGCACGACATTCATGCCATCACGCACCATCACGTCGCGCGCCTGTAACAGCACCTTGCCCACTGGTTTAACTGGCTGGTCGATACGCCCAATGTGGACTTTGCGTCCGACCATAGCCTCGGCGAGCGCTTCAATCGAGGCATCCTTGATCGTCATCTCCTGAACTACCCGCCCTGCGCGCATCACCGTGACATCGTCACATAAGTCCATCACCTCCTTGAGCTTGTGGGTTATGAGCAAAATGGTGGTGCCCTGGCGGCACAGCAACCTGAGCACGGCAAACAAATGACCCGTTTCCTGAGGTGTCAGCACTGCGGTGGGTTCATCCAGAATGAGCACCTTGGCGCCTCGGTACAGAGCCTTCAGAATTTCCAGGCGCTGGCGGTCACCCACAGAGAGTTCACTGACCAAGGCGTCAAGCGACACCTTCAGCCCTGTGGACAGCATCAACGCGTCAAGCTTGACTCGGACCTGCGCATCGGCTCGCCACAAAAGCCAGTGCGGTTCGGCACCCAGCATCACATTTTCCAACGCACTGAGCGTGTCCACCAGCATGAAATGCTGATGCACCATGCCGATGCCCCGCGCGATGGCTTCGTCAGCATTGCGTATCGTCGCGGGTTGGCCAAAGACCTCAATGGTTCCGCTATCCGCCTGATAGAACCCATACAAAACAGACATCAGCGTACTCTTGCCCGCCCCATTTTCCCCAACGATGCCGTGCACGGTTCCGGCAGCTACGCACAAGTTCACATCGGCATTGGCGCGAACGGCACCAAATTGCTTGTTGATCCCGCTCATGCGCACCGCAAGTCCATTTTCACTGGGCGGCGCAATGGGTGAACTCAAAACTGACTCCTTGTGAAGCATGTCTTCAATCCAGTCAAAAGCCCGCGGCACCATCCGGCACCGCGGGCTCAGGTTACGGAATCGCGACGGGGTGACGCGTCAATACTTGCAGGCGTTGTCAGCCATGTAGTCTGCCACCTTGATCTTGCCGCTGATGATGTCGGCTTTGGCTGCGTCCACTTTCTTCTTCATGTCGGCAGTCACGAGTTTGGCGTTGTGGGCGTCTATGGCATAGTCCACACCACCCTCTTTCAAGCCCAGTATGGAGATACCTGGTTTGTGGCCCTTGGCGACGTTGTAAACGGCCACATCCACGCGCTTGAGCATGGACGTGAGCATGGTGCCAGGCTGCAGGTGGTTTTGATTGCTGTCCACGCCGATGGCAAGTTTGCCGCTGTCCTTGGCCGCCTGGTACACGCCCATACCGGTTCCACCCGCTGCCGCGAAAACAACGTCCGCGCCTTTGGCAAACTGGGCCTTGGCCAGTTCACCGCCGCGAGCCGGGTCATTCCAGGCCGCGCCAGTCGTACCGGTCATGTTGGAAAAAACCTCTGTTTTGGCGTTGGCAAATTTGGCGCCCTGCTCGTAGCCGCATGAAAACTTGCGGATCAGGGGGATGTCCATGCCACCGACGAATCCAACCTTGCCGGTCTTGCTGGCCGATGCGGCCATCACGCCGACCAAAAAGCTGCCCTCCTGCTCCTTGAATACCAACGATTGAACATTGGGCTGGTCCACGACATCATCCACGATGGCAAATTGAAGCTTGGGAAATTCCTTCGCCACCTTGGCGATGCTGGACGCCTGACCAAAACCAATACCGATGATGGGGCTGGCACCGCGCTCCGCCATGCGACGGATGGCCTGCTCGCGTTGGGATTCATTCGAGATCTCGAACTCAAGATAGGGCTTGCCGGTTTCCTTCTTCCACTTCTCCATGCCGTTGTAGGCCGCCTCGTTGAAAGACTTGTCAAACTTGCCGCCCATGTCAAACACAATCGCCGGCTCAGCCATGGCGTGAAGGCTGGCCAGCATAGCGGTGGCGAAAATTCCCAAACGTGCCGTGGTCTTCAAGTTCATACTGACTCCCTGTTCTCTCGTAGGTTAAAAAATCAACGCTTTAGCGTACTTGTCGCATCGTACCGCTGCAATCAGGGTGTTTCCCTATACAACTTGCCTTTGCCGACCGAGCGCCTGAAGCTCAGTCCCCACCGCCGCAGCCAGTCTTGCATTGTTCAATACAAGCTGAATATTGGCGGCCAGGCTGTCGCCCCCGGTGAGCTCACAGACGCGTGCCAGCAAGAAGGGGGTTGATTCCTTGCCGCCGATGCCCTGCGCCTGCGCTTCCTGCAAAGCCTGTTCAATGGCGTGGTCTATCACCTCACGCGACATGGCAAATTCCGCCGGAATCGGATTTGCAATTACCATGCCACCCTTGAGCGACATGGCCCACTTGGCGTACAGGACCCGCGCAATATCAGCGGGCGCATCGAGCCGGTAGTCCACCGAAAACGCACTGTCCCGAGTAAAGAAGGCCGGTAAGGCATGGGTCTGATAACCGACCACAGGCACGCCATGGGTTTCGAGATATTCCAGTGTCAAGCGCAGATCGAGAATGGATTTGGCACCGGCGCAGACGACGGCCACCGGCGTTTGCGCCAACTCCTGCAGATCTGCCGAAACATCAAAACTCTGCTGCGCATTGCGGTGAACACCACCAATGCCGCCCGTAGCGAAGATGCGAATGCCCGCCATGGCCGCGATGATCATGGTCGAGGCCACTGTCGTGGCGCCTGTCTGGCCGGCCGCCACGATGAAAGGCATGTCACGGCGACTGACCTTGACCACGTCGCGTCCGCGCTTGCCCAGCGCTTCGATCTCGCTGGCGACCAACCCCGCCTTCAACCTGCCGTCAACGATGGCAATCGTGGCCGGTATTGCCCCATGGGCGCGGACTTCGTCCTCCACGCGCATCGCGGTGGCTACGTTCTGCGGATAAGGCATGCCGTGCGAAATGATGGTGGACTCCAGCGCCACGACAGGCGTTCCATTGCGCAGCGCCAGCTGAACTTCAGGGGCGATATCAAGATAGGGTGCGGTAGACATAAATGAACAATCAAGACGGAAAGAGTTGTGACGCAATGGCAGCCAATTGGTGTTGAACCGTTGCCAGTGAAAGATTAGGGTTATTGGCGAATGTACTGGACAAGGTCAACTCGGCGCAGGCCATAGCCAACTCAACAGATTCGGGCAAGGGCATGGCACCCAGATGGCTGTGCACCAGTCCCGCCAGCAAGGCGTCACCCGCGCCAGAAGTGTTCACCACCGCCACCTTGCGTGCCGCCCGATGGCCAACTTGCCCGTTTGAATCGCACCAGCAGGTCCCCTTGGCGCCCAGGCTGATGACCACACGGCGAACACCCGTCTGGTGCAGCGCACGGGCGGCCAATTGCGCTTCATGCACTGACTGGGCAGGCAGACCGCTCAAGGTTTGGGCCTCCAGGCCGTTGACCTTCAAGGTATGGATGCGAGGAAGCCAGGGGATGAGTTTGGTGCATTTGGCGGCTGAGACGCCGTCTACGAACACGGGCATCTGCGATGCATTCCCGAACAACCACTGCAGGGCATCGCTCGACAAATTGCAGTCCAGTGCCCAGCATGAGGCAGCTTGCAATGGTGCTTGCAAGCTGCGAAGGTAATCGGGGGTGATGCTGTCAAGAATGCCCATGTCATTGACGGCTACAGCCATGTCGCCATCGAGACCGTGCACAGACAGATAGGTCGAACTTCTGCGGGACGGCAAGACACGAAATGCAGTGATATCAACCCCCGCGTCCCGTGTGGCGTCGAGCAGGATGTGACCGAAGGGATCGTCTCCGGCAACACTGACAAGTTGCACTTGTTCTCCCAGGCGGGCCAGGTTCTCTGCCACATTGCGAGCCACGCCACCGGGCGCGCATCGTATTTCTCCCGGAGTCGAGTCAGACGCCATGAGTGGTGTGCCGGTTTGAGCCACGATGTCCATATTGGCACCACCGATGACCACTACATAATTCAACGGCACAATAAATTCCTTTCACGTTTGGAAACACGATTCAATGATACTGGTCGCCGGCTCCGCCAACCTGGACTTCGTGGTCCGGGCCAACCACATCCCCAGTCCGGGAGAGACCGTACTGGGTCGGGATTTCAAAACCTTTCCCGGCGGCAAAGGCGCCAACCAGGCCGTGGCGTGTGCGCGGGCGGGTGGCGCCGTCACACACATGGTGCTGGCTCTTGGGGATGACGCCTTTGCCGTTCCGCTGGAAGCCTCATTGAATGAGGCCCATGTTCACCTGCATATTGTCCGAGTGGCTGAACAGCCAACCGGCACGGCCTTCATCTGTGTCTCAGACGATGCTGAAAACGCTATCACCGTGGCACCAGGCGCCAACCAGTGCCTGCAAGCTGGTCACCTGCCCGCATTGAACGGTTTCAGTCACTTGCTGATGCAACTGGAAACGCCGCTGGAGACTGTCATGGCTTACGCGGACAGCGCCCGCAAACAAGGCGTCACCGTGGTGCTCAATGCGGCGCCCGCCCAGGCCTTGTCGCAGGCGCTGCTTGACCTGGTCGATGTATTGGTGGTCAATGAAGGCGAATTGGCAACGGTTGCCGGTCGTGTGGGGACGATTGCCCAGTGTCTTGAAGCGATTCACATCCCGACGGTGGTCGTCACCCTGGGGCACCACGGTTGCCTGGCCAGAAGCCAGGGCTCTTTGTATCTGCAGACCGCGTTTGATATCACGCCCGTGGATACCACCGGCGCGGGAGATACCTTTTGCGGCACACTCGTCGCGTCGCTCAGTCAGGGTGCGTCCATGGCTCAGGCATTGCGTACGGCATCCGCTGCCGGCGCACTGGCCTGCACACGGCCGGGAGCGCAGTCGAGTATTCCGCATGCGGCCGAGGTGGGTGCTTTTCTGGCCCGGCAGCCTGCGCCGCCTCCAGATTCATTGAACGAGCTGCGCGCCTTTTGTGGGCTTCTCAAATCATCACTCGCTTGACTCAAGACCCATGACAACAACATTCGCCCGAAAAGTTATTTATGACACGGACCCCGGTGTCGATGACGCCATGGCCCTGTATTTTGCGCTTGCGCACCCAGGCATAGACGTGGTGGGCATTACCACCACGTTTGGCAATGTCACGGTGGAGCAGGCCGCCAGCAATGCCCTGTACCTGACTGCGCTGGCCAATCGTTCAACGCCTGTCACCCAAGGTGTCAAGACTCCCTGGTGCAAACCGGGCGAGGCGCCGCCTGACTTCATCCACGGTGCGGATGGCTTGGGTAATTTGCCGACGCGTATGCCCACATCCAATCGGCTGGACCCCCGTTCATCAGCGCAGTTCATTGTGGACATGGCCCGGCAACAACCTGGTGAAATCACCTTGGTGGCGGTGGGGCCGCTTGGCAATTTGGCGACGGCGCTGAAACTTGAACCTGAGTTGCCGCATTTGCTGCGTGAAGTCATCATCATGGGCGGTACGGTGGTGGAACCCGGCAATGTGTCTCCCGTGGCCGAAGCCAATATCTGGAATGACCCGCATGCCGCTGACCACGTCTTCACGGCCGGCTGGCGACTCACCATGGTGGGATTGGATGTGACGCATCAGGTCATCCTGCCGGTGTCGCTTTTCAAACAGATTGCAGAACACCACCGACACCCGGCGACTGACACGCTGCACCATGCGGTGAATTTTTATGCCGATTTTTACAGTGCTTTGTACCCGCATGTCGCCAAAATCCATGGCTGTTTTGGACATGACGTGTTGGCTTTTGTGTACCTGGTCAATCCGGAACTCTTCACGCTGGAGACCGGACGGATCCGCGTTGCCACTGACGGGTTGGCGCAGGGGCAGACCATGCTCAAGCGCAAGGAGTTCATCGACTACCCGCAAAAAGGCTGGGAAGGCGTGCCCATGACCCAGGTCTGCATGCAGGTGGACGCCGAGGCTTGCAAGGCCGTTCTGGAAAACACCCTGATGGGTGATTGGCTGGCAGCCTAAATGCTTCTTGACGCAACTGAGGACCAAGCCATGTATCTGCCCATTGTTGATTTTCAAAGCCCGACAGCACCGCAGGACTTCTGTCAGAGCCTGCATGAAACCGGTTTTGGCGTACTGCGTAATCACCCGCTGGACCGGGCGCTGGTGGAAGGCATTTATGCCGAATGGTTGGGTTTCTTCAAATCCGGGGCCAAACATCACTACCCGCAGGACCCGGTCAAACTGGACGGTTACTTTTCGCCCGAAGTGTCCGAGACTGCCAAAAACAACGACAAACGCGATCTCAAGGAATTCTTTCATGTCTACCCTTGGGGACGCTACCCGGCAGAAGTCTCAGACGCCGCGCGCCGTTACTACCAGCAAGGCAGCGCCCTGGCCGCCACGCTGCTGGGCTGGGTAGAAGCGCACTCACCGGCAGATGTCAAGGCGCGTTATTCCATGCCCTTGCCCAAAATGATCGAAGGCAGCGACCACACTTTGCTGCGCGTGCTGCATTACCCGCCCCTGTCTGGCCTTGAGGAGCCTGGCGCGGTGCGGGCGGCGGCGCACGGCGACATCAATCTGCTGACCATCCTGCCGGCCGCCACCGAGCCTGGTTTGCAAGTGCTGGGCAAAGAAGGCACCTGGCATGACGTGCCTTGTGATTTTGGTCTGTTGATCGTCAACATTGGCGACATGCTGGAGGAGGCGTCGGGGCGTTACTACCCTTCCACCGTCCACCGCGTGCTCAACCCGGTTGGAGAGGGGCGGTTCAAGTCCCGCATTTCGTTACCACTTTTTTTGCACCCAAATCGGGACGTTGTGCTGTCTGAGCGCTACACCGTGGGCAGCTACTTTGAAGAACGCATGCGCGAACTGCGCGGGAAGCACTGACTCCAAGGCCTCGGTACCGCGAGCTTGATCTTATATTCTCCTGCGGCATATGGAAATCATGAAAATGTAGTTTGTCATATATGGGCGTACCCTTACAGTCTGACCTATGCATGACATTGTGTTTATTTTCGCGGGTTTCTTTGTTGGAATAGTCGTCGGTTTGACCGGGGTGGGCGGCGGATCGCTCATGACGCCGATCTTGATCTTCTTTTTCGACGTCAAGCCCTATCTGGCCGTTGGCACCGACTTGCTGTTTGCCGCCTTCACCAAAATGGGCGGCACCGTCAAGCTGGCACGCGCCCGGATAATTGATTGGCGTGTGGTTTTGCACCTGTCAGCGGGCAGCATTCCGGCGGCACTGGCCACCTTGTTCCTGCTGAGCCATTTTGGTGCTGCCAGCCAAAAAGTCCAAGGCCTGATGACCAGCACACTGGGTGCGGCCTTGTTGCTCACGGCGGCAGCCACTCTTTACAAGGCCTTGCGTGGCAAGGCGGCGCCAGTGACCGTGGCGCGAGGCCAGGAAGCCAAGGCGGCCACACCGCGCCACTGGAGCCTTCCCCTGCTGTTTGGGGCCGTGATTGGCACGCTGGTGACCTTGACCTCCGTAGGCGCCGGGGCGATCGGCGTCACTGTGCTGATGATTTTGTACCCCATGCTGCCTTTGCCGCGCATCGTGGCCGCTGACATTGCCTATGCGGTGCCGCTCACGCTGGTGGCGGGTCTGGGACATGCGTCATTGGGCTCGGTGGACTGGCCTTTGCTGGCGAAGCTGCTGTTAGGATCGCTGCCCGGCATCTGGATCGGGTCGCACTGGATGTCACGTATCCCAGAGCGCGTCATCCGCTCTCTTCTTTCCGTCTTGCTGGCCTATGCTGGCGTGAAATTAATCGCTTTATAAATCCTGAGGGCGTGTACAGACAGAACGGAGCGTCGTAACGCTCTGTCCTCAACTGATTCGAACCAACCATGTACCAATACACCGACTTTGACCGACAGTTCATTCGCAACCGCGCCGCGCAGCACCGTGACCAACTGGAGCGCAACATCGCCGGCACGCTGAGCGACGAAGAGTTTCGCCCTCTACGCCTGCAAAACGGCTGGTACATCCAGCGCTACGCGCCCATGTTGCGCGTGGCCGTTCCTTATGGCGAACTCGCCAGCGCCCAGTTGCGTGTGTTGGCCCGAATTGCACGTGAATTCGACCACCCCAGCAAGGAAGTGTTTGACACCGCCATCGGAGCACAAGCCGCTTGGGGCACCACCCACCTGCCCGTTGGGTATGGCCACTTCACCACGCGCCAGAACGTGCAGTTCAACTGGATTCCGCTGGACAAGAGCGCCGACGTGATGGACTTGCTGGCCACCGTGAACATGCACGGCATCCAGACCAGCGGCAACTGCATCCGCAACATCACCAGCGACGAACTAGCTGGCGTGGCGCCCGATGAGATTGCCGACCCCCGTCCCTTCGCTGAAATCATGCGCCAGTGGAGCACGCTGCACCCTGAGTTTGCCTTCCTGCCCCGCAAGTTCAAGATCGCCATCACCGGTGCCACGGCCGACCGCGCTGCCACTTACTGGCACGACGTGGGCCTGCACCTGAAGAAGAACGAGGCTGGAGAGCTGGGCTTCAAGGTGCTGGTGGGCGGTGGCATGGGCCGCACGCCCGTCATCGGCACGACGATCCGCGAGTTCCTGCCCTGGAACCAGATCATGAATTACCTGGAAGCCGTGGTGCGTGTCTACAACCGCTGGGGTCGCCGTGACAACATGTACAAGGCGCGCATCAAGATTTTGGTGAAAGCCGAAGGCCAACGCTACATTGACGAGGTGGAGGCCGAGTATCAGCAAATTCTGACCGTGGACGGCGCGCCCCATACGATCACGCAGGCAGAACTGGACCGTGTGGCAGCCTCATTTGTGCCGCCAGCCCTTTTGCAGTCTTCACAAGATGCTATTAAAAACGTAGCAATTCCCACCGAGCGCCAGGTTGACTACGAGCGCTGGCTCAAGCAAAACGTGGCAGCCCACAAAAATCCTGCGCTGCGCTCGGTCACGCTATCGTACAAACGCCTGGGGCAAGCGCCGGGCGACGCGGATGCCGACCAGCTCGATACCGCCGCTGACCTGGCTGATGAATTCAGCGCCGGCGAAGTGCGTGTGACCCATGACCAGAATCTGCTGCTGCCCTGGGTGCGTGCCGAAGATTTGCCTGCCCTGTGGGTGGCTGCCAGCCATGCTGGTTTGGCCCGCTCCAACATTCGCCTTTTGACCGACATGATTGCCTGCCCTGGGGGCGACTTCTGTGCATTGGCCAACGCCCGTTCCATCCCGATTGCAGCGTCAATTACCGAGCGTTACCAGGACATGGACGAGCTGCATGACCTGGGCGAGATTGACCTCCACATCAGCGGCTGCATCAACTCTTGTGGCCACCACCACAGCGGTCATATTGGCATCCTGGGTGTGGATAAAGACGGCAAGGAGTGGTACCAAGTGTCCTTGGGCGGCTCCGACGGCTCCACATTGAGCGGCCCCGCCGTGCCGGGGAAGGTGGTTGGCCCGTCCTTTGGCGCGTCGGAAGTACCCGGCGTCATCGAAGCTGTGCTCGACTGTTTCCGCCTGCACCGCAACGGCCGGGAAACTTTTATCGATACCCTCCAGCGTGTAGGCTTCGAGGCGTTCAAGGTAGCTGCCAACTCGGCACGGCTGAGTGACAAACATGAAGACCTGCACACGCTGCCCAAGTCGACCGGATTTGCCCGCGACGCACAAGAAGCTTAACGAGCCGAAGGAGAAAACACTATGAAATTGATAGCTGCTTCCGCACATTCCACCTTGGCTACAGGCCAAAACGTTGTTGAACTGGCCAACACAGAAGACCCACGCCCGTTGTCGCTGGCCGGGATTGACCGCATTGACCTCAATTTCCCCAAGTTCACCGACGGCCGCGCTTTCAGCCAAGCCTTCCTGCTGCGTCGCCGTCTGGGCTTCAAGGGTGAGATTCGGGCCACGGGCGACGTGCTGATTGACCAACTGGTTCAAATGCAACGCAGCGGGTTCGATACGGCCGTGCTGCGTGAGGACCAGAACCTCGATTTCGCGCAACGCCAGTTTGACCGCTACCAGGACTTCTACCAAGGTGATGCAGTCGACACCAAGCCCTTGTTTGCCACCGGAGTGAGCGCATGAGTGCCATTGAACTGAACGCCCGCGCCTCAAAGGACTTTGACGTCAAACTGGCCGAGACCATCGCCGTGCTGCAACAGGCGGCACTCGACTACGCGCCTGTGGCCGAGGGCAGTGCACCCCGCATCAGCCAGGCCTCCAGCCTGGGCGCAGAAGACGTGGTGATCAGTCACCTGATCAACACGTTGAAGCTCAACATCGGTATCTTCGTGCTGGAAACCGGCATGCTGCACCCCGAAACACTGGCGCTGCTGGAGCGGCTCAAGGCCACGTCAAGCGCGCCAGTAGAGGTGTTCACCCCGGTCAATGAATCCGTGGTGCAGTTCGTCAGGCGCGAAGGCAAAGACGCCATGTACAAAAGCATTGAGTTGCGCAAAGGCTGCTGCCACATCCGCAAGATGGAGCCCCTGTCACGCGCGCTGACCGGCAAAGACGCCTGGATCACCGGCCTGCGCCGCGAGCAGTCCGGTGCCCGCGCCGACGTGCCGATGATTGACACCACGGACGCCACCCGCGTCAAGATCAACCCCCTGGCCAACTGGACCTGGGGTGATGTGTGGCACTTCATTGCCTTGAATAAAATCGACTACAACCCGCTGCACGACCAGTTTTTCCCCAGCATTGGCTGCGCGCCCTGCACCCGGGCCATCAGCCTGGGTGAGGACTTCCGCGCCGGTCGCTGGTGGTGGGAAGATGAAGCGGCCAAAGAATGCGGCCTGCACGTCAACCAGTCCAGCCTCCCCGAGAAAGCCTCCGCATGAACGCCCGTACCGAACCTGATCTTCTCCAATCCATGCCTACTCACCATCGCCCCGATCACCTCAGCAATGCGCATCTGGACGCGCTCGAAGAGGAAACGATCTTCATCCTGCGCGAAGTCGCGGCTGCGTTTGAACGCCCCACCCTGCTGTTCTCGGGCGGCAAAGACTCGCTGGTCATGCTCAAATGCGCTGAAAAAGCCTTTGGCGTGGGTCGCATTCCCTACCCCTTGCTGATGATTGATACCGGCCACAACTTCCATGAAGTGACCGATTTCCGCGACTCCCGCGCCAAAGAACTGGGTGCAGACCTGATCGTGCGCAGCGTAGAAGACTCCATGGCCCGCGGCACCGTGCGCCTGGCGCACCCCGGCGAATCCCGCAACGTGCACCAGTCGGTCACGCTGCTCGAAGCCATTGACGAGTTCCGTTTTGACGCCCTGATTGGCGGCGCCCGCCGTGACGAAGAAAAAGCCCGCGCCAAGGAGCGCATCTTTTCGCACCGCGACAGCTTTGGTCAGTGGCAACCCAAGGCCCAGCGCCCCGAGCTGTGGACCTTGTTCAACACCCGCCTGCAGCCCGGCGAACACTTCCGCGTGTTCCCGATCTCCAACTGGACCGAGCTGGACGTCTGGCAATACATCGACCGCGAGAAAATCGCCCTGCCGTCGCTCTACTACACCCACAAGCGCGACGTGGTGGAGCGCAAGGGCCTGCTGGTCCCGGTGACCGAACTCACCCCTTTGAAAGAGGGCGAAACCATGGAGTCCCGTGATGTGCGTTTTCGCACCGTGGGCGACATCACCTGCACCTGCCCGGTGGAAAGCCTGGCCAGCACGGCGGTTGAAATCGTGATTGAAACCCTGGCCGCCGACGTGAGCGAGCGCGGCGCTACCCGCATGGACGACAAAACCTCTGAGGCTTCGATGGAGAAGCGCAAGAAAGACGGATACTTCTGATGAATGCTACAACTTCTATAGCTGCTCCCGCAGCATCCACGGCGGCTAGTGGCCAAAATGACACTGGCGCCGCACTGAAATTCATCACCTGCGGTTCTGTCGATGACGGCAAAAGCACGCTGATTGGCCGCCTGTTGGTGGACAGCCGCTCGGTCCTGCAGGACCAACTGGCCAACGTCTCCAAGAGTGGCGAGGCCGACCTGGCGCTGTTCACCGACGGCTTGAGTGCCGAGCGCGAGCAAGGCATCACCATCGATGTGGCCTACCGGTACTTCAACACGGCTGAGCGCAAGTTCATCATTGGCGACGCACCCGGCCACGAGCAATACACCCGCAACATGGTCACCGCAGCGTCGAGCGCCGACGCCGCCGTGGTGCTGGTGGACGCGACCAAACTGCAATGGCAGACCAACGCGCTGGAACTGCTGCCGCAAACCCGTCGCCATTCGCTGCTGGTGAACCTGCTGCGGGTGCCTTCCATCGTGTTTGCCGTGAACAAACTCGATGCGCTGGAAGACGACGCCAAGCCCGAGACCGTGGGGCAGGCGGCCCTCGCCTTTGCCAACATCAGCCACGCGCTGGAGGCTTTTGCCCAGGCGGCCGGTATTGCCGTGACGGCGATTGTTCCCATATCCGCCCTCAAAGGCCATAACGTGGTCGAGTCGGCACCCAACTGGTGTGCTTACACCGGCCCCAGCCTGCTCCAAATTCTGGAACTGTTACCCGCCACCCCGGCCGAGACGGCCATTCCATTCGCCTTCCCGGTGCAGTGGGTTGAGAAGTTCTCGGCCTCCAGTGACACCAGCCAGGGCCGCCGCATTTTCTGGGGCCGTGTGGCCACAGGTAGCGTGCAGGTGGGGCAGCAAGTGTCCGTATTACCCAGTGGCCAGACGGCCACCGTGGCACAAGTGCTGGGTTACACACGGCAACCGGGCACGGTGTTCGCAGGTCACAGCGCTGGCGTGGTGCTCGACCGCGAGGTCGATGTGTCGCGCGGCGACTGGCTGCTAGCCGGCGAACCCAAGGCCGACGAATTTGATACCTCCAGCGGTACTTTTAATATCAGCCGTGAACTCAAAGCCACGGTGGCCTGGATGGATGACGAGCCTTTGGTGGCTGGCCGCGTGTACTGGGCGCTGCATGGTCACCGCTGGATCAAGGCCAAGATCAAGCGCATTGTTCACAAGCTCGACATCAACACCCTGGCCGAAGAAGACGCCACGCAGGTGGAGGCCAACGCCATCGGGCACGTGGAGATTTCCCTGCAGGAAGCCATTGCCGGCCTTCCCTACAGCCGCTCGCGTGTGCTGGGTTCGTTGGTTCTGGTGGATACCGCCTCACACAAAACCGCTGGCGCCGTGTTGATCAACTGATCCAACTCAAGCAACCGCGCGGCCATCAAGGCCAATTTGAATTAACCGGCAATGGAAACCCAATAAAATACAGGGTTTCCACCCCCTTCGTCGAAGACTACAAAATGACACATACCGTCACCGAAGCCTGCATCAAATGCAAGTACACCGATTGCGTCGACGTTTGCCCCGTGGATTGCTTCCGCGAAGGCCCCAACTTCCTGACGATTGATCCTGATGAATGCATTGACTGCGCCGTGTGTATTCCTGAATGCCCGGTGAACGCGATCTATGCGGAAGAAGATGTGCCGGCCGACCAGCAGCACATGACCAAGCTCAACGCCGAACTGGCCAAGTTGCCCACCTGGAAGAGCATCACCAAGCGCAAGGCACCCTTGCCCGACGCAGATGACTGGAAAGACAGAACCGGCAAGCTCTCAGAGCTCATTAAGTAATTCGAAAAAACGTGATGGAACCGCACCTGAACCAGGAAGTGATAGAGACAACACAGGCCCACGAGGGCTCCATCGAGACCGACGCCGTCATCATCGGCGCGGGCCCGGTGGGCTTGTTTCAGGTGTTTGAATTGGGTTTGCTCGAAATCAAGGCCCACGTGATCGACTCGCTGGCCTATCCTGGCGGCCAATGCGTCGAGCTGTACCCTGACAAGCCGATTTATGACATTCCTGCGGTACCGGTTTGTACCGGTCAGGAATTGACGAACAACCTCCTCAAACAGATAGCGCCTTTTGGCGCTACTTTTCACTTTGGGCAGGAAGTCACCACGGTCGAAAAGCAGGAAGACGGGCGCTTCTTTGTGCAAACGTCCAAGGGCACCCAGTTCCTGACCAAAACCCTTTTCATAGCGGCTGGCGTAGGCGCTTTTCAGCCGCGCACGCTGAAGGTGGACGGACTGGACGCGTTTGAAGGCGCCCAGCTGTTCTACCGCGTCAAGAACCCGGATGACTTTGCTGGCAAAAACATGGTGATTGTCGGGGGCGGCGACTCGGCCATCGACTGGGCCCTGGACTTTGTCAAGGACACCCCCCACAAGGCCGAAAGCGTCATCCTGATTCACCGCCGTGACGGCTTCAAGGCGGCGCCCGCCAATGTGGCCCGGATGAGAGAACTGTGCGACGCCTATGAGATGCAATTCATCGTCGGACAAATCACGGGCTACGATGAAAAGGACGGCAAGGTCACCGGTGTCAAAGTGACAGGCCCTGATGGCATCACCCGTGTGGTTCCCATGGATCTGCTGCTCGTGTTTTTTGGCCTGAGTCCAAAACTCGGACCAATCGCCCAATGGGGTCTGGACATTGAGCGCAAGCAACTCAAGGTCGACACCGAGAAGTTCTCCACCAGCGTGCCGGGCATCTTTGCGGTGGGCGATATCAACGTCTACCCCGGCAAAAAGAAACTCATCTTGAGTGGTTTTCACGAATGCGCATTGGCCGCCTTTGGTGCTGTGTCCATCATTTTTCCCGAGAAAAAAGTCTTTTTGCAATACACCACGACCAGCCCCAAACTTCATAAAGTTCTGGGCGTCGAGACGCCGGTGTTTGACTGAGTAGAATTCAACCCGTGCTCATCCCATCCGGGCACTTCGCTAGGGGTGTTGCCCTGCTTTAAAAATGCAGGTCGACTGAGAAAGTCCCTTTGAACCTGACTGAGGTAATCCTCGCGCAGGGAAGCAGGTCCGTCAAGGACGTCTCTTTTTTTCTGAGTGACGTGTCACCTTTCGCGCACCAAGCCGACCTGTCAATATTTTTTGCCTGGAGCAAATAGATGACAAATACAAATTTTTACGGTGGCAACACGGCGCTGACGCCCGTGGCGGACGCCGATCGGGTTTTTCAATGGCATGACCACGCATCGCTCTGGTTCAGCCTGGGCGTCGGTTTGCTGGTCATGCAAATCGGTGCCTACCTCGTGCCGGCCGTGGGGAGCCGTGATGCCGCCATGGCCATTGTGCTGGGCTCCCTGGTGGGTTCTGGCTTACTGGCGTGGACGGCGAAGCTGGGGTGCAACAGCGGCCTCACCAGTGCAGGTTTGATGCACGCCACTTATGGCAGCTACTTCGCGCGCTTGCCTGTGCTCCTGAACATTGCCCAGCTCATCGGCTGGACCACCTTTGAGCTGGTAGTGATGCGCGACGGCACGGCCGCCATCGCCAAGCAGTCTTTTGGTCTGGCGCTTGAAGGCCCGAGTGGCATCGTACTCACCACGCTCTTGTGGGGTGCTGTGCTGGTCCTGCTTCTGGCGGGCTCCATGACCCAGCTGGTGCGCAAAATCATCAGCCGCATTGGTTTGCCGCTGGTTGTTGCATCGCTGCTGTGGTTGACGTGGCAGTTTGGTGGTCAGTTGCAGACCAAAGGGTTTGACGCGTTTTGGGCCCGTACCGGGGACGGCAGCATGGGCATGTTGTCGGCGATGGATCTGGTGATTGCCATGCCGGTCTCCTGGCTGCCGCTGGTGGCCGACTATGCCCGCCACGGTCGCTCAGGTCGCAGTGCCATGAGCGGCACATGGGTGGGTTATGCCATCGCCAATATCTGGTGTTACGCGCTTGGCGTGATGGTGGTCAGCGTGTCGCAGCCTGATGTGAACCTGGTCAGCGCCTTGCTGCTGGCACAGGGCGGGCTGATTGCACTGAGTCTGATTCTGGTGGATGAGATCGACAACGCTTACGGCGATGTCTACTCTGGCGCCGTCTCGACACACAGCCTCAAGCCGTCGGTCACGATTCGGCAATGGGGGCTGGGTCTGGCGGTTGTGTGCACGGGCTTGGCGATGGTGTTGCCCATGCACAGTCTGGAGCCATTTCTGATTTTTCTGAGTTCAGTTTTTGTGCCTTTGTACGGCGTGATTCTGGGGCGACTCGGGGTCGGCCAACCCCGCTTTGCGCCACCGCAACGCAAAATTGACCTGACAGCCGCGCTGCTGTGGCTGGCGGGCATCGCCACTTACCACGCCCTTGCCAAATGGGCGCCGCAATGGGGCTCCGCCCTGCCCACGCTGGCACTGACCTTCACGCTGGCCTGGCTGACTCGCCCCAAACAAATATAAGACCGTCATCGGAGAACGAACATGAACATAGTCATCCTGGGCGCAGGCTTGATGGGGCGCTTGCTGGCCTGCCAACTCGCCCGCATGGGCCATCAACTGACGCTATTTGATGCCGGTGGCCCAGAGGCATTGAACTCGGCCGCCCGCGCTGCCGCCGCCATGCTGGCGCCCCTGGCGGAATCAGCCATTACCGAGACGAGCGTGGTGGAAATGGGCGTCCACGGACTCACCCGTTGGCCGGAATTGATTGCGCAACTCGATGAGCCCGTCTACTTTCAGCAGCAGGGCACGCTGGTGCTTTGGCATCGTCAGGATGCGGCGGAGGCTGACCGGTTTTCACGTCAGCTGGATGCCACCAGCCTGTCCCTGCCCACGCTGCCGAAGGCGCAGCGCCTTGACGCCCAGGGACTCTCGGAACTGGAGCCGTCATTGGGAACCCGGTTTGCCCAAGGCCTCTATCTGCCAGGCGAGGGGCAGCTGGACAATCACCAATTGCTGGCGGCCATGCTGCACCAGTTGCAGCGCCTGAATGTCAAGCTGAACTGGGACAGCCCGCGCGTGCCGGGAGACTTTTCGCCAGGCACACCCGGGCAACCCGACTGGGTATTTGACTGCCGTGGCGTCGGCGCGCGCGCGCAATGGCCCGCGCTGCGCGGGGTGCGCGGTGAAGTCATCACCTTGCTGGCGCCGGAGGTGAGGTTGTCCCGCCCCACCCGCCTGGTTCATCCCCGTTATCCGATCTACATCGCGCCCAAGCAGGATGGTTATTTTGTGATCGGCGCCACCGAGATTGAATCCGACGACCTGTCGCCGATCAGTGTGCGCTCAACACTGGAATTGCTCAGCGCCGCCTACACGGTCGACAGCGGTTTTGCAGAAGCGCGGATCGTGGATCTGGTGACCCAATGCCGGCCCGCCTTACCCAACAACCTGCCCTCCATTCGCCGGCTTGGCGAACGCGTTTTACAAATCAACGGACTCTACCGCCATGGCTATCTGATTGGCCCGGCCATGCTGGATGTGGTGATGGAGCTGTTCCAAACCAATACGTCGCGGCTGGCGAACAGGTTTTCCGTGTCCATCCAGAATGCCGACAACTAAGCCCATGCAAGTCTTTATCAATCAGGTGCCACACGAACTGCCGGCTGGCGCGACGCTGGCCGATGCTGTTTCCCGGCTGCAGGCGCGGCCACCTTTCGCTGCGGCGGTGAACCTGCAATTTATTCCCAACACACAGTACACGCAAAAATTGCTGCAAGCCGACGACCGTATTGACATCATCACCCCGGTTACCGGGGGCTAACCGGGACATACCATGACCGCTGAACACCACGCCGCCACGTCGACCGACCCCCTGGTTCTGTACGGCCAGACCTTTTCCAGCCGCCTGTTGCTGGGCACCTCCCGCTACCCGTCGCCCCACGTGCTGGAAGCGGCGGTGCGCAAGGCGCAACCGGCCATGTTGACCGCGTCGCTGCGCCGACAGAATGTCAGCGCCCATGACGCCCCCAACCGCTTCTGGGAGATGTTGCGCGCGCTGGATGTGCCGGTGCTGCCCAACACCGCCGGTTGCCACAGCATTCAGGAAGTGGTGACCACGGCCCAAATGGCCCGTGAGGTGTTTGACACCACATGGATCAAGCTGGAGCTGATTGGCGATGACTACACGCTGCAGCCGGACACCCTGAATCTGGTGGAGGCCGCCAGCCTGTTGATCAAGGACGGCTTTAAGGTTTTGCCGTATTGCACGGAGGATCTGGTGCTGTGTCAGCGTCTGGTTGATGTGGGTTGTCAGGCCATCATGCCCTGGGCCGCGCCTATTGGCACCGGAAAGGGCCCCATCAATCCGTATGCCTTGCGGACCCTGAGGGAGCGTCTGGCCGTGCCCATGATCGTGGACGCCGGCCTGGGCTTGCCGTCACACGCATGCCAGGTGATGGAGTGGGGATTTGATGGCGTTTTGCTGAACACCGCCGTCGCGCTGGCGCAAGACCCGGTCATGATGGCGGGTGCCTTTGCCCGTGCAACGCAGGCGGGGCGCGACGCATTCCGTGGGGGCGCCATGACGGAGCAGCATGCGGCTCAACCCAGCACCCCGGTTTTGGGAATGCCTTTCTGGCATCAGTCTTGAAAGACCACATGAACACCAGGACACACGCGGCGATGGTGCAGGCCATTGTGGATGCCCACTCCTCACTGGCCCTTCCGGCACCTGGCGGCGCGATGGCCATGTTCACAGGTGAGGCGTCGGTTTACCGCGCAGCCAAGCAGGCATGTGTGACCTTGGGTTTTATCGAGGCCGATGCAGAATGCGTTGCCATTGCATGGCAACAAAGCGTTGAGCGAGCCGGAGAGTTCAATGCGGCCATTTGGCCAGACCAGGCTGCTGACTTTGGCATGCGCCCTTGGCCGCGATCAGACGCGTTTGCTGCCTGCCCTCATCGGTTGGGTCTGTATGCCGTGCTGCCCGATGCCCACTGGGTGGGCCGCATGGCAAGAAGTGGTGTACCGACCGTACAACTGCGTTTCAAGTCTGACGATGCTCGCGCGATAGAGCGTGAGGTGCGCGCTGCCGTTGAAGCCGTTCAAGATACTGGCGCCCTGCTTTTTATCAATGATCACTGGGAGGTCGCCATCGCGGCGGGTGCGTATGGCGTGCATCTGGGGCAGGAAGACATGGCTGTGGCGGAGCTCCAAAAAATCAGGGCGGCTGGACTGCGACTGGGCCTGAGCAGTCATGGTTATGCCGAAATGCTGCGTGCCGACTTGTTCAGCCCCAGTTACATCGCCATGGGGGCGGTCTTCCCCACCACGCTCAAACGGATGACGACCGCGCCACAAGGCGCAGGCCGCCTTGGCACTTATGTCCGATTGATGTCGAACTACCCGTCCGTGGCGATCGGAGGCATTGACAGTCACAACCTTCAGGATGTGCTGATCAGTGGTGCAGGCTCGGTTGCCGTGGTACGGGCGTTGGTCGGGCATAAGAACCCGGAGCACATGGCCGCCAGTTGGCAGGCCGTGATCAACGCAGCGGCATCAGTCGCATCACCAAAGGCCCGTGACCATGGTTGAGCGGGCCGCTCCCCTGCCCAGTACGTACCTGCGCGCCCGCCTGCAGGGCATTGCGTACAAAACTTCGCGCAAGCCGGATCGCCTCTTTCAATGTGGCGCCCAAGGCCAGTTGTGCCGCCATGGCGGACGACAGTGTGCATCCTGTTCCGTGCGTGTTCTGGCTGTGAATGCGTGGTGCCTCCATCCAGAAATTCCCTTCTGTGGGGGTGGCCAGCAAATCATGGACCATGTCGCCTGGCAGATGCCCGCCTTTGAGCAACACGGCACGCGCACCCATGGCCAGTAAGGTCGATGCGGCCTGCTCCATGTCTTGTTTGCTCGTCAGCGAACGCCCAACCAACAGGGCTGCTTCATCGAGGTTGGGGGTTATCACGGCAACGCGGGGAAATAATTCGCGCACCAATACCTCCATGGCCGAGTTGTCGATCAACGCGGCACCACTGGTCGCAACCATGACAGGGTCAAACACGACGTTAGACAAGGTGTGTCGATCAATGGCTTCTGCCACCGTCCGCACAATGTCCGGAGAATGCAGCATGCCAATTTTGACTGCATCAGCGCCAATATCTTCCATGACGGCGTCAATCTGGTCTCGCAACATCTGGGGCGGTACACCATGGATGCTGCGCACGCCAAGCGTGTTCTGTGCCGTCAACGCGGTTAACGCCGTCATACCGTAGCAGCCGAGCGCTGCAATGGTTTTTAAATCCGCTTGTATACCGGCGCCTCCGCCGCTATCGGACCCCGCAATGGAGAGAACGCGAGGATATTTGTGGGTCAATGCCTGCAAGGTTGTCACGTCGTTCATCCCTACGCTTTAAATCGAAGTACTTGATCTTGAATGAGTCCACTTCTCAAAAGTGACTCATCTACTGGACATCTATGCCTTCTTCTTGGACTTGGCAGGCGCCGACGGGGCATTGCTGTCGGCTTCAGGGGCAACGTCTGAGCCCTCGACCAACACCTCTTCAAACTCAGCCAGTTCTGCACCAATGGCCGCGTATTTTTTGGACTTGGCTTTGTTGCCGATCCATTTGAGTGCTGCAGCTTCCAGGTCTTCCTTGAAGTGAGTAAGTGCCGCGTCCTTGACCTTTTGGGTTGCCGTCTTTGACGTGCTGGACCAGAGGTCAATCAGCGCTGACAGACCGTTGTCGAAATCGTCGAACGTTTCAAGATGAATCCATTGGCCGCTTTTATCAAACATTTTTTTCTTTCGGTAGTTGCATATATTTCAGTTTAGCGGGCGATCAGCCATAAAAAAAGCACCTAACCCAGGGGGATAAGTGCTTGATTCATTTCTTGTTTTTGGCTCCTCGACCTGGGCTCGAACCAGGGACCTACGGATTAACAGTCCGGCGCTCTACCAACTGAGCTATCGAGGAATCTAGCCTCAAATTATAGCGTCATTTTTCGGCACCTTCGGTTGTTTGTCATCTTTTGAAGAAAAAACGTGCAAAGAATGAGTTCGTCAAGAGAAACTTTTTTTCACGGGTAAAAATCGGGCGACTCTAGTCTGGGCTGTCTTGAAATGGCATCCAATTTGCTTGGATACACCATCATCCCGTGAAGGTCATGAAATGAGAGCATTTATTGGTGCACTGATTTTGTCGATTGTGTCGGCCAGCGTGGGTCTGTTCTCATCCACCGAGCTGCAGGAAATGGCGCTGGCCGCAGGTGGTGCCTTTAAATCTGCAATACCCTCGGTGCAGGGTATGAATGCGGCCACGCCAACGCAGCACACAAAACCATGGCGAGATCGATAGGCCGTGAGCACAAAAAAGCCCCGTGCTTTCGAACGGGGCTTGTTGAGGACGGCAGGAGGGTTGGTCAGGCCGGCAGGGCCACCTTTTGGTCAACGCTGAACTGGTAGTCCTTGAAAATGTGCTCGGCACTCAAGATCTGATAGCTTCCGTCCGCGAGCCGATTCGTCGTATCTTTCAGGCGGTAGGTGTAATGGCCGCAAGTCCAGCAATTGAAGTTGCGCATGTGGGTACACAAACAAGTCTTGTCCATGACCGACAGTGTTTTGGAGTCGGGGTGCAGGGCCATTTCACGGTTATAGGCCGTGATGTAGGCGCAACCTCCATTGCCGTCCAGCAAATAGCCATAGGCTTCACAATTCGGGCGAATGCCCGCACCAATGGCTGGCGTGCTCTTGAGCATGCGCATGGGATAACCCGTGGGTGAAATGGTGTTGACTTCGATGTCGGCTTCACTGGCCCTGAAATACTCTTGCTTGACCTTGTCGGGCAAACCACATTCATTCGCCACCGTGAAGCGGGTTGCCACCTGAACTGCGGCAGCACCGTTTTCAAGGAAAGACACCGCGTCACTGCCGGTAAAGATGCCGCCAGCAGCAACGACGGGAATATCAAGCTGTTCAGTTTTCAGGTACTGCACGATCTCGGCAATGATGGTTGCCAAATCGTACTGGGCCCAGTCCATGCCGAAGCCGAGATGACCACCAGCCAGCGGACCTTCGACAATCACATAGTCAGGCAGGCGATCCAGGCGTGCATTCTTGCGCAGGAATATCTGCAATGCCCGGACCGACGACACGATGATGCCCAGCTTGGCATCGCGAAACCGCGGGTGGTCTGCAATCAACCCGAACGAGCCCAAATGCAGGCCAGCGCTCAGGGTAATGCCGTCAATACCCGCATCCAGTGCCGACGCCATGCGCACTTGAAGCGTCTCGCGCGGGGCGTTCATGGTCAGCTTTTCCATGCAGTTGACAAAAACCATGCCCTCACCCCGTTTGGCCTGCATGGTGGCGTCAACATGGCGCCGGGTGGCGTCAGCCAACACACCCAGATCAAACTTGATCATGGACTTGTCGGTGTTGTCGATGTTGAACTTGTAGAACTTGGTCTTGTCTTTGACAAAGCTGGTGTCAAAACGGCGGTCCGACACGTCAGGCACCATGGCGTCTGAAATATGGCCAATACCGCCGAGCCGCACTGCTTCCAAAGCCAGTTCGGCCGTCGAGATATCCACGCCCATACCACCAATCATGATGGGCACCAGCTCTTTTTTACCGAACTTCAGGCGGAAGTCGTCAACACGTTTCATGAAAATCCTTGAGCGTTCCGGCTCACCTGGCGACCCTCTTGGCCGACGGCCACAGCAAGCCCAGGGAGAATAGAAAATCGCAAGCCGAAAAGGTCTTGCATGTCAAGAATTCTACCCCGGCCCCATTTCAAATCGGATGGTTTGACAATTCCCCTGCACGGCTGGAGTACTTCACCAGCGCGTCGAGTTTTTCCACCAAAACCCGGGCCTGACGGCTGCCGTAGACGTTCGATTTAAGCCATTCAAGCTCTGCCGCCAACTCGTTTTCATCGCCCAGCAGCCTGTGCCAGACTTTTTGATCCGCATTCCAGCGGTAAGCGCGGGCTTTCAGCAGGTCTTTGGCCTCAAACGGCGCGCCGGTTGCCTGCAATCTGTAACTGGGTGAGCGGCTGGCCGCCATGATTTTGGCCAACCCGCTTTGCCCGGATTCGGGCAACGGCTCCGTCAGCACGGCCAACAGGGCGTGGCAATCCACTTCGGCACGATGCGCCTCATAGAACCAGCCTTTGTCCAATGCCAGGTATTCCAGCTTGGCGGACCCGTGGCCTTCTTTTTTCCAGTCAATGTCGGCAAATGAGCAGCCCCAGGGGAGTTGGGCAAACCGGGGGATTCGTGCTTCACAAAAAGGCCGGTCAAAACCTGCGTTGTGGGCGATCACCAGATCGGCATGGGCCAGCATGGCGGCGATACGGGCCTCATCCAGGTGCTGTCCAGCCACCATGTCATTTGAAATGCCGGTAATCGCCTGGATTTCCTTGGAGATCGGGATGCCAGGGTCTTCCAGGCCGTCGTAAACCACGACGTCGCCCACGGGCAGGCCGGTGCTCGTGTCAATATCAACCTGCAACATGGCGAGTTCAATAATTTTGTCGCGGCCGTGCTCCAGGCCCGTGGTTTCGGTGTCGAGTACCAGAACACGCATGAGCGGACCTTGGGGCAAGCGGTCAAAGTGTTGGATGGGAACCAGGCGACGAATCACCCGATAGTCCGGATGGTTTGCCAGCACGGCTGCCATGGCAGCCGCGTCCATGACCGGGGCCACAGGGGCGACGCTTGCGGCGCGAGGTTTGGCCTTGGACTTTGGCTTGCCTTTTGGCTTGCCTTTTGGCTCAGGCGCCAAGGCAGGGTTGGAGCTGCCAAAGTCAAATGGAAGTTGCTGCTCAGTCAAGGTTTTCTTTCGATTTCATTATTTTCAGAGGGTGGATTACACCGCACTCCGGGCGTTTACGCGGGAAACATCTGCCTGAAAGGTCTACAACAAGGGCCGAAGCTCCCGCGCCGCGTCAAGAAGCAGCGGCAACAAATCCTGTTGCATCGCCAGGGACGACAGGCGGTTCGGCGAGGCCACCACATTGAGCGCGGCCACCGTCAACCCTTTGGCATTGCGTAGCGGCACGGCCAGCGCGTGGACACCCAACTCGTGTTCCTCACTGGACAGGCAAAAATCGTCCTTGCGCACTTGTTCAAGAAGAGCTCGGAAGGTCTTGGCATCGGTGGTGGTCATGGGGGTCATCCGGGGCAGGTTCCGCCCTTTCATCCACTCGTTGAACGAGGCTTTGGTTTTGGCGGCCAAAAGCACCCGCCCTGTGGAGGTTGCATGCGCAGGCAGCCGGGCCCCCATGTGCAGGCCATAAGCGATCACGCGGCTGCTGGCGGTGGCTGCCGAGTGGCGGTCATTGCCGCTGCGCGCCACGATGACCACCTCGTCGGCGTCGAGCACCACGGCCGAGAAAGATTCCTGGGCTTGAATGGCGAGCCGATTCAGCGTGGGCTGAATGGCCCGGGGCAAGCGGGCTGATGCCAGGTAGCTGCCGGAGAAGCGCAACACCTTGCTGGACAGCCAAAAGTAGCTGCCGTCGGTCTCCAGATAGCCCAGATGCGCCAGCGTCAGCAAGTGCCTGCGTGCGGCGGCGCGGGTAATGCCCGCTTTGGCGGCTGCCAAGGTGGCGTTCAGCCGCTGGCGTTCGGTATCAAAACTCTCCAGCACAGCCAATCCCTTGGCCATGCCTTCAATGAAATCTGCTTTGGCAATGGTCATACGTCAGCGTCAAATATTTGCGCGACTATCGCGCAGTTGGTGCAATGATCGCACAAACTGTGCGTCTGAGGCTTCCACAATGCGGACGATCTGCCTAAGCTCAAGGCATTCATCAATGGAGCAATCATGCGTACACAAGTGGCCATCATCGGCGCAGGTCCTTCGGGTCTTCTTTTGGGGCAGTTACTGCACAAAGCAGGCGTCGATGCAATCATCATTGAGCGCCAAAGTCCAGACTACGTGTTGAGCCGCATTCGCGCGGGCATTCTGGAGCAGGTCACGATTGATTTGCTTGATGAAGTGGGCGTCGGTTCGCGCATGCACCAGGAGGGTCTGGTCCATGGTGGTTTTGACATGCTTTACAGCGGCAAGCGCCACCGTGTTGACTTGAACAGACTGACGGGCGGAAAAAATGTGATGGTTTACGGCCAGACTGAAGTCACCCGGGACTTGATGGATGCACGCACGGCCGCAGGCCTGCCCAGCGTTTACGAGGCCTCCAACGTCGCCGTGCACGATTTCGACACGAAGAAGCCCCGCGTCACCTACGAGAAAGACGGTCAGAAGTTTGAGCTTGAGTGTGACTTTATCGCCGGATGCGACGGTTTTCATGGTGTTTGCCGTGCCAGCGCGCCGCGCAATGCCATCAAGGAATTTGAAAAGGTGTACCCCTTCGGCTGGCTGGGCATGCTGTCTGACACACCGCCCGTGCACGACGAACTCATTTACATCAACAGCCCGCGCGGTTTTGCCCTGTGCTCACAGCGCAGCATGACGCGCAGCCGCTACTACCTGCAGGTGCCACTGACCGACAGGATTGAAGCATGGACGGACGATGCATTCTGGCAGGAGTTGCGCCTGCGCCTGGACGACGAAGGGCGTGACAAACTCATCACCGGCCCGTCGATTGAGAAAAGCATTGCCCCCCTGCGCAGTTTTGTGACCGAACCTTTGCGTTTTGGTCGCATGTTTCTGGCCGGTGACGCGGGTCACATCGTGCCGCCTACCGGCGCCAAGGGCCTGAATCTGGCCGCCACGGACGTGAAATACCTGTCTACAGCCTTCATTGAGTACTACCAGGACAAAACCGATGCGGGCATTGATGCCTACTCCGAGCGCTGCCTCAAACGCATCTGGAAGGGGGAACGCTTTTCCTGGTGGTTCACGCAACTGATGCACCGCTTTCCTGATGACGGCCCGATTGCCGCCAAGTTCCAGGAAGCTGAACTGGATTACCTGCTCAACAGCGAAGCCGGTTCGCGCACCATTGCCGAAAACTACGTGGGCCTGCCGCTGGATTTCGGACACAACCGGTAAATTTGCGCGACGGTCAGGCTGGCGCCAGGTCAACTCGCCAATAATGAAGGAATGACCACCAAAGCCACGCCTTCGCTGTCCGCCCGCCCTTCACTTCGCCCTTTGCGGGGCGTTCGGATCCTGAGTCTGGCGCTCAACCTGCCAGGTCCGGCCGCCTTGATGCGCTGCCAGCAAATGGGGGCCGCGTGTGTGAAGCTGGAGGCCCCGCCGTCTGTCGCGGCCGGTGAGACCAGGTCGTCCAACGCCACCAGCGACCCGATGGGGGTGTACAACCGGGTGGCCTACGATGAAATGCACCAGGGTGTGCGCCGGGTACTGGCTGATCTGAAAACCGAGAAAGGCCAGAAGGTTTTGCACCGGGAGCTGGCCAAAGCCGACGTGCTGCTGACCTCCTTTCGCCCCTCCGCCCTGCAAAAGTTGGGGTTGGGCTGGAAATCACTGCGCAAACTCTACCCTGCCCTGTCGGTCGTGACCATCGTGGGTGCCACTGGTGACCGCGCCGAAGAGCCTGGGCATGACCTGACCTATCTCGCTGAGAACGATCTGGTCAGCGGCCTGAACCTGCCACCCACACTCTACGCGGACATGGGAGGCTCGCTGATGACCTCAGAGGCGGTGCTGAAAGCCATGTTGATCCAGTCCAAAACGGGCAAAGGCAGCGTGATGGAAGTGGCCTTGTCAGAAGCGGCGGCTTATCTCGCCTTGCCACGCACCTGGGGCTTGACCCGGCCGGGTGCCGCTGTGGGCGGTGGCCACGCGGGTTACCAGGTCTACCCCTGCAAGGACGGACGAGTGGCGGTTGCCGCCCTGGAGCCGCATTTTGCCAAGGCGCTTTGCGTTGTTGCAGGTATTCAAAACGCCAGTATGTCCGCCATGATGGCGCCCGCGACCCAGTTACTGGTGGCCGCGTACCTGCTCACCATGACGCGCAAGGCGCTCGACAAACTTGCAGCAGACAACGACATCCCACTGCATACGCTATCAAATTAATAGCTGCTTGTGCAGGTATCTAAAGGGCTACAGCCCGGTTTTATATAAATATCTCAATGCGATATTTCTTGTGAACCCCCTTGTCTTCTGCCTGGCCGGACGTGACAGCCTGGCTTCCGGCCTGGCCTCCCTGGAGGGGCGCATCCTGCATGGCCGGGCGACGTTGGTCAAGCACGTCCTGGACGTTGAGGAGCTGCGGGTTTGCCATGTACTTTTCATCGGTGAGAATGAGGAGCGGCGGCTGATACCCATGCTGCGGGCTGTGGCCAATGAATTGGTCTTGACCGTGAGTGATGGCGCCGGTTTCACCGAGGCTGGCGGCGCCATTGGCATCGCGCTGGAGGAAGGCCGTATCCGTTTTGACATCCACCGCACCCGCTAACCGATAACAACGGAGTCGACATGAATTTTCGCGACCTGCCGATTCGACGCAAGCTGCTCACCATCATTTCAATTGCAGCAGGCATTGGCCTTGGTCTGAACCTGATTCTGTTTGCCGCAGGCGACCTGCGGTCCAAACGCAATGCGATGACGTCGCAGCTCACCAGCCTCGCTCAAATCGTGGCCCAGGCCAGCGCTCCGGCCATCCGCTTTGATGATCCTGAAGCGGCCAATGCAACACTCTCGGGCCTGGCGGTCAGGTCCGAGATTGTGTCGGCATTGATCACGCTGCCATCGGGCCGCGTCATTGCCCAATACCCGAGGGTCCACTTCAACACGGCAACCGATTTGCCAACACTGGATGCCGAAAAACAAGGCAAAAAAAGTCAGCTGCACTTCAAGCAGGAGATTCGCCAGGACGGAGAGTTGCTTGGCACAGTCACCATCGAGGCCGATCTATCAGACACGTGGCGCGACACGCTGGCGAACTTGTCGTTGGCGTCATTGACCTCACTGTTTGCCTTTGCAGTGGCGATGATCATGGCGACCCGCTTGCAACGCTCCATCTCTCATCCCTTGTTGCAACTGACCGCCATGGCTGACGCGGTCGCGGCCGATGGCAACCACAACCGCCGACTTGACTTGCCCCAGGGCGATGAAATCGGAGAACTCGCCAACCGCTTCAATGCCATGCTGGAGGAGCTGCAACTGCGCGAGGCCGACTTGCAGCGCCACCGTGACCAGCTTGAGCATGAAGTGGAGCAACGCACGGCGCAATTGCGTCTGGCCAAAGACCAGGCTGAGTCCGCCTCACTCGCCAAGACCCGTTTTCTGGCCAACATGAGCCATGAATTGCGCACGCCGCTCAACGCGGTGATTGGCGCCGCGCAATTACTCAAGGTGGGTACGAGCGACCTCGAGTCGCAAACCCAGATGATTGAGGCTATCCAGAAAAGCGGCACCAACCTGCTCGGCTTGATTGAGGACATTCTGGATCTCTCCCGCATTGAAGTGGGTGAGCTTCACCTGATCAAGGAAGACTTCCACTTGCTCGATTGCATTGAGTCTGCCTTGGCGACGGCCGCGCTGGCCGCCAGGGCCAAAGACCTGACGCTGGCTTGTGTCGTGGCGCCGGATGTCGGTGCCTGGCGCCA
Source organism: Rhodoferax sp. LS1R11 (assembly GCF_056521395.1). Lineage (NCBI taxonomy): Bacteria > Pseudomonadati > Pseudomonadota > Betaproteobacteria > Burkholderiales > Comamonadaceae > Rhodoferax > Rhodoferax sp. LS1R11. The sequence goes on from NZ_JBWMAW010000010.1 coordinate 110,701, forward strand.
GGGTGATCCCAACCGCCTGCGCCAGATCCTGATGAATCTGCTGGGCAACGCCATCAAGTTCACGCCCAGTGGCGAGATTGTGTTGCGAATTGAAACGGGTGCCCGTGCGCAGGACCTTCACATCAGCATCACGGACACCGGAGTGGGCATCGGTCCAGCCTCCCTGCCCCATATTTTCGAGCCCTTCAGGCAAGCCGATGACGGGGCCAACCGCCGTTTTGGCGGCAGCGGTCTGGGTCTGTCCATCGTTCATCAGCTGGTACAGGCCCAAGGGGGAAGCATTTCCGTCCACAGCGAGTTGGGCCACGGAACGCGGTTTGATATCGAGTTGAGCCTGCCGCAGGCGACCAACATGCCATTGCCACCACCGCCCGTCGATCTGTCCATTGCCTATTACGAGCCTCATGAACCCAGTGCGCAAGCCCTCGCCTCGCAACTGAGCCGTCTGGGTTGCCATGCCATGCGCGTACGCAACCGTGAGGAGGTGCGCCAATGGCTGGTGCAGGTACCTCAGAAAACCAGCAAGCCCTTGCTGCTGGTGGCCGTGGATGAGGCACTCGCCGCCACGGTGCTTGAAGGCGCTGTGGATCTGATCGAACCGGACCATGTGATTGGCATGACGCGGTCAGCGTCCGGCCAGGGTTATCGCTCGGATCAGCCGCTCAGGCTGGCGCACAACATCAACAAACCCGTGTTGCGCGCAGCGTTGGTCAGCCAGTTGGGCATGGTGCGTCGCAAGCGCCATGCCGAAGACCCCGTCACGGTGCCCGCCAGCTTGCTGGCAAGGCTGGAGGCCGCCTCCAACATACACGTGCTCGTGGTCGAGGATGACGCACTGAACCAGACCATTGTTTGCCGCCTGCTCAGCCACGCGGGTTACGTCAGCACCGCTGCCAACGATGGCGCGCAAGCACTGTCGCTGTTGTCGCAGAAAAACTTTGATCTGGTCTTGATGGACTGGCAGATGCCCGGCATGGACGGGCTGGAGGTGACCCGGCGTATGCGGGCCGGCAAGGCTGGCCTGTGGGGCAAGACCGTGCCGATTGTGGCCTTGACCGCCAATGCCTTTGCCGAGGACCGGGTCGCCTGTATGGCGGCGGGCATGAATGACTTTTTGACCAAACCCGTATTGGCAGACCGTCTGATGACGGCCGTGCAGCACTGGACCCAAGGCACAGAGTATGTGCCTCCAGCACCCGACCAGGGGGCTGTTGAGGCCGCCAAAAACCAGATGCCGGTTTATGACCCCTCCGTATTGGCAGCGCTGCCAATGGTGGCCGATGGTTCCGAGCCCGAGTATGCGCAGGAGTTGATGGCCATGTTCCTCCGGTCCGCGGTTCAAACGCTCAAGAACATGGAACGTGCCATGGCCGCACAGGACACCCGTCAACTACAACTGGTGATCCATACCCTGAGATCGACCAGTGCACAGGTGGGGGCACTTGCCCTGTCGGCCGAGGCGGCCCGCCAGGAAGTGAGCATCCGGTCAGGCCGGATGCTGGGTGCCTCGGATGTCGAGCGTTTGCGCACTGGATTTATCGCCTTCGCCTCGATGACCAGATGAGGTTTGATCAGCGTGAATATCTCTACCCAAGCCATGGACAACGCCGGGCATCCCACCCGCAATGCCGCTTTCGATGGCATCGACGACGTTGACATGAGGCATATCATGCAGGGGGCAATCCCAAGCGGATGCACAACAACAGGATTTTGAGAACAGGACCTGACCATGAGTGATCACCAAGGGCTCGCAAATTTGCTGATCGTCGACGACGATATGCTGCTTCGGAGCGTGGCGGCCAAGACCTTGCGCCATGCTGGATTTCAGGTCTGTGACACCGACAGCGGCGAGGATTCACTTTTAAAGTTTGCGAGTGGTTCTTACGACCTGATCCTGCTTGACGTGATGATGCCCGGCATGGATGGATTCGAGGTGTGTCAGCGCATCAGGAGGATGCCCAAGGGGGCTGAAATCCCCATCCTGATGTTGACCGGACTGGACGATACCGCGTCCATCGAACTGGCCTACGAACAGGGTGCGACCGACTTCATCACCAAACCCATCAACTGGACCCTGTTGGCCCACCGCGTGCAATACGCGCTGCGTGCCAGTGCAGCGGCTATCGAAATGCGCCGCAACAGCGAGAGCCTGGCCCGGGCACAGCGCCTGGCGGGCATGGGCAATTGGCAAATTTTCCCAAGCGGCGAGATGACGTGTTCGGAGCAGTTCTCGCTCCTGTTTGGCCGGCCCACGGCCAACACCGAAACCATGTCCGCGGCGTCCTATTTGTCGCGGGTTGAATTGACCGACCTGGACCGCGTCAAGTGCGCTCGCCAAAAACTCCAAAATGATGGCACACCCTATCAGCTGGAGTTCCAAATCGTGCGCTATGACGGTACCCTGCGCACCGTCTTTGAACAGGCCACGCCGACTTTGGGCGACAACACGGCGCTGCGTGGCTTCGAAGGCATCACCCAGGACATCACGGAGCGCGTGCAGGCGCAGGAAAAAATTCGTCTATTGGCCAACTACGACTCGGTCACCGGGTTGCCCAACCAGCAATTTTTTGTCGAGCTGTCCAGCGCCCCGCTCGAGCGGTCGCGCCGGTCTGAGACCACATGTGCCGTGGTGCACATTGACATTGACCGTTTCAAAGGCGTCAATGATGCCTTTGGACGCGAGCAAGGCGATACCGTCTTGCAGGTCATCGCCGACCGGCTGCGCACCTGGACGCGCGGGAGCGACCTGGCATCGGTCGGTCGCGCGCATGGCGAACAAGGTGTGCTCGCCCGCGTGGGCAGCAATGCGTTCACGTTGCTGGTGTCCGAGCTCGGTGGGCAGGCCCAGGCCGCACTGGTGGCGCAACGGCTTCTCAACGCCATCGCCCAGCCCATCGACATCGGGTCACAGTCCCTGGTGCTGACTGCGAGCATTGGCATTGCCCTCTTCCCCAACGATGCCACGGATCTCCCGACTCTTGCACGCTGCGCCGAGCAAGCCGTTTATGCGGCCAAGGATGCGGGTCGCGCACAACACCGGTTTTTTGACGAACAAATGAACGTGCTCGCCACCAGTCGCCTGCTGATCGAGGCCGACTTGCGTCGCGCGATTGCAGGGGAGGAACTGCGGCTTTTCTTTCAACCCAAGGTGGATGCACGCACCGGCACCATTGTGGGCGCCGAGGCACTGGTTCGTTGGCAGCACCCTGAGCGTGGCCTGGTGCCGCCGATTCAATTCATTGCCCTGGCCGAGGAGTCCGGCCTGATCCTGCCGCTCACAGACTGGGTGCTGGACCGGGCCTGCCAGACCTTGCATGACTGGTCGCAAGCGGGTTTACCCAACGTAACTTTGTCGGTGAACCTGGCGGCCTCCAGCTTGACCGACATGAGCTTGCTCGACAAACTGGATGCCCTGACCCAAAAATATGCCATTGAGCCCGGCAAGCTGATGCTCGAGATGACAGAAACCATGCTGATTCGCGACATTGAATCGGGCGTCATCTTGCTGGAAACCCTGCGGGACAAAGGCTATGGGCTATCGCTGGATGATTTTGGAACAGGCTACTCGTCACTCAGCTACCTGCGGCGTTTTCCGGTTCATGAGTTGAAAATTGACCGGTCGTTTGTGACCGACTCTGCCCAGGGCGGCCGTGACGCCGCGCTGGCCGTGGCCATCATCGCCCTGGGGCGTGAATTTGGCATGCAAGTGGTCGCGGAAGGGGTGGAGACACAGGCACAGTCCGACTTTCTGCAGCACCATGGCTGCCCCGTTCAACAGGGGTATTTGTTTTCCAGACCTGTGCCAGCGAGTCAGTTCGAAGGCCTGCTAAGCAACACGATCGCCCTCGCCTCCATCGCCTGACCCAGCCCCACCGGGCCCATCTTTTCAGCTGTCTTGGCCTTGACGTTGACCTGATCCACCGTCACCCCCAGCGCCTGCGCGATGCTGGCGCGCATGGCGGGCATGTGGGGCATCAATTTGGGGGACTGGGCAATCACGGTGCTGTCCACGTTGCCGATCTCGAAGCCTTTGTCGCGGACACGGCGCGCCGCCTCGGTCAGCAGCACCTTTGAATCAGCGCCTTTGAAGCGAACATCGGTGTCGGGAAAATGGGTGCCAATGTCGCCTAAAGCAGCGGCACCCAGCAGGGCATCGGTGATCGCATGCAAAAGCACATCTGCATCAGAGTGTCCCAGCAGCCCCAGATGAAAAGGCACCTCCACGCCGCCCAGGATGAGCTTGCGCCCCTCTACCAGGGCATGGATGTCCCAGCCCTCACCGATTCTGAAGTTCATGTGGTTTGCCTTTTGAAAATACCCGCACGGGCGTTCAGCACCGCCTCTGCCAATGCAAAGTCTTCGGGATACGTGACCTTGAAGTTCTGCGCACTGCCCGCCACCAGCAGGGGGTGCAAGCCCAAGGCTTCCATCGCGCTGGACTCATCCGTGACCTTGTCTCCGGCCTGTTCCAGTGCGTCGATCAACGCACCGATGCGAAACATCTGGGGCGTCTGGGCCAGCCACTTGTCGCGGCGGTCCAGTGTGCCCGCCACCCGGCCATCGACTTCGCTTTTCAGCGTATCAGGCAACTTGTGGGCCAGCAGGCCGCCGACGTCATCATTCACACAGGCATCAATCAAGCCGTTGATCTGCTCAGGCGTGATGAGGCAGCGGGCGGCGTCGTGCACCAGCACCCAGTCATCCGCGACCGCACCTTGGGTCAACAGGTAATTTAAACCATTAAAAACGCTTGCAGCCCTTGTATAACCTCCACATGTAGCTATCAAATATGTAGCAACAAGAGATTCAAAAAAATCATTGTCCGACGCTACCACCACGGCGGTGCGTGCAATACGGGCGACCCCGGCGAAGGCGGCCAGGGTGTGCAACACCATGGGCTGGCCCGCCAGCGGCTGGTACTGTTTGGGGCCATTGGCGCCAGAGCGTGAGCCCGTGCCGGCACACGGGATCAGGGCCCAGATACGCGCTGGCGTAAGGGGATTTGAGGGGGAATTGGGAGGGAGGTCAGTCATGGGTGTGGCCCCATTCTAAAATGCTCCCCAGACATGCCCGACACCCCCCGCCTCACCGCGTGGGGTGTTTTGTATTTGTGTTTTTGAACCCTACCCAGGCACACGTTGTCATCAGGCGATTCATGGATTTACCCAAACTGCTCCCCGGCAAACGCTTCACCCTGCCCCGCCCCGTTGGCTCAGCCGATGCCTTGCTACTTGCCCAACTGGGCCAGCGCGAGAAGAGCCAGCACAGGCTCACCGCCATCGTGACCGCCAATGCCGCCGACGCCCAGCGCCTGCTGGACGAAATTGCCTTTTTCGCCCCCGACCTGCGCTGCGCCCTGTTTCCCGACTGGGAAACCCTGCCCTACGACACGTTTTCACCTCACCAGGACCTGATCAGCGAACGGCTGGCCACGCTCTGGCGCATCAGCCAGCGCGACAAGGAGACCGGTGCCGATGTGGTCATCCTGCCAGCCACCACCGCGCTGTACCGGCTGGCACCGCCCTCGTTTTTGGCGGGCTACACCTTCCAGTTCAAGGTCAAGCAAAAGCTGGATGAGGCCAAACTCAAGGCCCAACTCACGCTGGCGGGTTACAGCCATGTGACCCAGGTGGTGAGCCCGGGCGAATACGCGGTGCGTGGCGGGCTGATTGACCTCTTCCCCATGGGCAGCCCGGTGCCGTTTCGTGTGGACCTGTTTGACGACGAGATCGACAGCATCCGCACGTTCGATCCGGACAGCCAGCGCAGCCTGTACCCCGTGCCCGAGGTGCGCCTGCTCCCGGGACGCGAGTTTCCGATGGATGACGACGCGCGCGCGCGCTTTCGCAGCCGTTGGCGCGAGTTGCTCGAAGGCGACCCGACCAAAAGCCGCATTTACAAAGACATCGGCAATGGCGTGGCCACGGCCGGCATTGAGTACTACCTGCCGCTGTTTTTTGAAGAAACCGCCACCGTGTTTGACTACGTGGGCGCGGACGCCACCGTGGTGCTGCATGGCGACCTGGAGCCCGCGTTCCAGCACTTCTGGCAAGACACCAAAGAGCGCTACCGCCTGGTACACGGCGACCCCGAGCGCCCGGTGCTGCCGCCCGAGTCGCTTTTTTTGGGCACCGAGCAGTTTTACGCCCGCGTCAACCAGCACGCGCAACTGGCCCTGCGCCCCTCGGTGGAGGATGTGGCGGACAACGCCCAGTTCCAGAAGCTGGTCGACATCACCGTGGTGCGGGGTGCGGACGACCCGCTGGCCCGCCTGAAAGAGCACATTCGCCAGACCAAGCAGCGTGTGCTGGTGCTGGCCGAGAGCGAAGGCCGCAAAACCAGCCTGCTGGACTTTTTGCACGCCAGCCACCTCAGCCCGCCGTCATTTGATTCGCTGGAAGAGTTCCAGCACAGCGATAAAAAACTGGGCATTGCCACCTCCAGCCTGAACACCGGCTTCGCGTGGATCGAGGCAGGCATCGATTTCGTCACCGAAACCGAGCTTTTTGCCGCCGGTCCCACCACCCGCCGCCGTAAAAAGCAGGAGCAGGTCAGCGACGTTGAAGCGCTCATCAAAGACCTGAGCGAACTCAACGTGGGCGACCCCGTGGTCCATTCGTCGCACGGCATTGGCCGTTACCGTGGCCTGATCAACCTGGACCTGGGCAACAAACTGCCCAATGGCGAGCCCGAGATGCAGGAGTTTTTGCACCTCGAATACGCCGACAAGGCCACACTGTATGTGCCGGTCAGCCAGTTGCAACTCATCAGCCGCTACACCGGCGTGAGTGCGGACGAAGCCCCGCTGCACCGCCTGGGCTCCGGCCAGTGGGAAAAAGCCAAACGCAAGGCCGCCGAACAGGTGCGCGACTCCGCAGCCGAGCTGCTCAACATCTACGCCCGCCGCGCCGCACGCGAAGGTTATGCCTTCCGCTATTCGCCCAGTGACTACGAAACCTTTGCCAACGACTTTGGCTTTGAGGAAACCGCCGACCAAAAAGCCGCCATTCATGCCGTCATTCAGGACATGATCAGCCCGCGCCCGATGGACCGCCTGATTTGCGGCGACGTGGGGTTTGGCAAGACCGAGGTGGCCCTGCGTGCGGCCTTCATCGGCATCACCGGCGGCAAGCAGGTGGCGCTGCTGGCACCCACCACGCTGCTGGCCGAGCAGCACTACCAGACGCTGGTGGACCGCTTTGCCAAGTGGCCGGTCAAGGTGGCCGAGATGAGCCGCTTTCGCTCCGCCAAGGAAATCTCTGCGGCCATGAAAGGCCTTGCCGACGGCACCATCGACATCGTCGTGGGCACGCACAAGCTGCTGAGCAAGGACACCCATTTCAAAGACCTGGGCCTGCTCATCATTGACGAGGAACACCGGTTTGGCGTGCGCCACAAAGAGCAAATGAAAGCCTTGCGCGCCGAGGTCGACGTGCTCACGCTCACCGCCACGCCCATTCCGCGCACCCTGGGCATGGCGCTGGAGGGCCTGCGTGACCTGAGCGTGATTGCCACCGCGCCGCAACGCCGGCTGGCCATCAAGACCTTTGTGCGTACCGAAGGCAATGGCGTGATTCGTGAAGCCGTGCTGCGTGAACTCAAGCGCGGCGGCCAGGTTTACTTTTTGCACAACGAGGTCGAGACCATCGAGAACCGACGCCAGAAACTCGAAGAGTTGCTGCCCGAGGCCCGCATTGCCGTGGCCCACGGCCAGATGCCCGAGCGCCAGCTGGAGAGCGTGATGCGCGACTTTGTGGCGCAGCGCTACAACCTGCTGCTGTGCTCTACCATCATTGAGACCGGCATTGACGTGCCCACCGCCAACACCATCGTCATGAGCCGCGCCGACAAGTTCGGTCTGGCGCAGTTGCACCAGCTGCGCGGCCGCGTGGGCCGTAGCCACCACCAGGCCTATGCCTACCTGATGGTGCCCGACCTGGAAGGCCTGACCAAGCAGGCCAGCCAGCGGCTCGATGCGATTCAGCAGATGGAAGAACTCGGCAGCGGCTTTTACCTTGCCATGCACGACCTGGAGATTCGTGGTGCCGGTGAGGTGCTGGGCGAAAACCAGAGCGGCAACATGCTCGAAGTCGGCTTCCAGCTCTACAACGAGATGCTGAGTGAGGCGGTGCGCTGCCTCAAGGCCGGTATCGAGCCCGACTTGCTCAGCCCGCTCAACGTGACCACCGACATCAACCTGCACGCCCCCGCCCTGCTACCCGACGACTACTGCGGTGACGTGCATTTGCGCCTGAGCTTTTATAAGAAGCTGGCCACCGCCAAGAACACCGACCAGATCGACTCACTGCTCGAAGAAATCGTGGACCGCTTTGGCAAAATGCCGCCCCAGGCCCAAACGCTGATCGACGTGCACCGCCTGCGCGTGCTGGCCAAGCCGTTTGGCGTGGTCAAGGTTGACGCGGCGCCGGGGGTGATCACCATCACCTTCAAGAAAAACCCGCCGATCGACCCGATGAAGATCATCCAGATGATCCAGAAAAACAAGCACATCAAACTGGCCGGCAGCGAGAAGCTGCGCATTGAGCGCGAGCTGCCCGATGCCAAGGACCGCGCGCAGATGGTGCGCGATGTGCTGAAGAATCTGGGGCAGCCGATGGCGGAAACAGTATGACATATGCCAAGGCATAGGCTAGACTCGACATTCAAGCTGCCCAGGAGAATCATCATGCCCATCGCCTCAGAAAAAACCGCTGACTATCTGCTGGAAACCCCGGCACGCCACGTCCGCCTGTTTCGCAACGGGGCGAATCAGGCCGTGCGGATTCCCAAAGAGTTTGAATTGCCTGGCAAAGAGGCGGTCATGCACCGCGAAGGCAACCGGCTCATCATTGAGCTGGTCAAAGTCAAAGCGACCACGTTGGCCGAAGCCATGAAAGACTGGGAAGACATGGACGAACCCTTCCCGGATGTAGACGAAGGCCTGCTGCCACTGAACGACATCATCTTATGACCGCCACTGCACCGGTCTGGATGCTCGACACCAATATCCTGTCACACGCCATTCGCTACTCGCGCGGGCCGCTGGCGGTGCGCATCCAGCAACTCAGCGCCCAAAACGCAAAAAACCTCTGCACCAGCCTTGTCGTTGAGTGCGAATTAAGTTTTGGCGCGGAAAAAGTCGGCTCGATCAATCTCGTCTCCAAAATCGAGACCATGCTTCAATTCGTGCCGTCAAAAGCCATCGACCATGACGTGGTGCAACACTACGCCACCATCCGCGCCCATTTGGAGAAAGCGGGCACCCCCATCGGCCCCAACGACACGTTGATCGCCGCCCACGCTTTGGCGCTTGACTGCACGCTGGTCACAGACAACGAAGCCGAGTTCTTGCTTGTGCCGGGTTTGCGGGTGGAGAACTGGCTCCAAGCGACTGCCATGCTCGCGCCCTGAAACTGCAACCACCAGTTGCAGAAATAGCGCAATAATGTAGCTTGCTACATTGATAACAAATGACATTCAATCATGACGACTTCAGCACCTCATTCAACGTCATCTGCAAAACCACAACAACTGCTTTTGCGTTTGCCAGACGACTTGGCCCAGCGCTTTGCACAAGTGGTGCCCTCGCGCCAGCGCAGTCGATTTTTACTGGATTTACTCCGCTCGGAGTTAGACCGTGAAAGTCTGGCACTGGCGCAGGCAGCCAAAACCTTGACGGAAATGGAATCAGGTCATTCGGCCCTGGCAGCAGAGACGGCGCAATGGGTAGAGTCGTCACTCACCACCGATGACGATGCGGATTTCAACGCAGAGGAGTTTGAGCGCGAGTTTGCCAAAGCACAGGCTCAGGCAAAAAACGCATGAGCGCTTCTATTGAACGAGGCGACGTTTATTGGGTGGAACTCGACCCTACGCGCGGTGCTGAAATTGCCAAAACCCGCCCCTGCTTCGTCTTGTCCGCCACCGAAATCAACCAACACCGTAAAACTGTCGTGGTCATCCCGTTGACCACAACCCCAACCCCTGCTGCTGCACCACTGCTTATCGCTGTACCTTCAACGGGCGCCACAAGCAAGGCACGCATAGAACACATCCGTGCAGTCGATAAAAGCCGCCTGCAACGCAAACTCGGCAAGCTAAGCACCCAAGACCTGCACGCGGTTGAAGATGCGTTGCGACGCGTATTGCGCTTGCCGAAGGACTGAATCAAAACTCCAATCGCTGGTTAGAGAAATTAGATTTATAGCAAATCAGCTTCCAGCCGCCGTCCAACGTGCGCAAGCAGCTATCAAAACAATAGTAAACATTCCTATGCAAGCTACAGAACTCTCCCACGGCCTCGTCATCAAGGGCTTGGTCCCGCCGCTGAATTTGAGCGACTTCAAACTCATTGCCTTCGACATGGATTCCACCCTCATCAACATCGAGTGTGTGGACGAAATTGCCGATGCGGTGGGCCGCAAGGCTGAAGTGGCGGCCATCACCGAGGCCACCATGCGCGGCGAGATTGCAGACTTCAAGGAAAGCCTGCGCCAGCGCGTGGCCCTGCTCAAAGGCGTGACCCTGAGCAGCATGGAAGAGGTTTACGCGCAGCGCCTGCGGCTCAACCCCGGTGCGGCAGCCCTGGTGGCGGCGTGCAAGCAGGTGGGCATGAAAGTGCTGCTGGTGTCCGGCGGCTTCACGTTTTTTGCCGAGCGCGTGTGCGAGCGGCTGGGCATTGACTACATGCGCTCCAACGTGCTTGAGATCGAGAATGGCGTGCTCACCGGCCGCATGATTGACCAGCCGTGGGGCGATATTTGCGACGGTGCTGAAAAACGCAAAACGCTGCTGGAAACCTGCGCGCAACTGGGCATCCGGCCCAGCCAAGCCATCGCCATGGGCGACGGCGCCAATGACCTGCCCATGATGGGCGAAGCGGGCTTGTCAGTGGCCTACCACGCCAAGCCCAAGGTGCGCGAGCAGGCGATGGTGGCGATCAATTCAGGCGGGCTGGACCGCTTGCTGGAAGTGCTGCGCTAAGGCAAAAGCCACATCATGCCCACTCCACCACGGGCCTGCCCGCCTGCACCACAAAGCGGGCCAGGGTTTCGATGCGGGTGTCCTGACGCGTGACATCATCCACGGCGCGCAAGGTGGTGGTGAGTTGACCGGGTGTGAACTCCACCACCCCGTAGCCTTTGGCTTGGGCATCGGCAAACACAAAATGCGGGTTCTCGGCCAGCCGCTCTGGTGTCTTGGCGTTGCCGCCGGAGCGTGACGTGATGCTGGTGCCGCAAAACTCCACGCCCACGTTGGCACTGCCCGGGTTTGCATAATCGGCCTTGACATGGCCCACCCAGTTCTCGTGCACATCACCCCCCAACAACACTGGGTTGGACACGGCGTTGTGCCTCAATGAATCGGTCAAGCGGCTGCGGGCGGCCGTGTAACCGTCCCAGCCATCGTTCCACAAGGTCTGGCCAGGGCCTGCTTTGAAATCCCGCTGGCCGAACAGCGTGGATTGCCCCAACACGTTCCAGCCGGTGTCACGCGTTGAACCTTTCGCGAACTCGTCATCCAGCCAGCGCTCTTGCTGACGACCCAACATGCTGCGCTGCGGGTCAGGCCACGGCGCGCAGCTCACAGAATTGACCAGACTGGAGCCCGGCGCGCCGTCCTTGTTGCACACCTGCGGGTCTTTGTACTGCCGGGCGTCCAGCAAGTAGAGCGAGGCCAGCCGGCCATAGGGCACACGGGCGTAGATGCGCAGCTCGGTGCCCTGCCCTGTGGCGTTGATCAAACCAGCCAAGCCCTGCTTCAGGGTGGAAGTGCGTAGGGGCATGTGCTCGTAGTACGCCTGGTACGCGGCGGCCCGGCGGGCCAGAAAATTGGCGGGCACCGAGGGGTCGGTGGCACTGCTGAACCCTGCCTGCACACCCGCATAGTCGTTCTGCACCTCGTGGTCGTCCCAGGTCATGAGCCACGGGCAGGCCGCGTGCATGGCCTGCAGATCGGCTTCGCCTTTGTAGAGCGCGTAGCGTTGACGGTAGTCGTCCAGTGTCAGCACCCAGCCGCCGCTGGGCACGCGCACCTTGCTGCCTTTGGCGGGGTACTCGTAGAGGTAGTCGCCCAGGAACATCAGCGCGTCCAGGTTTTCCGCGCACATATGACGCCAGGCGGTGAAGTAGCCGTCCTCCCACTTCTGGCACGAAGCGTAGCCCAGGCGCAGCTTCGCAACCATCGCATCAGGCTGGGGGAAGGTTCGCGTGCGCCCCACCGGGCTCTCATAACCGCCCGCCATGAAGCGGTAAAAATACCAGCGGTCCGGCTCAAGACCGGGCACTTCCACATGCACCGAATGGGCTAGTTCGTGCCGGGCCGTCGTGGCACCACGCTGCACGATGCGGCTGAACTGCTCGTCATGCGCCACCTCCCAGCGCACAGTGACGGGGTCGCGCCCGATCTCCCCTTGTCCTGCCGTGGCCAGGCGAGTCCACAAGACGACCGAGTCCAACGTGGGTGATCCGCTCGCCACGCCCAGGGTGAACGGGTTGCTGGCCATTCGGGTCTGGCTCCAGGCGCTGCGCGGCAACCACAAGGTGATCGCGCTGGCACAGGCCAGTTGAAGCCATTGGCGGCGGCTGGGCGATTCTGGTTTAGTCATGGCGGGATGGCACCGTTTCGATAGAGACAATCGGTTGGATTCTGGCAGAGGTTCACGTCCGACTGGCCATCATGTCGCAAGCCACATGTGGTTGTTCTGTGCTTTGGTTGGAGGTTATAGACAACTATTCAATTCCTGGTAGCAGCTGGCTGCTTTGCAAGCGTAACTTGCCGGTCGCGAGTACTCGCTTCCTGGAAGTCCAGTTTCACCGTCTTCACCCCAACCTGTGAACCGCCAGCATCTAAGGCTACACGCGCTGCTCCTTGCCATGCAGCAGATCGGGCAATGGGTGTTTGTCATGCACATTGGCGGCTGTGACCACAGCGCTGTGCGCCAGGCCACTATAAGAAGACTATTTGTAGATCCCACTGCCGACAATGACGCCGTCGGCTTGCTCGATATAGGTTGACTTCCGTTCAATGACACCGGTGACCGGATTCGGCCAACGGTAGTCTATCCAGCCCTTGCCCATCTTGTGCGCGACGCTGACAAACTCCTTGATAAACGCCTTGCCGTCGGCATCTTTCATGGCAATCAGATTTTTTCCAACCAAGGTGGCGTTCTCGCCATGCGCCAGCGTCATGCCTTCCAGGTCAATGACATTGATGTACAGATCGCGCTTCTTGAAGAGTGGTTCCGGCTTGCTGAATGCAGCGAATGCATTTTTCTGGCCATGCGCATGCAAGTAACTGACAGCGCTACGCACCATCGCCACGGCATCATCAGCATTGTTTTCAAGACGAAAGGTGCTGACCGATTTCGCCATCACTGCTGCCTGGTCCATCAGGCGCTCCGCTGCCGCTGCCGCCTGTTCGACCACGGCGGCATTTTTCTGTGTCATGTTGTCCATTTGGGCCACCGCCTGATTGACTTCAACGATGCCTGCACTTTGATCGTGGCTCGCTTGGGCAATTTCACCAATCAGGACGGCGACACCCCGCACCGACTGCACAATCTCATCCATCGTCCTGCCAGCATCAGCCACCACGCGGCTCCCGCTGTCTACCTTGGACACCGAAGTCGTGATCAGGGTCTTGATTTCTTTCGCGGCTGTGCCTGAACACTGCGCCAGGTTACGAACTTCCGCGGCGACCACGGCAAAACCCCGGCCTTGTTCTCCGGCACGCGCAGCTTCCACCGCTGCATTCAAAGCCAGGATGTTGGTCTGGAAGGCAATCGCATCAATCACACCAATGATGTCAACAATTTCGCTTGAGCTTTTCTGGATGTCATCCATCGTCCGTATCACTTTACGCACAGCCTGCCCACCACGGGTGGCGACTTCCGCGGACGACAGTACGAGCTGATTTGCCTCACGTGCGCTGTTGGCATTTCTTTTGACAATCGAGGTCAACTGGTCCATTGATGACGCAGTCTCTTCAAGCGAGGCGGCCTGCGCTTCAGTGCGCGCGGACAAGTCGGCGTTACCCATCGCGATTTCCCTTGACGCCACAGAAATCGAGTCACTTCCGCGGCGGACATCTCCGACGATCGTGAGAAGGAAAACATTCATCGCCACAAGTGCTTGCAGCAGTTCGCTGACTTCATCCTGGCCTGAGATTTTCGGCTGCGACGAAAGGTCGCCCGCGGCCACCTTGCGCGCGATAGACACAGCTTCCTGTAGCGGCCGAGTCACACTGAGTGTGATGCGCCATGCAAGCATGCCCCCGCTCAACAGGGCGGCAAGGCATGCGCCAGCCAGCCAGATGAGTTGACCTTGGGCAGCGAGGCCCGATGTATCCTGGGTCTCCATTCGCACGGATGCAACCAAAAAAATGGTCGCCATCATGATCAGCAGGATGATGCCGAAACCAAATCCAAGCCTCTGACCAATGCGCCAGTTACGCAAATTCATAGGGTCGCCTTGTTCATCAAAATCGAAGGGGGCTCACGCCCGCTTGGTTGCCGTCAGTGATTGCACCTTCGGTGAGCGTACCTGGGGGCGGTCAGGTTCGGCAAAGGGCAGCGGGTCAACCAGTTGCATGGTGGCAATGCAGCGGCGAGTCAGGTCCTGGTAGGTCTGAGTGCCTTGTGTTTTCCAGGCGATTTCGTCCTCGCTTAACTCGCGTTTGACCTTGGCTGGGACACCCGTCACCAAGCTTCGCGGGGGTATTCGCATTCCCGCTGGAACAAAGGCACAGGCAGCCACAATGGATTGCTCGCCGACCTCGGCCTCGTCCATCACTACGGCGTTCATGCCGACCAATGCGCCGCGACGCACGATACAACTGTGCAGCACGGCGCCATGACCGATGTGACCATCCTCTTCGACAACCGTATCGTGGTCGGGAAAACCATGCATTACACACGTGTCCTGAACATTGGCGCCCGCCTTCAGCACAATCCTCCCAAAATCACCACGCAGGCAAGCATTGGGGCCGACATAGCAGTTTTCCCCGATGTTGACATCGCCGATCAATACCGCCGTTGGATGGACATAAGCACTCGGATCGATGACCGGCACCACACCTTCAATTGAATAGCAAGGCATGATGCTCAGCGCTCGTCATAGCTCACCGTTAACTGAGCGCTGGTCGGACGGGCTTGACAAGAAAGTACAAAGCCTTTTTCTGTCTCCCACTTTTCCAGTCCGAAATTCTTGTCCATGTGCACACTGCCTTCCATGACCTTGACTCGACAGGTTGAACAGACACCACCTTTGCACGAATAAGGCAGGTCAAGACCAGCAGCGAGGGCCACATCTAGCACGTGCTGGTCTGACTCCATGTTCAAGTCGTGGGATTTCCCGTCCAACACCACCGTGAGCGCAATTTTTCCCAAAATCGGGGATTTATGACCCGCCACAGCGGCCTGCCGATCCGCGGGTGTGAGCTCTTCCAGCGTCGGCGAAGTAAAACGCTCGCTGTGCACGCGGTTGGCGGGTACACCGGCAGCCAGCAACGCGGTCTCAGTGGCTTCGATCATGACTTCAGGACCGCAGATGAACACTTCGTCCATGCTACCCACCGGGAGCAGTGCGTCGATGATGGCGCGAATCTTGTCGCCGTCGATGCGGCCTTGCAACAGATCGGCCTCCTGCGCCTGGCGCGAGAGGATGTGGATCAGCGTGAGACGATCAGGGTAGAGATCCTTCAAGTCCTGCAGTGCTTCGTTGAACATCACGCTGGCCATGCTGCGGTTGCCGTAAATCAGGGTGAACTTGGAGTCGGGCTGCTCTTCCAGTGAACTCGCCATGATCGACAGAATAGGCGTGATGCCGGAACCGGCGGCAAAACCGACGCGGTGTAGCGCGCGCGGGCGCTTGGACACAAAGCGTCCTTCCGGCGGCATCACGGCCAGCGTGTCGCCCTCCTTGAGTTCATGCGCAGCCCAGTTGGAAAAAACACCCCCCTCCATCGGCCGAATACCCACCACCAATTCATGGTGCGTTGCCAGGTGACTGCGGGTGCTGCAGATGGAGTAGCTGCGCCGCACATCGGCGCCGTTGATGCTGGTGCGCAGCGTCAGGTACTGGCCGGGCTGGAACGCAAAGGTCTCCTGCAGATTGGACGGAATGGCGAACGCGAGGGCGACAGACCCGACAGCTTCTGGGCTGATGCGCGCAAGCTTGAGGTCGTGAAAACGGGGAATGGTGGACATGATGGGGACGCAGAAGCGCTCAATAGGGTTTGAAGTAATCAAACGGTTCCATGCAATTCAGGCAGCGGTACAGCGCCTTGCAAGCCGTGGAACCAAAATGCGAGGTTTCGGTGGTGTTTTCTGAGCCACATTGAGGGCAAGCGATCGCTGGTTGTGTGTAGTCAGCTACTTTTTTGGTAGCAAACTGCACCACGTTGCCGCCCTGGTTCGCACAAGCGCTGGCCTGCGGCGGCGCAATGCCGTAGGCCCGCAGCTTGGCGCGTGCCTCGGGCGTCATCCAGTCGGTGGACCAGGCGGGCGCCAGCTGGGTGACCACGCGGGCGGCCACACCGGCTTGCGCCAGGGCCGCGATCACGTCGTCTTCCATTTGACTCATGGCCGGACAGCCACTGTAGGTGGGGGTGATGACCACCTCCAGCCCGTCAACGCCCTCACGTACAGCTCGCAAGATGCCCATTTCGCGCAGCGACACCACCGGAATTTCCGGGTCAGTCACGGACTCCAGCAAGGTCCACACCGCGTGATGGGGGTCAGAGGCTTGCTTTTCAGCAATGGGCCCGTCCGGTAAGGGTGCTGCGTTCATGGGGTTTACCAAACAGCTTCGGGATGGACGCGGGCCAGGCTCTGCATCTCAGCCAGCACAAACCCTAAATGCTCGGAATGCAGGCACTGCTTGCCGGTGGAGACATGGCCGTCCGTGCTGGATCGCGTGAGCGTGGCCTGGGCCAGCGTGTCGTTGACCACTTCGTTCCAGGCCGCTTGCAGGCTGCTTGTCGCCACGCCGACACCGGCATCAACCGCGACAGTTTCCATAGCACTCGACGTCCAGAACTCCTGCGTGTAAGGCATTAAATGTTCCAGGGCCGCTTGAACTCGGGCGTGCGATTCATCGGTGCCGTCACCCAAACGTAGCAGCCAGTCGCGCGAGTGGCGCAGGTGGTATTGCGTTTCCTTGAGCGACTTGGCGGCTATCGCAGCCAGTTGCGCGTCCTTTGACGCCTTGAGCGCATCCCACACCAGCACCATGAGGGCGCTGTAGAGAAAGTTGCGTGCAATCGTCACGGCATAGTCGCGGTTACCCGCGGCAGTGGGCGCCAGCGCCGTGCTGTGCGGCAACTCCAGCAGGGTGTAGTTGCGGAAGTCCGGCACATCACGGAAATACGCCAGCCGGTCTTCGGTGGCGCGGCCATCGTTGCGCAGCGCGGCGACGTGTTGATACAGCAAACGCGCCTGACCGATCAGGTCCAGGCTGTTGTTGGCCAGGGCCAGATCTTCTTCCAGAATCGGGCCGTGGCCACACCATTCGGCGTTGCGCTGCCCGAGGATAAGGGCGTTGTCGGCCAGATGCAACAGGTAGTCGGTGTGCGCCGCTACCGTAGGGGCTTTGACATCCATTACATGTGCCCCACTTCGTCAGGGATTTCGTAGAAGGTGGGGTGACGGTAGATCTTGTCGGCGGCGGGCTCGAACATCGATTCCTTGTCCTCCGGCGCGCTGGCCGTGATGCTGGCCGAGGGCAGCACCCAGATGCTCACACCTTCCTGGCGACGGGTGTACACATCGCGCGCCATCTGCAGTGCCTGCTGCGCATCAGCGGCGTGCAAACTGCCGCAATGCTTGTGCTCCAAGCCTTGCTTGCTGCGGACAAAAACTTCCCATAGGGGCCATTCTTTCAATGCGGGTGTACTCATGCTGCTTCCTTGCTTGCTTTTGTTTGCTGTTTGCGGGAATAAGCCAGCGCGGCATCGCGCACCCACTGGCCATCGTTGTGGGCCTTGACCCGGGTCGCCAGGCGTTCTTTGTTGCAGGGGCCGTTGCCGTTCACGGTCGACCAGAACTCGTCCCAGTCAATTTGCCCGTAGTCGTGGTGCTGGCGTTCTTCGTTCCACTTCAGATCAGGATCGGGCAGGGTCACGCCCAGCACCTTGGCTTGCGGCACGGTGGCATCAATGAACTTTTGACGCAGGTCGTCGTTCGAGATGCGTTTGATGCCCCAGCGCATGGCCTGGTCGCTATGCGCGCTATCGGCATCGGGCGGACCGAACATGGCCAGGCACTTCCACCAGAATCGGTTGGTCGCGTCTTGCACCATGGCTTTTTGCTCGGCCGTGCCCTTCATCATCACCAGCAGGGCCTCAAAGCCTTGACGCTGGTGAAAAGACTCTTCCTTGCAGACGCGAATCATGGCGCGAGCGTACGGCCCGTAACTGCAACGGCACAGCGGAATCTGATTCATGATGGCGGCGCCATCCACCAACCAACCCACCACACCGACATCAGCCCAATTGAGCGTGGGGTAGTTGAAGATCGAGCTGTACTTGGCTTTGCCACTGTGCAGGCCATCCAGCATCTGGTCACGGCTGGTGCCCAGCGTTTCGGCGGCGCTGTACAGATAGAGGCCATGGCCGCCCTCGTCTTGCACCTTGGCAATCAGGATGGCTTTGCGCTTGAGGCTGGGCGCACGGCTGATCCAGTTACCTTCGGGCAGCATACCCACGATTTCGCTGTGGGCGTGTTGGCTGATCTGGCGCACCAAGGTTTTGCGGTAGGCCTCAGGCATCCAGTCCTGCGGCTCGATCTTGCCGTCGGCGTCGATCTTGGCATCAAAACGGGCCTGAAATTCAGTATTTTCTGATGACGGGGCCACCGGCACCGACTTCAGGCCTGGACTGTCCGGCACATTGAAAGACTGCGTATACATGTTGTCTTACCTCCTGTGGATTGAAAAAATATTCATGAAAGAAGCCAGGCCGGCGTACGTTTATCAAGGAACGAGACGATGCCGTCCTTCCCTTCATCCGTCGCCCGCTGGCGGGCAATGCGCTGAGCCGTTTCCTCCATCACCGTGTCGTCGATGGTGCGGCCGTTGATCGCCTGAATCAAATCCTTGGCCGCTTGCTGGGCCCTCGGGGCGCCGGTGATCAGAGCTTCAACCAGGGCCGCAACGCCTGTATCCAGCGCATCGTCAGCGGTCACTTCGTTGACCAGACCAATCGCCAGTGCCTTGTCGGCAGAAATCCGTTCAGCCGACTGGAAATAGCGCAGCGCATGACGGGGCCCGATGGCGCGCAGAACGTAGGGGCTGATGACCGCCGGAATAATCCCGAACTTCACCTCGGACGTGGCGAACACCGCATTGGACGCAGCCACGGCCATGTCACAGGCTGCGGCCAAGCCGGTCCCGCCCCCAAGTGCCGCCCCTTGCACCCGGGCAATGGTGGGCTTGGACATCCCCGAGAGCGCACGCAACATGCGGGCAAAACGGCGGGAATCGGCCAGGTTTTCCGCTTCGCCATAGGACGAGGCACGCTTCATCCAGTTGAGATCGGCACCGGCTGAAAAATGCCGGCCCCGCCCCGCCAGTACGACCACGCGTACCGACCGATCGGCGTCGAGTTCGGCACAGGCTGCGCTCAAATCGTCGATCAGTTGTTCGTTGAAGGCGTTGAACACCTCCGGACGATTCATCCAGATCGTGGCGACCCGGCCGCTGCGTTCAATTTCAAGGGTTTCGTACATGGCGACTGTTGTTGTCTTGGCGTTACTGGGAAATCGTCCAGTCACCCGCCTTGACTTCCAGCATGCGAAAGGAGGTCAGATCAAGGCCCATGTGATCCGTGGCCGACATCGTCACGTTGCCACTCGACCCGACATAGCCTTTGGTGGCTTCGATGGCGTCACGCACTTTGGCTTTGTCCGTACCGCCTGCGCGCTTGATCGCATCGACGGCAATCATCAAACCGTCGTAGGCATAGCCACCGAAGGTCGATACATCTTGCTGGTAGCGCGTCTTGTAAGCCAGTTCGTAAGCGACGACCACCGGTTTTTGAGGATCGTTGGCAGCCAGTTTGCCGGGGATCAACTGTGCTGGCGAAGGCAGACGCACACCTTCAGCGGCCGGACCGGCCAGCTTCAAAAAGTCATCAGAAGCCACGCCGTGCGATTGGTACAGCGGCAAGGTGATGCCGAGTTGCTTGTAGTTCTTGGTGACAATGGCCGGGCCTTGACCCAACCCAAACACGAACACCGCTTGCACACCGGCTGTGTTTTTGATTTTGGTCAGCTGTGGGCTGATGTCGGTGTCTTTCGGTCCGTAGGTTTCGTTGGCGACCAGGGTGATGCCGTACTTGGCGGCAACGCCTTCGGTCTCTTTCCTGCCGGATTGGCCAAAACCGCTGGTTTCAGACAGCAGCGCCACCTTGGTAAGGCTGCGCTTCTTCATGTCCTCGAACACTTTTTCGGCCGCCATGCGGTCAGTGTGCGGTGTCTTGAACACCCATTTTTTGACCGGCTCGACAATGACCACCGCGCCAGCCAGGGAGATGAAGGGAATGTTGGCTTTTTCTGCCAACGGCACCATCGACATAGTCGAACCCGTGGTCGTCCCACCCACCAGAATATCGACCTTGTCATCATCGATCAGGCGCTTCGCAAAACCGTTGGCTTTGTTGGCGTCACTGCCATCATCGTAGTGAACCAGTTCCAACTGGCGACCGAGCACGCCGCCTTTTTTGTTCAATTCTTCAACATAAAGTTGCAGTGTCTTCAACTCGGGATCGCCGAGAAACGCGGCGGGGCCGGTGACGGAGAGGACCGACCCAATCTTGATCGGATCTGCAGCCTGGGCACTCAAGGTCCCCAGCACCAAAGCGGCACTGAGAGCGATCGTTTTGAGTTTGAATTTCATGGTTTTGACTCCTCGTTGTAAAAATTAAATGCATTCAATAATGATGGCAATGCCTTGCCCGACACCGATACACATCGTGCAGAGCGCATAACGCCCACCACGCCGTGCCAGTTCGTAACTCGCGGTGGTCACCAGGCGGGCGCCACTCATGCCGAGCGGATGGCCCATGGCAATGGCACCTCCGTTCGGGTTCACGCGCGCTTCGTCGTCCGTCAGGCCGAGGTCGCGTAAAACAGCCAAACCCTGCGCAGCAAAAGCTTCGTTCAGCTCAATGACATCCATCTGGTCCAGCGTCAGACCGGCCTTGGCCAGCACCTTGCGCACGGCAGGTGCCGGGCCAAAACCCATGATGCGCGGGGCCACGCCCGCGGTTGCCATCGCCACCACCCGGGCACGTGGCGTCAGGCCATGCTGACGGGTCGCGCCTTCAGAGGCAATCAACAGCGCACAGGCCCCGTCATTCACGCCCGAGGCGTTACCGGCGGTGACGGACAGCTCCGGACTGTTCACGCCCTTTAGCTTGGCCAGCATTTCCAGCGTGGTTTCGGGGCGTGGATGTTCGTCGGTATCGACGACGATTGGCTCCCCCTTCTTGCGCGGAATCAGCACCGGCACAATTTCGGGCAAGAAGCGACCCGCCGCGTGGGCTGCGGCCCAGCGCTGTTGCGAGCGCACGGCAAAAGCATCCTGATCGGCGCGAGAAATTCCGAACTCTTGCGCCACGTTGTCTGCTGTTTGCGGCATCGAATGTGTGTCATACAGCTTCTTCATCTTCGGATTGGTGAAGCGCCAGCCGATGGTGGTGTCAAAGATGGCCGCATTGCGCGAGTAAGCGCTTTCGGCCTTGCCCATCACGAACGGTGCGCGCGACATGCTCTCAACCCCGCCCGCAATCATCAGCTCGGTATCGCCGGCCTTGATGGAACGGGCTGCCAGGCCGATAGCATCCATGCCCGAACCGCACAGGCGGTTGATCGTGGTGCCGGGTACTTCAATCGGCAGACCTGCCAGCAGGCCGGACATGCGGGCCACGTTGCGGTTGTCTTCACCGGCTTGGTTGGCACAGCCATAGATGATGTCGTCCACCATGGCCCAGTCGACCTGGGGGTTGCGCTCCATCAAGGCCTTGAGCGGGATGGCGCCCAGGTCGTCAGCGCGCACGCTGGCCAAAGCGCCAGCGTAGCGGCCGATAGGGGTGCGAATGGCATCGCAGATAAAAGCTTCGGTCATAGATTACGTGAAAAAAACACGTCCACTTGATATAAAAAAGATAGCTGCTTACGCATATGCAGCAAGGGCTAGAGCCCTAAAAGACTAAAAATTTGTACATTCAAGCCGCTAAACTTGCTTGGGCCGTTCGTCGATTACCCGACGAGCCTTGCCCGTCAAGGTGCGCGGAATGGCTTCATGGTCCAAGACCGTCACTTTGGTAGAGATGCCGGCGATGGTTTTGATGTGGTGCTGCATTTCCTTGCTGATCGCCTGGACTTCCAAGGGCGACAACTTGCCGGAAAATTCCCGTTGCAGTTCACAACGCACTTCCACGTTGTCAAGGTGGCCGTCGCGGGTGAGCAGAATTTGATAGGTGCCCGCCAAACGCTTGTCGCGCAAAATTTGCTCTTCAATCACGCTCGGGAAGACGTTGACGCCACGCACGATCAACATGTCGTCGGTACGGCCTGTAATCCGGTCCATGCGGCGGAAGCTGCGCGAGGTGGGTGGCAGCAAGCGGGTCAGGTCGCGGGTCCGGTAGCGAATCACCGGCATGGCTTCTTTGGACAGCGAGGTGAAAACCAGTTCGCCTTCTTCGCCATCGGCCACCACTTCACCGGTATCCGGGTTGATGATTTCCGGATAAAAATGATCCTCCCAAATGACCGGGCCATCTTTGGATTCAATGCACTCACAGGCCACACCGGGTCCCATCACTTCGGTCAACCCGTAAATGTCGATGGCGTCAATGCCCAGCTTGCGCTCAATCTCATCGCGCATGCCGTGGCCCCACGGCTCGGCACCAAAGATGCCGATCTTCAAAGAAATGTCTTCCGGCTTGATGCCCTGCCGCTCAAACTCTTCGGCAATCACCAGCGAGTAAGACGGAGTCACCATGATGATGTCAGGCTGGAAGTCCTGGATCAACTGCACCTGTTTTTCGGTCTGTCCACCCGACATCGGGATCACCATGCAGCCAGCGCGCTCGGCGCCGTAGTGGGCACCCATACCGCCGGTGAACAAACCGTAGCCGTAGGCGATGTGGCAGGTATCACCGGCGCGGCCACCCGCTGCACGGATGGAGCGGGCTACCAGATTGGCCCAGTTATCAATGTCCTTGAGTGTGTAACCGACGACGATCGGTTTACCGGTGGTGCCGGACGAGGCGTGCACGCGTGCCACCTGGGTGCGCGGCACGGCAAACAGACCAAACGGGTAGTTGTCGCGCAGGTCGATTTTGGTGCTGAACGGAAACTTGGCCAGGTCGGCCAAAGTTTTCAGGTCGTCGGGATGGACGCCTTTTTCATCGAACTTCTTTTTGTAGTGCGGCACGTTGTCATAAGCGTGCTTCAGCGTCCACTTCATGCGCTCCAGTTGCAGGGCGGAAATTTCGTCACGGCTGGCGGACTCAATCGGCTCAAGGTCACCGGGCATAGGTTTTTTCACAGGCATGTTGTCTCCTCTTGGTCATTTAATTATTGGGCGTGCTCGGCCTGCTGCAGGCCGTCAATCACTTCACCGCTGATGCGGTAGCTCTTGCCCCGAAATAAGGCGATGGTTTTGCCGCCCCGCACGCGCACCGTGACGTCATAAACGCCGGTACGTCCGGCCAGCGAGCGCTCGACGGCCTCGGCCTCCAGCACGTCGCCTTCTCTGGCGGGTGCCAAAAAGTCGATATGACAGGCCGATGCCACCGTGTTCTGGTTGTGGCTGTTGCAGGCATAGGCAAAGGCACTGTCGGCCAAGGTAAACAGGTAGCCGCCGTGGCAGGTGTGGTGGCCATTGAGCATGTCGCCCTGCACCGGCATCGACACCATGGCGTAACCCGGTTTGACGCTGAGTAGCTGCATCGCCAAGGCGTTGGTAGCGCGGTCACGCGACCACATGGCCGCAGCCACTTCTTCGGCCAAGGCCTGCGGATCGGAATGGGGTTCAGTCATGAAAGTTCTTCTCCGCAAAAACATGGTGTTGAATCAGCGGCGAGACGCGGTAGCGGTCTTCCCCGTAGGCTTGACCGAGGTTGCTGAGCACCTGGCTTATTTGGGGCAGGCCCACGCTATCGGCCCAGGCCAGCGGGCCGCAGGGGTAATTGACCCCGAGGCGCATGGCAGCATCGGCCCCTTTCGCATCACACACCCCTTGATTGACGGCATCTGCTGCTTCATTGGCCAGCATCGCCACGCTGCGCATCACGGTCAGACCCGGCACATCGTTGAACCTGGAAACTGCCATGCCCGCGGCTTGCAGCAAGCCGATCGCCTGCGCTGCGCTGGCGGTGTCACATTGCGCGGCCACACTGATGGCCAGCCGAGTCACCTTGTTGTAATCCAGCGCCAAATCGATCAGCACGGTATTGGCGACGCCAGTCTCAAAGGCCCGACGTGTCGCAGTGCGGCCATCGGTGACGTACAGCTGCGCATCACCGGCTATCGCAAGCAATTCACCGTTGACGTCTGCCTGGCTAAAGCGGATGTGGTTGGTGCGCAAGCGCTCGGCCAGGGCTTTGGCGGCGACCGAATCGCCGTAAATAACCACGGCGTCGGGTGTCGCTTGCGCAGCTTCGGTGTTGGGCGCTGGGCGAACGGCGCCGTCGCGGTAATCATAAAAACCACGGCCGGTTTTTTTACCGAGAAACCCGGCATCGACCAGTTCTTGCTGAATCAGGGACGGCAGAAAGCGCTGGTCGTTGTAGAAGGCATGCCACACCGAACGGGTCACGGCAAAATTAACGTCGTGACCAATCATGTCCATCAGCTCGAACGGCCCCATGCGAAAACCACCGGCCTCGCGGCAACAAGCGTCGATGGTGGCGGCATCAGCGCCGCCTTCGTTGAGCACGCGCAGGGCTTCGGCGTAATACGGGCGCGCGACACGGTTGACGATGAAGCCCGGCGTTGATTTGGCATGCACTGCCGTTTTGCCCCAAGCCGTAGCGGTGGCAAACAGCCTTTGCGCCACGGCCTTGTCAGTGGCCAGTCCGGAGACGATTTCCACCAGTGCCATCAAGGGCGCCGGATTAAAGAAATGCAAACCAGCCAGCCGTTCGGGGTGCTGAAGGGCGGCCCCAATGGCGGTGACGGAAATCGACGAGGTGTTGGTGCCAAAAATGCAATCCACCCCAACGAATGCTTCGAGATCGCTGTACAGCTTTTGCTTGGCTTGCAGGTTTTCGACAATCGCTTCAATCACCAGACTGGCATCGGCCAGATCGGATAACTCATTGACCGCCATCAGTCGCTCAATGGCGGCGGCGGCGGCCTCAGGGCTCATCTTGCCTTTTTGAGCCATTCTGGTGAACTGGGCACGAATGCTGGTCACGGCCTGTTCGGCAGCCTGCGGGCGGGTGTCCAGCAACTTCACCGGATAACCGGCGGCGGCGGCCACCTGGGCAATACCGGCACCCATGGCGCCGGTTCCGACCACAGCGATCACTGACTGCTTGGAGAGCGCGCTCATCCGTTCAGGCCCCCGTGAAACTGGGCGGACGCTTGGCCACGAAGGCGACAACCCCTTCGGTGAAGTCCGCACTCCAGCCCAATTCGCGCATAAAACCGGCTTCCATGGACAGCTGCTGTTCCAGCGTATGACCGGGAGCGGCGTGCATGGCTTGACGGGTGCGCACCAGCGCTTTGGTCGGCGCAGTGGACAGTTGCATCGCCAGGGCGTCCACGGTGGTCGCGAACTCGGCGTCTTCCACGGCGGCCCAAATCAGCCCCCATTCGGCGGCCTTTTCCGCCGACAGTTTGCCCGCCAGCAGTGCCAAACCCATGGCGCGTGCCATGCCGACGCGCTGTGGCAGAAACCAGGTGCCGCCGGTGTCAGGAAGCAAGCCGACCTTGGAGAAGGCTTGTAAAAACGAGGCCGATTTACAGGCGATAACCAAGTCACAAGCCAGCGCCAGACTGGACCCCGCGCCCGCCGCAATGCCGTTAACGGCCGCGATGGTTGGCACCCGCAAATTTTGCAGACGCAAGATCAAGGGTTTGTAGTTTTGCTCAACCACATCGCCCATATCGGGTGGTGTTTCGCCGGGCACAAACTGCACCTGGCTATCGGACAAATCCTGCCCTGCACAAAAACCGCGACCGGCACCCGTGAGCACCAGCACACGGATGGTTTTGTCTTCCTGAACCTGGTCCAGCGCCGCACGCAACTCGGCGTGCATGGCCGCGTTGAAGCTATTCATTTTGTCGGGACGATTGAGCGTCAGGCGGGCAACGTTGCCCTGCACGTCAAACCGGATATTTTCAAAAGTCATGGCTGAGCCTTAGACGTGGTAACGACGCTGAATGACCCGGAAACGATTGGCCACAAAAGCCGAATCCGAGTAGGAGGCGTTTGCCGCCGGGTTGCCACCGGTGCCGTGGTAGTCGGAGAAGGCGGACGACTGATTCACAAACACGCCATTGGTCAGGTTGATCGACAGCGCGACCTTGGAACGCCAGGTGGCAGCGGTCATCGCGTCAATCACTTCAGGGCGGGTGGAGTAAATGCCGGTGGTCAAGGCGCCGTGGGTGCTCACAATCCGCTCTGACAAGGCGATCGCCGCGGCGGTATCGGCCACTTTGACGACAAAGGTAATCGGCCCGAAGCGTTCTTCCATATAGGATTTTTCATCGGCCGCATCGCAAGCCAGCAGCACCGGTGTGCGCACTTCGGCGTTCGGAAATTCGGGGTTGTCGAGTTTCTTCGAGGCAAGAATCACGCGGCCCAGCGCGCCGCTATTGGCTTCATCAATGCGACGCAAAGTGTCTGCTGACTGCACCGCGCCGAGCACGGCAAGCGCGACTTCCGGCTTGGCCAGCGTGCCCTCGATGGTGCGGGCAAGATCCGCGCAAACCTCGTCGTAAGACTTGTGGCCGTCTTCGGTGTCAATCCCACCTGCTGGCACAAACAGCGCCTGCGAGGTGGTGCACATTTGGCCGGAATAGAGCGCGAGCGTGAACGCCAAGTTGCGCAGCATCGGCTTGTAGGTGTCGGTAGAGTCAATCACGATGTTGTTCACACCTGCCAATTCGGCATAGACCTGAGCCTGACGGCAGTTGTCGATCAGCCATTGCCCAAATACATTGCCGCCGGTGAAGTCAACCGACTTGACCGCCGCGTGGGTCACCAACTGCTGCGTGGTTTCGCGTTTTCCCGCAATACACAGGGTGACCAGGTTGGGGTCGATGTCGTTCTCAACCAGCACGGCGCGAAGGGTGCGCACGGTGATGGCCGCTGGCAGAATCGCGTTGCTATGCGGTTTGATGATCACGGCATTGCCGGTTGTCAAGGCAGCAAACAAGCCGGGGTAGGTGTTCCAGGTGGGGAAAGTACCGCAGCCGACGACGACGCCGACACCACGCCCCACCACTTCAAAGTGCTTTTTCATCACCAGAGGTGGGTTCTTGCCCTGCGGCTTTTCCCAAATCGTCTCAGTCGGCACAAAGCTCTGTTCGCGGTAGGCATAAGTCACGGCCTCCAGGCCACGATCTTGCGCGTGGGGTGAACCGGCTTGAAAAGCCATCATCCAGCCTTGACCGGTTGTTGTCATCACGGCGTGCGCCAGCTCGAAACTCTGCTGGTTCAAACGGTCCAGCATCTCAATACAAATGCCGGTGCGCCCCTCGCAGCCCACGGCCTGCCAGGCTGGCATGGCTTTTTGGCCGGCATCGATCAAGGCTTGCACCTCACACACCGGGTACTGCACATTCAGTTGAGTGCCGAAGGGCGACTGCTCGCCGCCCAGCCAACCCGTTTGGCCCGGCTGATCGATCGCAAATTGTTGTCCCAGATGCGCTTCAAAAGCCCGCTTGCCATCTTCAGCCGCAGTTTCACCATACGTTTTGGGGCTGGGCATTTCGTTATAGGCCGCCCAATAACCACGGGTCTGGATCGCCTGAAGCGCGTGGTCGAGTTTCGCGCGGTGTTTTTCGAATAAGAAGTGGGACATTTGATTTTTCCTAAAGGAGGGATGTGTTCGATGGCGTGCAAGGGGACTTCAGTCTCAACAACGATTTTTCCATCCGCTGTTTTAAATTTAAATCGAGCTTATCACATAGTGATTCATTTAGTATTGTTTATGTTTGAATAATGTATCGCTTTTGTTTTAACGAGTTGCGTTCGGCATCTCACACAAAATGCATGATCTTTGCCAGATAGAACAAAACCATGTGGGCTTAAGAAAGTTGGGAGCAGCTAAGATTCACGCCTTTAATTGACAGTAGCTTCCGGAAAATGCCTGTGATCGATCCCATTCAGAACCACCTTGCCGACTTTCGGCAACAAAGCCGCATGAAGGCAGGCTCGCTGATCATTTCCGTTTTTGGTGATGCTGTTTTGCCGCGTGGTGGGCGCATCTGGCTAGGTAGCCTGATTGGTTTGCTGAAGCCCTTACAGCTGAATGACAGGCTCATTCGAACTTCCATTTTTCGCCTCGTCAAGGAAGAATGGATGTACTCCGAAGCCATCGGCCGTCGCGCAGATTACATGCTGACACCTGCAGGGCAGCGTCGCTTTGAAGAAACAGCGCGCCATATTTATGCGTCCAACTCACCCCTCTGGGATCGCCGCTGGCGCCTCATTCTGACGGTTGGAGAACTGGAACCCAAGCAGCGTGAACGCTTACGTCGCGCCCTTTTCTGGCAAGGTTTTGGGGTTGTAGGTTCGGATTGTTTCGTGCATCCCAGCACGGACCTGACGACCGCCTTCGATGCACTCATGACTGAAGGCATGAGCGATTTACTAAAACATTTGACGCCTTTGATCGCAGCCAACGCGGGCTCAGACCTCTCTGCCAGTGATGCCGATCTGGTCCAGCGCGCATGGAATCTGGAGCAACTCGGTAAATCTTATGCCGAGTTCGTGACGCGCTATCAGCCTATTCTGGACCAGCTGCGCCGCGATGTGCAGAATGAAATTGACGACGAATGCGCATTCCTGTTGCGCACACTGCTTATTCACGACTATCGCCGGCTGCTGCTTCGCGACCCGGAGCTTCCCGATGTACTGTTGCCCGGCCACTGGCCCGGGCAGAAAGCGCGCCTGTTATGCAAGGAACTCTACCGACGCCTTCTCGTACCCTCCGAGCGTCACATTGAGTTGCACATGAAACTGTCTGACGGCACAACCCCGGGTGTACTACCCATGTTGGCTGAGCGCTTTCAAAACATAGACCCATTCCCCCTCCAGCACTAACGACTGCTCTGTCTCATGCGCGTCTGAGCAGACTGCATCACCTCTGGCCACTCGCGTCGATGCCCCATCACGCCAACCTGGTCACGCCAAAACTCAAGCATTTGATGTTGTGCGCCTTTTTTGACCTTGAAATGCTGCGTCACGAACAAGGGTATACCCTCTTGACATCAAAATACATGATACAAATTTAGTGTATTTTAATTTTATTTGTATCACTTAATTGACAGATCGCTTGCTGCGTTTGAAAATCGCAAAGTATGGGCGCACAGCCCTTTGCCGAAACGAGAAGGAAACAAATGCTCAAGCAATGGTTCAGCCGCAGGGCTTTCACCCCAACAGGACGGGGCGCGTGATGCTGTCCCAATTCCTGCAATTCCTGTTCTCCGGCGTCACCGTCGGCGCCACCTACGCGCTGGCCGCCTTGGGCTTCACGCTGATCTACAACGCCAGCAACGTGATCAACTTCGCGCAAGGTGAATTCATCATGCTCGGCGGCATGCTGGCGGTGTTTTTCAGCCAGATGGGCCTTCCCCTGCCGGTGGCGCTGCTGCTGGCCATCGCGGTGCCGGCCATCGTCGGCGTACTGCTGGAAAAGCTGGCCATCGAACCGGTCAAAGGGGCGGAGACGGTGACGCTAATCATCATCACCATCGGCGCCTCACTCGTCATCCGCGGCCTGATCCAGGTCTGGCTCGGCAAAGGCACGCACAGCCTGCCGGCCTTCTCCGGCGAAGTCCCGATTGCCATCCTGGGCGCCACCTTGATGCCGCAAAGCCTGTGGGTGCTGGGCGTGACCGCAGTGGTCGTGCTCGCCCTGTGGTACTTTTTCACCCGCACCCTGCACGGCAAAGCCATGCTCGCCACCTCCTTCAACCGGGTGGCGGCCGAGTTGGTCGGTATCAACACCAGCTGGGTTCTGTTCATGAGCTTTGCCATGTCGGCCGCGCTCGGGGCCCTGGGTGGCATTTTGGTGGCGCCGATTACGATGACCTCTTACGACGTCGGCATCATGCTGGGTCTCAAGGGTTTTGTGGCCGCCGTGGTTGGAGGCTTGGGCAACGGCCTGGGTGCCGTGCTGGGCGGCCTGCTGGTCGGCATTCTCGAAGCCATGGGCGCGGGCTACATCTCCTCCGCTTACAAGGATGCGATTCCCTTCGTGCTGATCCTGTTCATGCTGTTCTTCATGCCGCGCGGCCTGTTTGGCGGCAAATCCACCGATCGGGTCTGAGCCATGAAAAAAAGCGCTTATTTCGGCCTGTATATCGTCATCACCATTTTGCTGGTGCTTCCCTTTGTGCTGCCCAACAGTTTTTACATGGATCTGGCGATTCGCATGGCGATCAACGCCGTCATCGTGTTGGGCCTGAACCTGCTGATCGGCTTTGCCGGCCAGATCAGCATGGGCCACGCCGGTTTCCTCGGCATTGGCGCCTATGCGTCCGCCGTGTTGCCGACCCACTTCGGCTGGCATCCGCTGCTGGCCATGGGCGCCGGCGCCCTGGTCACCGGCTTGCTGGCTGCGGTGCTGGCGCGGCCTATCTTCAAACTCAAAGGCCACTACTTGGCGATGGCCACCCTGGGTCTGGGCATCATCATCAATATCGTGCTGCGCAACGAGGCGGCCCTTACCGGCGGCCCTGACGGCATGGCAGTGCCAGCATTCAGTCTGCTCGGTTTCGAGTTGTCCAGCGACAAACACTGGTACTGGGTGGTGGCCTTGCTGCTGTCGGTCAGCGTCTGGGCCTCGCTCAATCTGATCGATTCGCCGTTTGGCCGCGCCCTTCGCGCCTTGCATGGCTCCGAAGTGGCCTCCCAGGTCGCGGGTGTCGATGTGGTGCGCTACAAAGTCTCGATCTTTGTCATCTCCGCGGTGTTTGCCAGCCTGATGGGCAGCGTCACCGCCCATTACGTCGGTTTTGTCACGCCCAACTTCGCCGACTTCTTTCACTCGATTGAACTGGTGACCATGGTGGTGATTGGCGGCATGGCCTCGGTCTATGGCTCGCTGGTGGGCGCCGTGCTGCTAACCGCCTTGCCGCAAGCGCTCGCCTCGCTGGAGGGCTGGGAGACGGTGGCTTTCGGCACTATTTTGATGAGCTGCATGATCTTCATGCCCAAGGGCCTGGTCCCCACGCTGGCCGCTAAATTCGGCAAGGGAAATTAAGCATGGCACTCCTTGAAGTCCAACAGCTCTCGATCCATTTCGGTGGCGTCAAAGCGGTGCAAAACGTCAGCTTCAGCATCGACGCCGGCATTGTGTATGCCGTCATCGGCCCCAACGGTGCCGGCAAGACCACGCTGTTTAACCTGATCACCGGGGTTTACACGCCGACCAGTGGCTCCATCAAATTGGACGGCGAAGCCATTGAAGGCAAGGCCCCCAACGAATTGGCGCGACGTGGCGTCGCCCGCACCTTCCAGAACCTGCAGATCTGCATGAACATGAGCGCCATCGAGAATGTGATGGTCGGCGCCCACCTGCGGCTGGACCGCAATCCGCTCAAGGCGGCGCTGCGCCTGCCCTCCATCACCCGACGCGACGCCGAATTGCGCGCGGAATCCGCCGAGCTGATGCGCTTTGTCGGGCTGGCCGCCTATGTCGAGGCCCGTGCTGACAGCATGCCGTACGGCGCCCTGAAACGGCTGGAGATTGCGCGCGCGCTGGCCCTGAAGCCGCGCATCATCTTTCTGGACGAACCGGCCGCCGGCCTGAACCCGAAAGAAACGATTGAAGTGGATGCCCTGGTGCGCAGGGTCGCGGATTCCGGCGTCACCGTGGTGCTGGTGGAGCACGACATGAAGATGGTGATGAATCTGTCGGATCGCATCCTGGTGCTGGACTATGGCAAGAAACTGACCGAGGGCACCGGCGAAGAAGTGCGCCGCAATCCCGACGTGATCGCCGCCTACCTTGGCACGCACGCTTAAACCAAGAAACACACCCGTAAGGCACCCGCATGCAAGCACTGCGCATCATCAGCGAAGACCACAGCAACCTGTGGCGTCTGGCCAGCACCATCGACCACGTCGCCGGGGAAATCGAGGACGGCGCCCCGGTCGACCCGGCCTTTTTCAGCTCGGTGTTTGACTACATCGAACAGTTTGTGGACCGTTCGCACCACCCCAAGGAAGACGACTTCCTGTTTCGTCTGCTGCGCCTGCGCAGCGACAAGGCCGCCGCCATCCTGGATCCGCTGCAGGAGGAGCACCGGGACGGCCCCGAGAAACTCCAGGCCCTGCGCGCCCACATGAAGCAAGCCGCCGATGGTCAGTTGGCACTGCCGACATTCGCCGCCGCCTTACGCGTCTACACGGTCGGGTTGAAGCGTCACATGCAGGTGGAAGAAAAGTTGGTGATGCCGCTGGCGCGCAGCGTCCTGAACGCGAACGACTGGGCCGAGATCGACCGCGCCTTTCTCGACAACGATGATCCGCTGTTTGGCGAAATCGCCAAGGCCGAGTTCCGGGAACTGTTTCACCGCATCGCCAGCCTGGCACCGGCGTCAATCGGACTGGGTGGACACAGCACTGGCCAGTTGCAGGCCACGGCAACGGCCACCAAGGCGGATGTGCTGCTGCGCGTGAGCGACATGGAGAGCTGCTATGGCCGCATCAAAGCCCTCAAAGGCATCAACCTGGAGGTGCGTCGCGGCGAGACCGTGGCGCTGGTGGGCGCCAATGGCGCCGGCAAGACCACCTTCTTGCGTACCCTGTCGGGCGTGCAGCCAATGAGCTGCGGGCGCATTGAGTTTGAGGGCCAGGACATCAGCAAGTTGCGATCAGACATGCGCATGCGCCGCGGTATTTGCCAGAGCCCAGAGGGGCGCCAGGTGTTCGGGCCGCTGTCGATTGAGGACAACTTGCGCCTGGGCGCTTATACGCAACCCAGGAGTCAGGTGGAGGGCGACCTGGAGAAGGTGTTTTCCATGTTCCCAATCCTGAAAGAAAAACGCCAACTACCCGCTGGCACCTTGTCGGGCGGTCAGCAGCAGATGCTGGCAATTGGGCGCGCCTTGATGGGGCGGCCCAAGCTGCTGCTGCTCGATGAGCCGTCGATGGGCCTGGCGCCACTGCTGGTGCAAGAGGTGTTCAACGTGGTCAAGGCACTCAAGGCGCAGGGTATGACGATTCTGCTGGTCGAGCAGAACGCCTTTGCCGCGCTGGCGATTGCCGACCGCGGCTACGTGCTGGAGACCGGCCAGGTCACCTTGACGGGCAGCGGCCAGGAATTGATCAGCAATGAGCAGGTGCGAACGGCGTACCTGGGTATGTGATCAATTCCTAGACACTATGTAGCCGCTGGCACCACCGATTCAAAACCGGTACACGAGACCAGCATGTATCAATAGCGGATCTACACGTGCTTTGGCAAAAGCCGGAGCGCCACCAAACGCGGGAACAGTCCCGGATACTTCAGTCTCTATGAAAACTTTTTTAACATCAAAGAAAAGCCCGTAGCCGCCACCAAGATCAATATCAGTTCCAATTTGCAAAGCGCTGCCAAACGCGTTTTTTACCTTGAAGTTGGAGACACTCGCGTCCTGAGTCGAGAACACAATTAGATAGGCCGCACCGGCTCCCACATAGGGTTGAAACAACCCGAACTTTCCAAAACGATACGTTGCTGTCAGTATGGCAGGACCGTAGTTGAGTTCCCCCACAGTACCCAAAGGGCCTAATGACCCGGCGCCGGTCACGGTGGACTTCAACGGAATACCTACAGTCAATCGTCCCGTCCAATTGGGTGACAGGTCATATCCAATCTCAACACCTAAGGTCGTACCATCTGACGCGGATAAACTAGCGCCAGGAATCGGTGTTCCTTGGGGCGATTCAGGTGTCGTCTTCACGTTCAGACCTACAGAAACCGGCCCAATATGCACAGACCATGGTGAATTCTGTGCAAAAGTGGAATCAGCACACGTACTGATCATGAGCGCAATAGCCCAATGCATTCTGTTATTTTTCATATCTTCTATTTCCTCAATTCATATTAATACGTAGCGAGCCGGATCTCCTCGACTGGAAAAGCAGAAACTCAAGCAGCATCCGGGCGCATATTCACTGATTTGTCAGGAACCTCAGCATGCGCTAGCGACCAAATTGACGAGCCCTAATAGGTACAAGCTGCACCTTTAAGTTTTGTCGCAAAGAATTTGAAGCTGGCTATTGGTTGTGCAAAACAAAACTTTCAACAATGTGGCCTATTTCCTCCGTAATGCATCAGGTAGCCTGCGCAGAATTAAAAGGCAAACACAGTGAAAATCGAAAGACTTGAACAATTCGTCGGCTTGCGCACTCGCCTTTATTGACAAAACTCCATCATTGGTTTTGAAATGCTTTTCGTGCCATCCAAAGAAGCCCTCCCATGCTCAATACACCAAAGAAATAGGCTGGTGCCAAAGCGATGAAGCTTTCCAGACTACCAGGACCGAATTGATTCGGGCCAAAGGTGAGTCCACGGTTCTGGGAGAAGTTTGCAAAAAAATAAAACACCGTGTTAGCCCATCCTGTACCGACAATGATCCACCCCAGCCGAGCCTGTGTGCGCTGCGCAAAGCCCAGACCCGGAAGAATTAAGGCCACGGCAAAAACCATCAGGGCATTCATGGGCGTCCCGCGATGTGCTTTCGCCCATCCGTCCGGCGTGCCCGGTATCGAAAATTGAGTCACTGTGCCTGGAATGAACTCGAATCCGCCCATCAGCGAGATCCAAAGTCCCATACCAGCGACCAGTGACATAAACAGTATGAGAATGCCGTTGCCAATCATCAGACGCTGTAGTCGGGTAAAGCGGATGGGAGACTCAATTTCTTGTGAAGTTGCCATTTTTCTCTTTCTATAAAGTGAATATTTCAATAAGTACCGAAAAAATTTTTTCTAACTAAATCCTTGACTGTCATACCGCTGTGCTCACCTGAAATCTATGAAGAGGGAACGAACTCAACCCTCTTCTATCATCGAGGATGCTTTGGCAATCAGGCACACTCAATGCGACTCCCTAACGTTTGCTGAATTTTTTGAAATGTCCCAGCATGAAAAAGCAGAGGTCGACGTTCAAAAGTATCGAAGTTTTCAACCTTGCCAACAAACATTAAGTGATCACCTCCATCGTAGATACGGAGCAAGCTACATTCGAAATGCGCAAGCGCGTTGGCCAGCAATGGCACACCATGAGCATTCACGTCTGAATCTATGTTGACGAATTTGTCTTTCGCAGGCGTTGCAAACTGGCTTGCCACACCATTCTGGTCCTCACTTAATATGTTGACGGCGAAATAGGGTGCATCACTAAAAACTTGCAAATTTGGAGAGTGTTTGACCAAACTCCAAGTAATCAGGGGTGGATCAAGAGACAGCGATGAAAATGAATTGACTGTTAGTCCCACTAGGTGCCCATCAAGAGCGCGTGTTGTAACAACTGCCACACCAGTGGCGAACTGTCCAAAGGCAAAGCGCAATTGACGCGGTTCAAATTTGGATTTCGATTCAAGTAAAGCTGTTGCAATTGTTGTACTCATGGCGAATTTCCTTTCACTTTATGCAGCCAATTTCATTTGAGCGGCTTCGTGTTGAATAAATCGTTCGCACTCATTGGCATCCATCCACCAAGGAAAGAGTGATGGAGGATGATTGAATCCATTTACGATCTTGCGAGCAACAGACGGAACTTGTCCAGCAGCACCGAGCAAGTTCAGAACATGTGGTTCGGGCGGCAGCAGCATTGCAGCGCTCCAACTCACCACGTAATCGGCATAGTTCCAGAATTTCTCGAAAGTTTGTTGCATCCACTCTGGCGTAGGTTTTCTGTCACCTAGTTCTAAAATGGAGTGCAAATACGATGTCGCGCATTTCGCAGCATTGTTGGATCCTTGACCATTGATCGGATCCCCCACGACAACAACGTCTGCCATTCCGAATACAAGGCGGCCCGATGGGAGTCGAGCGATAGGCTTACGTACTGTAGGCGTTACCCGACCATTGATGTACCCGTTGTCATCTGTCAACCGCGCGTTACGACAGCGATCGGCCCCCCAGGGCACATAGGTCTTCAGTAATGACATTGTTTTTTCGAGATGCTGCTCGGGTGTCTTTACATCACCCCAGCAGTCCATTGGGCCACCGGGAATGCCGAAGAAGGTCATTATTTCGCATGGCCCAGTGGTTGTGAGTGCTGGAAACATGACCCATTCCCCAATTCCAGGAATCGCAGTGAAAGTAATGCCAGGTAGCGGTGAGCGCGGCTCCACTCCAGCAACATACGTGAGTGCCAGCGCACGTTGCGGACTCGTGAATACTGAGCGAACATCATCGCGCTCAAACAATTTGACGATATCGCCTTTACCAGCTGCGATGACCACTAGATCGTGGGTCTGGCTATATTCTTCTAATTCCTTGACTCCGGCATCCTGGATCACGAGGTGCCCACCCCGGCGTTCGAATTCATCCATCCACGCAGGCATCTTCACACGCTGGTCTACAGACTGTGCATATTCATCCAGCGGTGCGACCCAATCAATTAATTTCGCTCCGATTGCCTCAGGATTGGTCACTGTGACACCAAATCCGTCAATGCGAGGACAATCCTTATCCCACCAATTGAGTCCGAGTTCACGCTCTGTTTGCAATGATGCATCGAACATGCATTGACTGGAGGTAACTTTTCCGGTGCGTATCTGTTCTGCCGTACGATTTGAAATGACGGTCACTTCATATCCTTGATCGAGCAGTGAGAATGCGAGCTGCAAACCCGACTGACCGGCACCAACGATTGCGATTGATTTCATTACTTGTCTCCTTTAGGTGTTTAAAAAACTATGCGAAAAAATCGCGATTCTTGCCAATTCAACGTCATGCCAGCAACACGGTAATCACCTTCTCTTCTGTATATGAAAGCACACCAGAAAGCCCGCATTCCCGGCCAATTCCACTGGATTTGAATCCGCCCCAAGGCAAGTGAGGGTCGATTGGAGCCCAACAGTTAATGCCGACTGCCCCGGCTTTGACTGCCTGTGCGACTTTGTGACCGCGTCCAATGTTCTGTGTCCAAACGGTCGCACCTAACCCATAGTCGCTATCGTTGGCAATGGCTATCGCTTCTTCGTCCGTATCGAAGGGAATCACAACTCCAACTGGCCCGAAGATTTCCTCTCGGGCAATCGACATCGTGTTGTTGACGTTGGAAAAAATTGTGGGCCTAACAAAATATCCCGTGCCACGCTCGGCTACTCCACCAGCTAATACTTGTGCACCGGCTTGAATTCCTTGCTGGATATAACGGTTGACACGGTCAAACTGAACTTTGTTGGCGACCGCGCCCATGCTGATGCCTGGTTTGGAGGGATCTCCAACTTGAATGGATGAGGCAATCTCTCCCAACATCTGAGCGACTTTTTCAACAATAGAGCGATGCGCGAGGATTCGAGTTCCAGCAGCACAGACTTCCCCCTGATTGAAGAAGAGGCCCATTGCGCAGCCTTGAATAGCTTGTTCTAAGACTGCGTCCTCGAAGATAATCTGGGGGCTTTTACCACCGAGCTCCAGGGACAACCGTTTGAACAGCGGCCCTGCGGTTCGCTGGATCTCGCGACCCACTTCCGGGCTACCTGTAAAAGTGATTTTGTCCACGCCAGGATGCATGCACATTGCCTTACCAACCACATCACCGTGACCAGTCACCACATTCACCACTCCATCAGGGAATCCAGCCTCCTTGCACAGTGCCGCAAGATGTAGTGCTGACATAGGCGATTCTTCAGAAGGCTTGATAACCAGCGTGCAACCTGCAGCCAAGGCCGGCCCGACCTTCCAGCAGGTAATCATCAATGGGGTGTTCCAAGGAACGATGGCACCAACAACACCGATTGGTTCGTGCTGCGTGAACGACAATGTCTTGACGCCCATATAACCGGATGTTGGAATCGTTCGACCCTCGATTTTGTCTGCCCAACCGCCACAGGTGCGAAGCGTTCCGATTACATTCGGCAAATCTAGCAAACGTGGTTCGATTGGTGGGCGACCAATGCACAGTGCGTCCATGTCAGCCAGAATTTCGGCATCACGCTCAACGAGATCCGCTAACTTGTTGATCAGGATTCCTCGCTGAACTCCGCTCATCTTGCTCCAATCACCACCGTCAATCTGAGCACGAGCAGCCTGAACAGCTGCATCAATATCGGCGACGGTTCCCTTGGCAGAACTTGCATAAGCTTGCTCCGTTATGGGGCTTATCAACGGCATCGTTGCCATGTCAGACGCAGCGCGTGGCTGGCCTTGAATATAGTGAAGCAGTTCTTTGCTCATGTGGACTCCGGCATCGATAAAAGAAGTGATTGCGGTTAATTGACCGCAGCGAATCTTCAGTGTCGAGTGAATCCATCAATGCCTCAATAGCGTGGACACGCGATAGGGTTTCCACTATGTCCACGTGATTGAGTAGATATGAAAGTGATCAACAACTTCATGACCCCAAATCGTATCTCGGCCTTTCGGGATACCTCAGCGCCCTACTACGAAACCAGCCGTTAGCACCGATTCAAAGTCGGAATTTTCTATAAACGCTGGAGTGATGAATCTGAGGTCACACTAATTAGCTCGCGAATCAACTTGGCAGTAGACGACACGCCCAGCTTGCGGCGGATGCTTCGTAACTGATGATCAATCGTGGACGGCGATCGCGTCAACTGACGCGCGATTTCCTTGTAACTGAGGCCTGCCACAACCAATTGACAAACACGCTGTTCGGCCGGCGTCAACGCATTAGTTCTAATGCAATCTGATTCGAAATCGGCATCACCAGAGACATCTGCATTGGTGAAGTGCAAGCGGCTTAGGCTAGCGAATACCGGGCCGACAACCTCACGCGCTAACGTATCGATTAACCAGCACTCAGAATCCGTCCATGTGCCACCGTCAACAGTTGCATCGCAACACAAAAGGCCTACTTCACCGGTTTGGTCGCGCAAAGCTACGGCGATTTTGCTCCGAGTTCCTGCTGCAAGTAATGAAGATCGCGTATGCGAGCAAAGTCGACTATCACGCTCGATGTCGGAAAATTTAACTGCAATTTTCGAATCCCAGACGATGGAAATAGCAGAGTCACGCGCATTCATTGCAACACCAATTACGCTGCTCATAGGACAGCCGTCCCGGAGGCGCTCAAACTGAGGCCGGTAATTGGTGTCACAGCTGGATCCAAACCCAATATCAATTCGCTGAGCCCGTGTTTTTTTCAAAAGCCATGTGGTGAGCATGTCCCAACATATTGCTGGATCGTCAAGGTACAGCAGCATCTCGGCTGCAAGGTCTCTACCGTTGATTCCACTGTTCAATTGGCGGTAACGGAGCAGTCGATCTCGTAATTCGCGCTGTTGCCCATACAATTTTCCCGCTCCATTGACTTCGATCGTTTGCATAATTCGGGTTCTTTTATTGGTTCTGAAATGTCTTGCGCGCCATCCAAAGAAATAGCACCTGAACTTAGCCATAGACTGAAATCCTGCCGTGCTCACCTCAACATGTGAAAGCAGGAAAAATTCTTCTTACTTTGGACCTGCAACTTGCTTAGATGTCAGACATGCTCAACACCACTAACCCACACCAAGAAATTTTTTAAATTCCGCTCTATGAAAGAGCGTCATACCTCAGATGATTGGGGTTGTAGCCCTTTTCTAAATAAGGTTCTACCGGGCTAATGTGAGCAATGAACTGGGGAAACTGGCATCAAAACTTTTCAAGTTGTTCATGCTTTTCCAACTCCTATGGTTTCCACCAATTGCGTTGATTGACTTGAACATGTAACATTTTTCAAACATTTATCGTGTGTTCATGTAGGGATCTTCTCAAGAAATCCAACCACAATTTTTTTAAATATGGTCCACGTCACAATATGAAAAAAATCTCGTTTTTCCACTATCTACCGATTCGTACGTCCCAAACTGATATGCAATAGGAAGCTCGCTTTCTTGACATGATTTAGGTTCGCGTGGGCATTCAAAAACCCAGTTGACAGTCTCCGGTTATGCCCATTGTGATAACACTTGCTTGCTTAAATTGTTGAGCATATTGTCCTGACATGTCATTTTCTCGCCACCCAAAAAACGAACATATTTCCCCAAAAGCGAAACTATTTGGTACGTCTTCAGATGAGTATTTGAGGACTTCAAGAAGAGAGAAATTCAGTGAACACATTGGTTGATATAGATCGACTTACCAACTGTCTGTCCGGTCATCCGTTGTTTTATAGCGAAGACGACGTCCAGGAAACGAGCACTAAGGTTGGGCAGATCTTCAGGCCACATCGACTTGGAGTTGTTGGTACTCATCAGCGGCTCAGTGCTGAAATGAATCACACCTCGATTGGGCGTATTTCTTTGAGTCGATTGAGCTACGGCGCAGGAGTTTCCATCGATTCGGATCCGCTTGAATCCTTTTTTCTTGTGATGATGCCGTTGTGCGGATCAGCGGAAATACGACACGGAAAGCAATTTTCAATGTCGACTCCAGGCGTGGCTTCGGTTGTCGGATCCTCTGCGCCGTTATCGATGCGTTGGCATGCTGAATGTCAACAACTGATCGTGCGCCTTGATCGTGAATTATTGGAGTCAACATGCGCAGCGCATCTCGGGCATGAGTTATTGCATCCACTGGAATTCGATCTCGAAATGAATTTGAGTGAAAGTCGGACTATAAGTCTGCAAAGCGTTGTTGCACTTCTTGCTTCTACAGATACATTCATTCAAAGCGCAAGCAAATTTCCATTGATCATTGCTCAAACGGAGCAATTACTTATTTGTGCGCTTTTAACTGCCCAGCCACATAACTTTCGTGAAGAACTCCTACGCCCTACTCCGCAAATTGCGCCGTATTACGTCAAGCGTTGTGAGGAGTACATATTCGCCCATGTTGACGAGCCAATCTCTCTGGGAGACCTAGCAAGTCATGCAGGTGTTAGTTCACGGAGTCTTCAGACGGGGTTCCAGCGCTATCGGGGTATGAGCCCAATGCTTTTTCTCAAAAACTTGCGTCTGCAGCGAGTTCATGATGAACTGTTATGCGCCAAATTGCAGAACAAGCCAGAGACAGTGACGCAGGTGGCATTAGCTTGGGGATTCAGTCATCTCGGTCACTTCTCAAAAGCTTACGCTGCCAAGTTTAAAGAGTTACCGTCACAAACCTTGCAGCGCTAATTTCAAAATTTTCTGTATCTGCATGCATGCTAATTTATGAGATTTTGTCGCAGTACTCGTCAGTCTGAATCGCCCCGGGTTTTGAGGAGGCTCCAACATTTGAGAATATGGAGCCATGAGAAAGTCAACGAAGTTTTCCCCCGAAGTACGCGAACCTGCAGTGCGCATGGTGCGGTAATCCCCCCGTTTTCCACTGACGTCAGAAGTAGAAGGTTTATGCAGCCTTGGCCATGTGCGGGCGGTCGTGATTGTAGGACCAGGTCCATTGCGTGGCGTGCTCCTGAACCTCGTCAATAGTTGACCAGTGATTCTGCGAAAGCCACTCATAGCGCACGGTTCGATTGAATCTCTCCACGTAGGCATTTTGCTGGGGGTTGCCAGGCTGGATGTAGTCCAGCCTGATGCCCATGCCCTTGGCCCAGTTTTGAATCACGGCGCTGATGTATTCCGGGCCGTTGTCGCTGCGAATGGCGACTGGCTTACCCCGCCAGCCAATGATCTGCGTGAGCGAGCGAATGACACGTTCAGACGGAAGTGAGAAGTCCACTTCAATGCCCAGCGCTTCACGGTTGAAGTCATCAATGACATTGAACAGCCTGAAGGTTCTGCCGTCTTGCAACTGGTCATGCATGAAGTCCATTGACCAGACCTCGTTCATGGCGCTTGGCACCGCAAGCGGTTCAGGCTTATCGCGCACCAGGCGCCTCCTGGGCTTGATCCTCAGATTGAGTTCGAGCTCGCGGTAGATCCGGTAAACGCGTTTGTGATTCCAGTTGCACTTCTTCACATTGCGCAGGTACAGGAAGCACAGGCCAAAGCCCCAGTTGCGGTGGTTGTCCGTCAAGCGAATCAACCAGTTGGCGATCTCTTCATTCTCAGCGTTGTGCTTGGATTCATACCGGTAGCAGGACTCGCTCACCCGAAAGGCCTCACAGGCAAGCCTGATGGCAACACCCTTGTGCTCAACCGCTTGTTTGGCCATCTCACGTCTTTGAGATGGCCTCACCACTTTTTTGAGAGCCTCGGCCACGATGTCGGCCTTGAGTTGG
The DNA here is from genome assembly GCF_056521395.1 of Rhodoferax sp. LS1R11. Lineage (NCBI taxonomy): Bacteria > Pseudomonadati > Pseudomonadota > Betaproteobacteria > Burkholderiales > Comamonadaceae > Rhodoferax > Rhodoferax sp. LS1R11. Next base: position 153,223 of record NZ_JBWMAW010000010.1, read on the forward strand.
GCCTCGACATACAGCTTCTTGAGGCGCCGATTCTCTTCCTCAAGCTCTTTCATGCGGGTCATCATGGAGGTATCCATGCCGCCGTACTTGGCACGCCATTTGTAAAACGTGGCAGTGCTGACTCCCAGGTCGCGGCACAACTCCGGTACGGGTAATCCAGATTCAACCCGTTTGAGTGCATCCATGATCTGGCTGTCGGTAAATCTTGATCTCTTCATGTAGAACTTCTTTCTAAGAAAATTCTACTTCTGGCGCCGTTGGTTTACCGGGGGGATTACCGTCGTTTTGTCACCCCCTATTTGGGCGCAATGCACCTTCAAGAGCGACACACTTTGTCGCTCTTGAAGACGATTGGAGATGGATGCTATGGTGCTGCCTGGAGTTTCAATAGCGCAGAACAGCAGCAACTCAATCAATCTATAAAAATCACTATCAAAATGATGAACACACTGGAACAACTGCGTTCGGGGCAACTCACCGGCACCCGGCGACTGACCCTGGCCTGCGGGCTGACGGAGTTTCCACGCGAGATTTTTGAGCTGGCCGACACGCTGGAAATTCTGGACCTCTCTGGCAACGCCCTCTCCTCGCTGCCCGACGACCTGCCGCGCCTGGGCAAACTGCGCATCGTGTTTTGCTCGGACAACCAGTTCACCGAATTGCCCAAGGTGCTGGGCCAATGCGCGCACCTGAGCATGATCGGCTTCAAGGCCAACCAGATCCGCACGGTGCCGGGCGAAGCACTGCCCGCCGGGCTGCGCTGGCTGGTGCTGACCGACAACCGCATTGACACACTGCCGGCTGCCATCGGCCGCTGCACCCAGTTGCAAAAGCTGATGCTGGCGGGCAACCAGTTGCAAGCCTTGCCGCCCGAGATGGCCCACTGCACCGCGCTGGAGCTGCTGCGTATCTCAGCCAACCGCCTGACCGAACTGCCCGCGTTCCTGCTCTCGCTGCCCAGACTGTCGTGGCTGGCTTTTGCCGGCAATCCGTTTTGCGAGGCGCATGAGGCGGCCGCATTGACTCAGACACCGATGGCGTTAATCCAGTGGGACCGGCTGAAAATCGGCCATCAACTGGGACAAGGGGCCTCCGGCGTCATTCACCACGCGCACCTTCAGCAGGAGACGGCCACACAACCCGTGGCGGTCAAGCTTTTCAAGGGCGAGGTCACCAGCGATGGCCTGCCGCACTGCGAGATGACGGCCTGCATCAGCGCCGGTTCTCATGCCCACCTGATTCCGGTGTTGGGCAAGGTGCATGATCATCCGGCAGGCGCCCTGGGTATGGTCATGGCCCTGATCGACCCCGTGTTTCGCAACCTGGCCGGGCCGCCCAGCCTGGAGTCCTGCACCCGGGACATCTATGCCGAAGACACCACGTTTGATCTGCCCACCGCGCTGCAAATGGCGCGGGGCATGGCGTCGGCCGCACAGCATCTGCATGGGCAAGGCCTGATGCACGGCGACTTGTATGCCCACAATATCCTGCACGACGGTGAAGGCGCCGCCTTGCTCGGGGACTTTGGCGCGGCGTCGTTCTTTTCACCGCAGGACGCGCCGCTGGCCCATGCCCTGCAACGGCTTGAAGTACGGGCGTTTTCCTGCCTGCTGGATGAACTGGTAGCGCGCTGCCAGACCGGCCTTGACACCGCGCCTGCGCTCCAGCAATTGACCGCACTGAAGGCATTAAGTGTGGCCTGCGCTCAGCCCAACACCCATGCAAGGCCGCTTTTTCATGAAATTGGGCGGGCGCTGAGCATCCTCTAAAATGGCGCCCCTGCCATCACCTACCTGCCTGCCTCACATGAACATCACGGTCAACGAAGAACTGCTTGCCTACATCGACCCGCTGACCCCTGACGAACACGACGCGCTTGAAAAAAGCCTGCTGGCGGAAGGCTGTCGCGACTCTCTGGTGCTCTGGGGCGAGGTGCTGGTAGATGGCCATAACCGCTACGGCATCTGCACCCAACACGGTATTCCGTTCAACACTGTGCAGAACAGCCAGTTCAAGACCCTTGACGACGTGCACCTGTGGATGATTAACCAGCACCTGGGGCGGCGCAGTGTGTCGGACTACCAGCGCGGTGTGCTGGCCTTGCGCAAGAAGGACATTCTGACGGCGCGTGTGCAGCCGTCCTCCACGGCGGCATCGGCTGAAGCACCCTCTTCGACCCCGGCGCCAGCGCCCGAAGCGCACATGACCCGCGACGATATTGCCAAGGCGGCGCGCATCAGCAATGCCACCATCAACCAGATTGAGAAAATCCAGAAGTCAGCTACGCCTGAGCTGGTGGCGGCTGTGAAGTCCGGCACGATTTCCATCAACGCGGCGGCGACCGTGGCCTCCTTGCCGGTGGAAGAACAGGTGGCGGCTGTAGCCGGTGGTAAAAAAGAACTGCAACAGGCGGCCCGTCAGGTCCGCGAGGCCAAAGCCGTGGCGCGCACCGAACCCGAAACGCCAGAGGGCATGATTGCCCGGCTAAAGCAAACCATCACAGAACTCAGCGCAGAGAATGCTGCACTGAAGGCCAAACTGGCCGAGCTGAAAAATAGCTGATGGCTACAAACCGGAGCGTTTGAACAAAACAAACGCGACCAGCAGCAACACCGCGGCCAGCAGTGTTTTGAGCACCGGGTGGCTGTTGTTTGCCCGGTCGGGCAGGGAGGGGAAATCATCCGGCATCAAAACCGAAGGAATCGTGGTGGGGTGTTCTTCCATAGCGACGTCATCCTAATTGCCCGACTCTAACGGTGGGTGTTTCAAATTCTACAGGCTGCGGGCACCTTTGATGTGCGGATCAACCCCATGTCGGTACCGTTTTCAAGATCCACAGCAAAGTGCTGAGCGTGAAGAATGAGGCCATGGTGGTGACCAACAGCGCCGCCGCGCTGAGGTCTTCATGCCCGTGTTTTTGCGCCAGGATGGGGTAAATGCCCAACATCGGCATGGCGGCGGTGAGGAGCACGGCGGTGCGCAGGTGCGGGTCGCTCACCGGCACCAGCCAGAGCACGACGGCCAACACCACCAGTGGATGCAGGATCAGCTTGGCAAACGAGATTTGCGCCACCTGGCGGCGCAGGCCTTTGACCTGCAGACCGACTAGCGTGCCGCCAATGACAAACAGCGCCAGCGCGCCGCTGGCCTGGGCGAACAGATTGACCGTGCGGGCAATGGCACCCGGCAATTGCCAACCCATGAGAGACACCACGAAACCGGCCACGATCGCCACGATCATCGGGTTACGCACGAGCCGCCCCCCGATTTGTCCCAAGGTCTGCAGCCAATGACTCCGGCCGTCGGCCTCGCCACCCGCCATCTCGGCCATCACCATCAGCAGCGGCAACAACAGCAGGTTTTCCACCACCATATTGAGCGCCAGCGACACGCCCGCCACCGGGGCGCCCAGGGTGAGCAGCATCACGGGGTACCCGACGAAACCACTGTTTGAGCACGACATGCCCATGGCCACATAGGTGCTCTCGCGCAGGGGACGACGCGTCACCCGGAGTGTCCACAACACGCCGCCGGCCATGACGATCAAGGAACCCAGGGCATAGGCCAGCAAGTACTCGCCATTGAGAATATCGCGCACCGGGTGCTGCGACAGGGCGTTGAACAGCAGCGCAGGCAGCGCCAGGTTGACAACAAATTTTCCAAACACCCGCATGTCGGCTTTGGAAAACAGGCCCAACCGGGTGGCCAGGTAGCCGGTGAGGATGGTGAGGTAAATGGGACCGGTGATCGAAAGAATGTCGAGCATTGAATCAATTACTGTTTTGGAATATTGGCCGTGGTGATGACGTCACCCCAGCGCTTGATCTCAGCCGACAGCAAGCCGGTGGCTTGCGCGGGGGTGCTGGCGAAGGCGTCCACATTGAGGTCATGCAGTTTTTTCTTCACATCAGGGGACTCCAGCGCAGCGGTCACGTCTTTGTTCAGGCGGGCGATCACGTCTTTGGGCGTTTTTGCAGGTGCGGCCAGGGCGTTCCAGCTGGAGGCCACGAAGTTCGGCAAACCACTTTCTTTGGCGGTCGGCACGTGGGGCAGGACCTCGGCGCGTTTGTCGCCGGTGACGGCAAGGGCGCGCAGGGCTTTGGCGTTGATTTGCGGCAAGACGGGGCCCAGGATTTCCACCGCAGCGTCAATCTGGCCACCCCGCAAGGCGGTGATGACCGCTGGCGTGCCGTTGAAGGGCACGACCTGCACGTCCGCACCCGAGGTGGACTTGAACAATTCGGCCGTGAGGTTTTGCGTGCTGCCGATGTTGATGCTGCCCAGGTTGAGCTTGCCCGGATTGGCTTTGGCAAAGCTCAGCATCTCGCCCAGCGTTTTGAACTTTGAATCAGCGGGCACGATGATCGCGATGTCAAAAAAACCCAGGGTGGAGATCGGCGCGAAATCGCGCTGGGCATCAAAGGGCAGCGCCTTGAACAGCGTGGCGCTGATCGCCGTGGCGTTGGACATGAGCAGCAAGGTGTAGCCATCCGGGGCCGATTTGGCCACCAGGTCACCCGCCACCGCGCCCCCGGCGCCGGGCTTGTTGTCAATCACCACCGGCTGGCCGAGCGAGGCGCTGAGCTTTTGGGCTACGGTGCGGGCCGTCAAGTCGGCCACGCCACCGGCGCCGAAGGGCACGATGATTCGGATGGGCTTGCCCGGAAAAGTCTGGGCCGTTGCGGCATGGGCCACCACCAGCGTGGCAAACAGGGTGGCGATAAAACGCTTGATGCTCATGAACTTGCCCTTGAAGAACTGAATTTAAACGAAACAGGCCTCTAGCCCAGGTGGGACGTGCGGGAGTAGCTATCTATTTAATAGCAATATGAATTTAGCGCGCCACACCCAGCAGCTTGTCCAGCAAGGCCGGCTGCTCCAGCAGGCTGCGTGCCGTGCCAGCGTACACCACCGTGCCCCGGTCCAGCACAGCCGCGGTGTCCGAGATTGCCAGAATCGCCTGCGGATGCTGCTCCACGATGATGGCCGACAAGCCTTCTTCGCGCGTGATGCGCCGGATCGCCCGCAGCAGCTCCTGCACGATGATGGGCGCCAGGCCTTCGCACGGCTCGTCGAGCAACAGCAGCGTCGGGTTCAGCACCAGCGCGCGGCCCAGCGCCAGCATCTGCTGCTCGCCGCCCGAGAGTTGCGTGCCCAGGTTGGTCTTGCGTTCGGCCAGCCGGGGGAACAACTCGTACACGCGCTCGGGCGTCCACGGGCTGGAGGCCCGCCCTGCCCTGGCCGGTCGGGCCACGGCGGTCAGGTTCTCATGCACCGAGAGCGATTTGAAGATGTTGCGCTCTTGCGGCACCCAGCCAATACCGGCGGCTGCGCGCTCGTGCGAGGGCAGCTTGTGCAGCGCCACCGCAGACTGGCCCGCACCCAGCATGATGCTGCCCGCATGCTGGCGCGTGGCCCCCGCCAGCGTGTTGATGAGCGTGGTCTTGCCGGTGCCGTTGCGCCCGAGCAAAGCCAGGGTCTGGCCCTCCCCCAGGGTGAGCGAAACACCCTGCAGCACCACCGCTTCGCCGTACCCGGCGCTCAATCCCTCTACCTTGAGCAACTCAGCCATGATGCATTCCTCCTGCGCCGGGCACCGCCACGGCCTCGTTGATTTCATCCCCATGACCCAGGTACACCGCCTTGACCTGCGGGTCGTTGGCAATCTGGTCCGGGTCGCCTTCGGTCAGCACCGTGCCATTGACCAGCACCGTCATGCGATTGGCAAAGCTGAAGACCAGGTCCATGTCGTGTTCGATCAACAAAATAGACACGTCGGCCGGCAAGGCCGCCACGGTCTGTAACAGTTCTTCGCGTTCTCCGGCGGGCACACCGGCCACCGGTTCGTCCAGCAGCAGCACGCGAGGTTCACACGCCAGCGCAATGGCAATCTCCAGCAAACGGCGCTTGCCGTAGGCCAGCACCCGGGTTTCCTGCGCCATCACCGCCGTCAGGTGGAATTGCTCCAGTAGCTGCTCACAGCGCTCGGTCACCCGTCTGGAGGAGCCCAGCGCCTGCCACCACTTGTTGCCCAGGCCCTGGTGTCGGGACACCGTCATGGCCAGGGTTTCCAAAGGGGTCAGGGTGTCAAACAGCTGGTTGATCTGGAAGGTGCGCACCATACCGCGGCGCACGCGCTGATAAGGGGCCAGGTCGGTGATGTCCTGCCCTTCAAGCACGATCTTGCCGCTGGTGGGTTGCAACACGCCGGTCAGCAGGTTGATGAGTGTGGTCTTGCCCGCGCCGTTGGGGCCGATCAGGGCGTGTCGGGCGCCTTTTTTCAGGTCGAGCGTGACGTTGTTGGTGGCAGTGATGCCGCCAAACTTCATCACCAGGCCCTGGGCGGACAACACGGTGTTGGTCGCGCTCATGGTTGGGCTCCTGCGGTGTTGGATTTTTTGAACCAGGTCCAGGGCCGGATCAGGCGTTCACGCCCGACCAGCACCAGCACCACCAAAAACAGGCCGATCCAGAAGGTCCAGTACTGCGGCGTGATGCTCGATATGGCGTCCTGCATCAGCTTGAACACAATGGCCCCGGCAATGCCGCCATACAACCAGCCGACACCGCCAATAACGAGGATCAGCATGACGTCGGCCGAGCGGTGAAACTCGAACACGTCCAGCGAGGCAAAGCCGGTGGTTTGCGCCAGCAGCGCGCCAGCGGCCCCGGCCACTGCCGCCGCCACCGTGTACACGATGGCCAGGCGACTGCTGACAGGAATGCCGATGGCCATGGCGCGCAGCCGGTTGTCACGAATGGCCTTGAGCGTGGCGCCAAACGGCGAGTTCACCAGGCGGCGGGCGATCACAAACAGCACCAGCAGCACCGTTATTGAATACCAGGCCGCCGTGCGCCCACTCAAGTCAAACTCGAATTTTCCCAGCAGCGGCCCCATCACCACGCCTTGCAGGCCATCGGCACCGCCGGTGAGCCAGTCGAGCTTGTTGGCCAGTTCCATCAGGATCAGGCCAACGCCCAGGGTGACCATGAGACGCGTGAGGTCGGTGCCGCGCAGGATGGTGGCGCTGCACAAGGCGCCCAGCACCCCGGCGGCGGCCATACCGACGGCCAGACCCAGCAGCGGATCAGGCGTAATGAACTTGGCAAACAAGGCGGCCGAGTAGGCGCCCATGCCAAAGAAGGCGGCGTGGCCGAGCGACACAATGCCGGTGTAACCCAGGATCAAATCCAGCGACAGGGCGAACAGCGCGACGATCGCGATTTCGTTGATGATCAGCGCGTGGCTGGACAGCAGCAGGGGCGAGGCCAGGGCCAGCAGCCACAAGGGAAGCTCCCAGGCTTTCCAGCGGCCGCTTTGCAGCAGCAGGTTTTGTGAGTTGGTCAGTGCGTTCTTCATCACTTGCCTCCTTGGCGGACGAACAGGCCTTGCGGGCGCCAGATCAGAATCATGATCATCAGGCTGTACACAATGAAACCGCCCAGTTTGGGGATGTAGTACTTGCCCGCCACATCGGCAATGCCCAGCAGGAGGGCTGCCAGCAGCGGCCCGGTGATGCTGGAGGTGCCGCCCACCGCGACCACGATCAAAAAGTAAATCATGAACTTGAGCGGAAAGGTCGGGTCCAGTCCCAGCACTTCGGCACCCAGCGCACCGCCCAGCCCGGCCAGGCCGGAGCCCACGGCAAAGGTGCCCAGAAACACCACGTTGACGTTGATGCCCAGACCGGCGGCCACGCGCTGGTCGTCGACCGAGGCGCGCAGGCGGCTGCCAAAGCGGGTTTTGGTCAGTATGTATTGCAGCGCCACCGTGAGCGCGGCACACACCGCAATGATGAACAGGCGGTAGTGGCCCATGCCCAGCATCCAGGCGCCCTCGCCCAGTTCGGTGCGGCCTTTGAGCCACTCGGGCAGTTGCACGATTTGCTGGCTCGACCCAATGAAGTAGTCGGCAGTGGCCACGGCCATGAAGGTCAGGCCGATGGAGAACAGCACCTGGTCCAGATGGGGCTTGTGGTACAGCGGCCGGTACAGGGTGCGCTCCAGCACGCCGCCCAGCAGCGCCGAACCCAGAAAGGCCAGCGGCAGACACAGCAAAAAGGGCACGCCGAGTTTCTGCATCAGCAGCACGGTGATGTAACCCCCCACCATGGCAAAGGCGCCGTGCGCGAGGTTGATGAAGTTCATCAGGCCCATGGTCACGGCCAGGCCGACGGCCAGGATGAAGAGCAGCATGCCGTAGGCGATGCCGTCAAAAAGAATGGTCAACATGGTGTTACAGGCTCACGTTAAAACTGGCGCACCACCCTTGCAGGCCGCGCGCCAGTGAACAAAAGATCAATCCCTGATCCGTCGGCCGGTTTATTTGGTCTTGCCGGGGTCCTTGACGTCCTTAATCACATCGAATTCGACGTTATACAACTGGCCGTCCTTGCGCTCGACTTTGCGCAGGTAGATGTTTTGCACCACGTCGCGGGTTTGGGCGTCGATGAACATGGGGCCGCGCGGGCTCTCGAAGATCTGGCCTTTCATCGCGGCCAGCAGGGCGTCACCGTCGCCCTGCCCTTTGGTGGCTTTCAGCGCTTCATAGATCACGCGCATGCCGTCATAACCACCGACGGCCATGAAGTTGGGGCGAAGACCCTTGTTGGCTTTGCCGAAAGCGTCCACAAATTTCTTGTTGAGTGCCGAGGGATGCGCCGTGGAGTAGTGGTGCGAAGTGACCACGCCCAGCGCGCCGTCGCCCATGTCGTTCAACTGGTCGTCATCGGTCACGTCGCCCGTGCCAATGAGTTTGATGCCGGCCTTGTCCATGCCGCGTTCCAGGAACTGCTTCATGACGGCGGCGCCCGCGCCGGAGGGTACGAACACAAACAGGGCGTCAGGTTTCAGATCACGCACCTTCTGCAGGAAGGGGGCGAAGTCGGGGTTGCGCAGGGGCACACGCAGGGACTCGGTCACCTGGCCGCCGTTAAAAACCAGGCGCTCTTTGAAATACTTTTCAGCATCGATACCGGGACCGTAGTCGCTGACCAGTGTCACCACTTTCTTGATGCCATTCTTGGGCGCCCAGTCGCCCATGGCCACAGCAGCCTGCGCCAGCGTGAAGCTGGTGCGCACGATGTACGGCGAGGCTTGGGTGATGCTGGAAGTTGCCGCCGCCATCACCACCATGGGAGTTTTGGACTGCGTGGCAATGGGTGCGGTGGCGAGGGCCGAGGGCGTGATGCCAAAACCGGCCAGCACATTGACCTTCTCGTTCACCACGAGTTCTTGGGCCATGCGCTTGGTGACGTCGGGAATGCTGGTGTCGTCCTTGACGATGAGCTCGACCTTGCGGCCCGCCACGGTGTCGCCGTTCTGGGCCATGTACAACTTGGCGGCGGCCTCAATCTGGCGTCCGGTGCTGGCTTGCTGGCCGGTCATCGGGAGAATCAGGCCAATTTTGAAGGGCGTGCCCTGCGCTATTGAATTGGTAGCTGTCAGCGCAACAACGGCGAGGGCTGTGGCGTGAAGGAATAGTCTTTTTTGCATTTTTGTCTCCAGAGGATGGTCGAACGATAAACTTTTATAAGAATTTTCCAGTTACTGTGGCCGCAAAAGTTAACCGCCGCAATAGTGATTTCAGACTCGTTGTTATAGCAATGATGAATAACTGAAATTTGACAGTTCAAGCCTCAGGCCGGTAGGCCGAGTCCAGTGTAATGGCGCCCACGACGCGCGACACACACACGCAGATGCGTTTGTTTTGCGCTTTCTCATCGTCACTCAAGAAAACGTCACGGTGGTCAATCACACCCTCCACCGCCAGCACATCCATCGCGCACAAGCCGCACTCACCGCGACGGCAGTTGGACAGGGTTTGCACCCCGGCCATCTCGATGGCATCGAGCAGACTGCCATCGGCGGGCACCATGATGTCGATCTGCTGGCGCGGTATCTGCACCCGAAAAGCTTGCGGCGCAAACCGGCCACTGCTGCCAAAGGTTTCATAACGCAGGTCGGCGGCGGGGCGCCCAGCCTGCGCCCAGGCACGGCGTGCGGCATCTAGCATCGGCGCCGGGCCGCAAACCACCATTTGCCCACCGGCAGGCAACGCGGCAATCTCGGCGGCAAAGTCAATCAAGTGTCCTTGCCCGGCAACATAGGTCTGTAAACGCCCGCCCAAGGCCTCCTTCAACACGGCCTCATAGGCCAGTTCCGGCTCGGTGCGGGCCGCCTGCAACATGCGCACCGGGGCGTTGCGTCGGGCCAGCGTTTGCGCCATCAGCACCAGCGGCGTGACCCCAATGCCGCCCGCCACGAGCAGATAAGACGGTGCTGTGAGGTCCAGCGGGAAATGATTTTGCGGCTCCGTGACCCGGATGCGGTCGCCCGCGGTGAGCCGCCACATGGCCAGGGAGCCGCCACGCCCGTCATCGAGGCGTTTGACCGCAATGCGGTAGGCCACACCGTCCGGCTGGTCAATCAGGGAATACGAACGGGTTTGCGGTTTGCCGTTGACCAGCACCTGAACTTGCAGGTGGCCGCCGGGCTCGTGCGGCAACACGCCGCCGTCGGGCTGAATCGTGAACTCGCGCACGGTGGGCGTGACGTCACGAACCGATTGAATAACGGCGTCAAACCAGTCTGGGGTGTTGCGCATGGGGTGATGAAGGTGAAGGGTTGAGGGGCTGCGGATCAGCTGCGCTTGCGAATCAGCTGTACGCCGGGCATTTGGTCCAGGCGTTGGCTCTGCACCGCCTCGCGCAGGTTGCGCTGGGCCATGCGGGAATGCTCGCGCATGAGGCTCTCGGCGCGTGAGCCTTCGCGCCGGTCGATAGCGTCCAGCACCTGCCAGTGCTGGTCTTGCGCCACGATCAGCATGTCGCGCGCCTTGGGTGAATTGGCCTGCACCACCACAAACCCCGAGGGCGAGGCAAACGGCAGGCTGCACACACGGTCCAGCTCTTTGGCGATCACGGCACTGCCAGCCATCTCACTCAGCAGCGCATGAAACCGCTCGTTGAGCGTGACGTAGCGGGAGAAAGCGTCGTCATCCAGCGCGGGTTGGCTGAGCACGGCGTCAATCTCGCGCAGGCAGGCACGGGCTTCATTCAACACCACGGGCGGCGCACCACGCTCGGCCGACAAGCGCACGGCGAGCCCTTCCAGCGTGCCGCGCAACTCGATGGCGTCGGACACATCTCGCTCCGAGAAGGTCTTGACGGCATAACCGCCATTGGGCAGGGCATCGAGCAGCCCCTCCTGCTCCAGGCGCATGAGCGCGGCGCGAATCGGCGTGCGCGAGAAGCCCAGTTTTTCAACAATCGACAACTCGGCAATGCGCGCGCCGCCAGGCAACTCGCCGGCCAAAATCATCTCGCGCAAACGCAATAAAGCCTGCACTTGTACACTGGATTGGCCTGTAGCCCCCGTATCCATTGCGGGAGTAGCTATTAAAACAGGAGCAATTGCCATGGTGTTTCCTTTGAGCGTCAAGTTGCCGCGCGAATCGGAATGACGGTGTTGGCGGTGCTGGTGCCGGTTTGCTCACGCGCCACCAGCCCGTCAATCAAGCGCCGCGCCCACATGGAGCCGGCGTCGATGCTGAGGTTGTAAAAGGTGTGGCCGGGGCGCTCGTCCATCGCCACCTGCTGGGCTTCAAGCACCAACTCATCCTCCCGGAAGATGGTGGCCACGCCTTCGCGCAGTTTGTGCGTCAGGGCCTGCTCACCCAGGCAGTAGTTGCGGGCAAAGGCCCAGAAATACAGGCAGGTGCCGTCGGTCTCGGGGGTGATGGTGTTGAGCACAAAGCCGTTCACGCCCTGGGTCCGGTCGCTGGTGCGGGCATCCCCGGCATTGCCACCGGGCGGGATGGCACCGGTGCCGGTCCGGGCCACACCGACATCAATCGTAACGGTGCAAGGCGCTTCAAAACGAATGATTTGCCAGCGGTCCACCGGCCCTGCATAACCCAGCGCATGCTTGATCTGCCCGGCCCAGAACGGCGGTGCCTCGATGTTCTCCATCCAGCGGGTGACCACGGCGGTGCGGTCGCCATAGGTTGCCACAAACGGGGCTTCGGCCACGGCGCGCTGGCCGATGCTGGAGCCGTGCACAAAGGTCTCGTGGGTCAGGTCCATCAGGTTGTCGACGACCAAACGGTAGTCGCACTTCACACGGATCATCTTGCCGTCACCAGCCCACTGGGGGTCGTCATTCCAATGCAGGTCGGGCACCAGGGCAGGATCGGCCTTGGCCGGGTCGCCGGGCCAGATCCACACAAAGCGGTGTTTCTCGATGACGGGGTAGCTGCGCACGCAGGCCGAGGGGTTGATGGTTTCCTGGCTTGGCATGTGGGTGCAACGCCCCTGCGCGTTGAACACCAGGCCGTGGTAACCGCAGGTGAGTTCATCCCCCTCCAGATGCCCCATGGACAGCGGCAACAGGCGGTGCCAGCAGGCATCTTCCAGCGCCGCCACGGTGCCGTCGAGTTTGCGGAACAGCACCAGTTTCTGGTTGCAGAGGGTGCGTGACATCAGGGTGCGGGCCACTTCCACATCATAGGCAGCGGCGTACCAGGCATTCAGGGGAAATGAAGATTTCGAGGTGCTCATGGATACTTATTGTATACATTGAAGACGGATATTGACACTAATCAGGGTTTATCCGGATAAAAAAGCGACTCTCTGTATTCAATTCGACTCTCGGAAGATGGTCTACCATTCGAGCTTCAGCACCACACCACCGGAGACCGTCATGACCCAGCTACCCGCCCATTACGACCATGTGGGCAGTTTTCTGCGCCCCCACTACCTGCTGGAGGCCCGCGAGCAAAAAGCCCAGGGCGTCATCACCCCGGAGCAACTGCGTTTGGTGGAAGACCAGGCCATCACCGAGATCGTGAAGTTCCAGGAAGACGTGGGCCTGAAAAGCATCACCGACGGTGAGTTCCGCCGCACCTATTTCCACATCGATTTTCTGGAGCAGATCGGCGGCGTGAAAACCGACATTCCCGTCACCATCCAAAAGCCCGATGGCACGCTGGAACTGGCACCCCCCGTGATGCGCGTGATCGACAAGGTGCGCCACGTCAAGGACATCCAGCTGGTGGACTTTCAGTACCTGAAAAGCCAGGTGAGTGCGGGCAACACGCCCAAGGTCACCATCCCCTCGCCCACCATGCTGCATTTCCGCGGCGGCCGCGCCGGTATCAGCAAGCAGCATTACCCCGAGCTGGACCCCGACTTTTACCAGGACGTGGCCAACGCCTACGGTGACGAGTTGCGCAGCCTGGCCGCCGCCGGATGCACCTATGTGCAAATGGACGACACCAACCTGGCCTACCTGTGTGACGAAAAAATGCGCGAAGCCGCCCGCCAGCGCGGGGACGATCCCAACGAGTTGCCCCACCGCTACGCCAAGTTCATCAACCTGGTGGTGGCGCAAAAACCACCGGGCATGTTGCTGGCCATGCACCTGTGCCGCGGCAATTTCAAAAGCACGCATGCGGCCAGCGGCAACTACGAGCCGGTGGCCGAGGCCTTGCTCAAGGAGATGAACCTGGACGCCTACTTCATGGAGTACGACGATGTGCGCAGCGGCGACTTCAAGCCCTTGCGCTACCTGCCCAAAGGCAAGACCGTGGTGCTGGGGCTGGTGACCACCAAGTTTGGCGCGATGGAGAGCAAAGACGACCTCAAACGCCGCATTGACGAAGCCGCCCGCTACGCACCACTGGAGCAGCTGGCTCTGTCACCCCAGTGCGGCTTCAGCAGCACCGTGCATGGCAACGACATTGCGGTAGAAGCGCAGCGCGCCAAGCTGCGCCTGGTCATTGAAACGGCGCAGGAAGTTTGGGGCGGCTGAGCCTCAAATCCCAGCCTTCGCACGGGGCTACCATCTGCGCTGGGAATAAGATGCACCTTTCCCGATACTGACAAGACAAGCCATCACATGACAAAAAAACTGCAATCCTATAAAGCACGCACCGGCGAGCCCCTCGGCGCACCGTTGATGTCCCACACATCCGAGCAGGTTGACGCGGCTGCCGAAGCCGCCGCACAAGCCTTTGTCAGCTGGTCCGCCAGTGACGGCGCCACCCGCGCAGCCTTGCTGCGCGGCCTGGCCACAGCACTTGAATCAGACCGTGACGCGCTGGTCGCGCTGGCCGACGAAGAGACCGCCTTGGGCCCCGTTCGTCTCAATGGCGAACTGGACCGCACCACGTTCCAGTTGCGGCGCTTTGCGGACATCGCCGAACGCGGCGTCCCGTTTGACTTTGTGAACGACCCCGCCGTCGCAGGTGGACCGCCCGCTGGCCACCCTGCGATGGTGCGCCAGCGCGTGCCGCTGGGTCCGGTTGCCATGTTCTCGGCCAGCAATTTTCCGTTTGCGTTCTCGGTACTCGGTGGTGACACGGCCTCCGCTTTGGCTGCGGGCTGTCCTGTGGTTGTCAAGGCGCACTCGGGTCATCTGGTGTTGTCCAACCGCGTGGCGGGCCTGATTCCACCGGTGCTCAAAAGCCTGGGGCTGCCTGCCGGTTTGATCAGCATGATTCAGGGCGGCGGCACGGACGTGGGTGTGCACCTGGTACGGCATCCGGCCATTGCAGCGGGCGCTTTCACGGGGTCCACTCGCGGCGGCGCAGCCCTGCAGGCGCAGGCCAATGCACGCCCCCGCCCCATTCCTTTCTATGGTGAGTTGGGATCTACCAACCCCGTGGTCGCTCTGCCCACGCTGCTCGCAGCCAAAGGCGCTGAACTGGCCGCCACATTGGCGGGCTCCATCGCCCAAGGCTGTGGCCAGTTTTGCACCAGCCCCGGTGTGATTGTGTTGATTGATAGCCCCGCCGACAAAGCCACCAACGACACGTTTGTCACCCACCTTGCCAGCGCCCTGTCCGCGCAAAACCCCCACGCCATGCTGACCCCCGGCATGCGCCAGGCGTTTGACGCCGGTGTGGCCCACCTGGTGGCGTCTGGTGTGCAGCCGCTGGTGCAAGGGGCCGGTAATGCAGAAGCACCCCGCCCTTTCCTGGCTCAGGTCAGCGCAGTGAGTTTCATTGCCAAAGCCGCGTTGCGTGAAGAAGTGTTCGGCCCCGCCAGCCTGATCGTGCGGGCCGAATCGGTCGCTGACGCACTGGACGTTCTGCAAGCCGTGGGCGGCAGCCTGACCGTGACCCTGTGGGGCGCCGAGAACGAGACCGATGACACGCGTGCGTTGGTGCGCGGTGCCATGAATATCGCGGGTCGCGTGCTGTTTGCTGGCGTGCCAACCGGCGTGGCCGTTACCGCCGCGCAGCAGCACGGTGGCCCATGGCCCTCCAGCACCCAGCCCATGACCACCTCGGTGGGTGATGCGGCGCTGGACCGATTCCTGCGCCCTGTGTGCTTGCAAGATGCACCGCAGTGGCTGCTCGCCCGCCGCGGTCAGCCCTGCTGATTGACCAAGCGCCGCCCAAACAAGGGGTGGCGCATGCTGCGCACTTCATGCTCCAGCGTGGCGAGCACCTCGCCGGTGTCCAGGTCGGTGATGTCCTGAAACCGGTACTGGCTCTCGTCGCTCTCCTCGGTGACCAGTCCGCGCGCCAGCAAACGCCCATGAACGCCCGAAAAATCGGCCACGGTTATTTGCACATGGTGGCCGTCATAGGGAGGCAACGCACGGTCCGTTTCGCGGAACAGCAGGCTTTCATTCAAGCCCATGGCGATGCGGGCAAAGGCGCCCCCCGCATCCTCTCCATGGTGGGCCAAGCCACCCAGGATGTCGGCGTAGAAGCGGGCAATCCGCTGTGCGCTGCCCGGTGCGGTGTCTATCTCCACATACGGCATGCCCCGGGTCATGTTGCCAAACCGTGCCGGGTCTGGCGCATGCACCCGCATGCGGTTGCCCCAGGGGCAAGTGACATCAACCGTCGGTCCGTGGCGGACAAAGGCGAACGCAGAATCGGCAAGCAACTGTTCAACGCTGTCCAGTCGCGCCATGAGCGCGTCCAGATCGGGCAGTACCAAGCCGGTTACCCCACGCAGCACCTGGGCTGGGCCAACCGGCAGATGAAACTGGGAGGTGCCGACATTGATCCAGGCGTTGGTGATGCCGATGCGCTGATACGGGTCACGGGTCAAACCCAAGCCCATGAGGTAAAACACGATCGCCTTTTGCTGGTCTGGCACGCGCACGTTGACGTGGCCAAACTCGACGATGTTGCCCACGTCTTGCGTGGCGCGGTTGAACACAGATTGATTCATCGCTTCGGTCTATAGGTAGAGAGACAATTGTAGGCATCATCACCCCGAGAAACAGGCCCCTGAATGAACCCCTCCCACATCCTGTCCAACAACGCCCGCGAGCCCACCAGCACGGAAGCCGCCGTCCTGCAAGCGATGCACGCGCTCAGTGACGCCTGCCTGGGCGCCAACCGTGCGGCTATTGCGGCCCTCACATCCCATGAGATGACCTACAGCCACTCGGACGGTCACATTCAGAATCAGGAGATGTTCATCAGTTCGCTCGAGACCGGCCACTCCGGTTTTCGCAACATCGAGTTGCTCGATGTCTCCGTCCAGCTCGCCGGCAACGTAGCGTTGGTCAGCCACCACGCGCTGTACAACACCTTCAACCAGGGGCAGCACGGCACCGCCGATTTGCGGGTGAACCAGGTCTGGGCGAGTGATGCTGGCCACTGGCGCCTGCTGCTGCGCCAGGCCAGAAAAACACAAATGACCGCTTGAGTTGCCGACTCAGGTTACCGGCGCCGGGTTGAACAGCACCAGGGCGTTGTGCAGCTTCCAGTGCTCGGCCCAGGTCTTCTTGCGGCCACTGGCCACATCGAGCATCAGGCGAAAGAGCTCCCAGCCCACCTCGTCAATGGTCTTCTCGCCCGTGGCGATCGTGCCCGCGTTCACGTCCATCAGGTCGTGCCAGCGCCGCGCCAGGTCGCTGCGCGTGGCCACCTTGATGACCGGTACTTCGGCAAGTCCGTAAGGCGTACCGCGCCCGGTGGTGAACACATGCAGGTTCATGCCTGCAGCCAGTTGCAGGGTGCCGCAAATGAAATCGCTGGCGGGGGTGGCTGCGTAGGTCAGCCCTTTTTGCTTCAGCTTCTCACCCGGCGACAGAACGCCTGTGATGGGCGCCGAGCCGGACTTGACGATGGACCCCATCGCCTTTTCCACAATATTGGACAAGCCGCCTTTTTTGTTGCCGGGCGTGGTGTTGGCGCTGCGATCGGCACCGCCACGTTTGAGGTAGGCGTCGTACCAGGCCATCTCGCGGATCATGGCCTCGGCCACCTCGGGCGTGGAGGCGCGGGAGGTGAGCTGGTCAATGCCGTCACGCACCTCGGTGGTCTCTGAAAACATCACACTGGCACCAGCGCGCACGAGCAGGTCGGTACAAAAACCCACCGCCGGATTGGCGGTGACACCAGAAAACGCGTCACTGCCGCCGCACTGCACGCCCACCACCAACTCGGAGGCCGGTACCGTCTCGCGCTGGCGGGCATTCAGTCGTTCAAGATGCAGTTCGGCCTGGCGCATGATGGACTCGACCATGGACATGAAGCCCACATGCGCATCGTCTTGCAGGCAGACCACGTCCAGCGGGGTGTCCGCACTGGTGCCGACGTCCGATACATTTCGCTCATCGACCAGGGGAATGCTGCCGGGCGGAAGCAGTCGCTCGGGTTGCAGTTTTTCACAACCCAGGCTGACCACCATGACTTCGCCGCCGAAATTGGGATTCAGGCTGATGTTGCGCAGCGTGCGGATGGGGATGAGCGCGTCCGGCGCATCAATCGCCACCCCGCAGCCGTAGCTGTGCTCCAGCGCCACCACGTCGTCCACATTGGGAAACTTGGAAAGCAGTTCAGTCTTGATGCGCTGCACGGCAAAGTCAGTGACACCGGCGACACATTGAACCGTCTGCGTGATCGCAAGAATATTACGGGTGCCGACCGAGCCGTCCAGGTTGCGGTAGCCCTCAAAGGTGTAACCCTCCAGAGGTGGTAGCCGTGCAGGCTTGATGGTCGCGATAGGCAAGTTGTCCAGTTCGCGTGCGTCGGGCATGTTCAGCAACCGCTCATGGACCCAGCTGCCGGCTGGAATATCCGTCAAAGCATAACCAATGGGGATGCCATAACGCAGCACGGGCGCCTCGGCCTTCAAGTCGACCAAGGCAACCTTGTGGCCCTGGGGCACACGATCTACCAGCACAAGGCCTGACGGCAGAACCGTTCCGGGGGGTAATCCGCCGTCATTGGCAACGATGGCGACATTGTCCCGCTCGTGCATGCAGATGGTCAGGGGGGTGTTGAGTGGCATGGGGGCTTCCGTGGAAGCACAGCATGATGCTGCGCAAGTTTTAATTATCTGACAACTTTAAAAGTTGTCAAACAAATATTACGACCAAGACCTCCCTGAACCGAGGCTATCGCAAGGTCGTGCTCTCAAAAATACGCCGTTTGGAGTTTTGAACATGCACCCGAATCGCGTCGGCCGCCTCGGCCGGTGAGCGCCGTTCAATGGCACTCACAATCGCCTGATGTTCGGCTTGTGTTGTGCGCATGCGCTCCTGGCTTTTCTTGTCGGTCAAGTGGCGGGCCAGCTCGATGAACTGGCGTATCGGGGCCACACTTGTTTCGACCGTGGCGACAAAAAACGGGTTGTGGGAGGCGCGTGCAATGGCCAGGTGAAAACGCATGTCCGCGTCCACCCCGGATTCACCCGTCTCCATGATCACGCCCAGCGCGTCGAAGGCGGCATGTATCTCCTCCAGATCAGCGGCGTCGCGAAACTCGGCGGCGCCGGCTGCCGCGCCCGCTTCCACACAGGCGCGGTAAGCGTAGTAGCAGTCAATATCTGCCAGGCTTTTAACTGGTGTTGGCGTTGCCGCGGGGAAGCCGGGCGACTTGATGACATAGCTGCCTGAGCCCCGCCGGGAGTCGATGAGGCCGTCAGAACGCAAGCGCGACAAAGCCTCCCTCACCGTGGGCCGGGAGACACCAAACTGGCGCACCAACGCACTCTCGGTGGGCAACTTGCCAGAAGGGGAAAAGTCCCCACGAAGAATCGCCTCAATGACATGCGCATAGACCCGATCCGGCAGCGTGCCACTGCCGTCGATCTGCAAAAGGGATTCGTTCATGGGTTGGATAGCTTCCGGATACCGCGACATCTGGCCGCCGCGTCGAAAATTTCTAAATGAGGTAAATGACCAATTTTACGTGGCAGGCCTCTTCTGTCAGTCAACTATGCGTATTTTCCCTAATGTTGTCATATCGAATAACCTCTATATTAAGATGTCTGACATGTGATGACTAAAATTCAAGAGAAGCCACTGACCTCAAAGCATGTTGCCCGTATTCCACTTTTTTAAGCGAAAGAAGCTGATGACCCCCCAAGACCTCAAAACCATCATATCCAGCGGCCTGCTGTCCTTCCCGGTGACAGACTTTGACGCCCACGGCGATTTCAACGCCAAAGGTTATGCCGCCCGTCTGGAGTGG
>NZ_JBWMAW010000011.1:0-159514 GCF_056521395.1 Rhodoferax sp. LS1R11
TTGCGGTACTGCTCGTATCCTGAGCCTTGATCGGCGGCCATCGCCAAGGTTTGTTGTTTCATTGACATGTAACGTTTCACCCTCGGGTGGCGTGGACCTTAATCAGCATTGCCTTAGTACCAAATACGGCGTGGGCTTCTGGCTGGGGTGGTCAACGCATTGGCTGGAATACAGACCCGAACAACAATCGGATGGTCATTACTTTCTCCAACGTTGAAAGCTGGATGCCGGACGTTTACGAGCTTGCCAAGGACTGGAACCACTTGTCGAAATAGTCGGAAAAATGTGAACCATGCCGCCGCACTTGTTACAGTGCGCGGCAACATGTTTACGCGGCCATTCGGCTAGATTGAGCGGTTGCTTTTCTCGCCTTGCCGAAGCGGATTTCAGGCTCAGGCCGCAACCAAGCACGGTGATTTTGAGTTGGATTCTTCCACCCACCCCACCGTTCCGACTCATACACAAAGCCGCTCGCTTTTGCCCACTCTGGTACTTCAATAATTGAGCTGGGTTCAATCACGTCTGCCCAGCGAATTCCACACTCAGGCATAGGGGGTATGGACATATCGAAACCGTACCGCTTAATCATTTCTGTGCGCCGTCGGTAGTAGGTGGCATCGCTATTGAAGAACTGACGCATGTCCCGCCCCGTAAGCCACAGCGCAATCAACATCTTGTGGCCAGCATTTGCAGTTGCCAAAAGCTGTTCCTGGACATGAATTGGAGGAAGGTCAGAAAGCGGGATGTCTTCCACCACTTTGCGATGCAGTTCGCGTGCCGTTTGCAGTGTCCAATGCACGCCCCTATTGAGCGGATTTAACTTGCTGTTCAACGCCAGCTTCGAGCGCGTTTCGATGCGGATACCCTGCGCCAGCACTTCATCCATCATTCGCCCAAATTCAAGGCTTGTACCAAAGCGCCCAAAGTCCATCGGCATATTGCCCAAGAGCTTGATTTTGTGCTTCTCAAGGTCATCCAAAAAGTAGTGATGCTTATCGTATAGCAGCACTTTGGTGTAATGAGAATTCGGCCACAAGCGAACACCAATTCCCTGCTCGATGGGCACCGCTTGCAGGGAAGAATTACCGTACCGTCGAATGTTGTCACATAGTGACCCTACTAGCTGGTGAGGCATGCGATATTGCTCCGCAACGTGTACCTCGTGAACGTCGTATTCCCCCGTGGAAATTGCTTCCAAAACTGAGGTCGGGCATTTCATTCCCAATGTCTCAAAAACCAGCAAAACGCTTGCCTTAACCAGCGGTCGGAAATCGTTGCTGCCCATGCCGTTGTGACCTTGCAGAAACTGGGCTGGTGATCCCTTGAATCGCATCCGTTTTTGCTTGGTCTCAACTCGTGCTCGAAATGATGGGGCATCGCTGGTGACGCTAACTTTGACCTCAGTAAACGACTTTGATTCCACTCCACTGGGCTGCTTGGTAGTGAACTCTTTGCCAAGAACCGGAAAGTCGTCTCCATCTATGGTTATGTCGAAATGGTCAATCATGGCTTATCTATGCCTATAGTTAATATGAGAGTAATAGCCATAGCTCTACTTCGCACACGGCACCGCGCATGACCGTCAGCGTGCTTATGGCTGCGAGTGCGTGCATCGGCGCGTGTGCTAGTGTTTGCACGGCTGCATCAGGCGGCTTTTAGCCAGCGGCCCACGGTTGTGCGGTCAACATCGAGCGTTTGGGCTATTTCAGTGTTGGTTGCACCTTCAGCTTTTAACTTTTCTGCTTTGACGATCTTGGGGTCTTTGTGCGCGCCGTGCTGGTAATCCCACACCAAAGCACCGTTTTCGCCACGTTGCATGGTGACGGCGATAGGTGCAATTTGGTCGCTTGCAAGGTGACGCGATTTTTCCCAAACGAGACTAAAGCGGAGTGCGCCATCCTGTGGGGATTGCTTGTCCGACATCAGGTTGATTGACCAGTCAAGAGCATCCTCATGTTTGCTGCTTCCACGTTGTTTGCCTGCCTTGCCGGAATGGTGAATGACAATGACAGTACGGCCAGCGCGTTTGTGACCAAGCATCCAGCGCATGAAGGGTGCCCATGCTTCGGCTGTTTCCCGCCCGTCGCTGCTCCATGCCGAATAGTTGTCAACAATCAGAATGTCCCAAGCTGTTCCGATCATTTTGTCGATGACCTTTTGTCCGTCCAGCGTATTTATCGACGGCAACAAGTCGGTGAAAGCTTCGGGGGTGAACACCTTTAGGTTTGCGGGGGGCTTCACTCCCAAACTTTTGCAAATTTGACGCATACGTTGCTGAAAAGTGACGAGGTCCATCTCGCCATCCAAGTAGTTGACGCGACGTGCCTTATATGGTTTATGCCCCAAGAACTCGACACGGCAACTCATTGATAGTGCGATGCCCATGGCAAACCAAGTCTTGCCACGACCTCGTTCTCCAAAAATCATCCCAGTTTGGTTGGATTTAATAAAGTCTGCCCAATGTTTTTTGC
The DNA here is from genome assembly GCF_056521395.1 of Rhodoferax sp. LS1R11. Classification (NCBI taxonomy): domain Bacteria; kingdom Pseudomonadati; phylum Pseudomonadota; class Betaproteobacteria; order Burkholderiales; family Comamonadaceae; genus Rhodoferax; species Rhodoferax sp. LS1R11. Next base: position 2,472 of record NZ_JBWMAW010000011.1, read on the forward strand.
GCGGAGGAACGGACAAAGTGACCAGTTCGTTTGCTGGGATCAGTTCCATGTTTTCACTGGGCTGAAAGTGCGCCGCCTTGACATCGAAAACCGGTGGCACCACTCGCTCCTTTGGAGCGCGAGACATGCGTCCTTTTTCGGTAGCTTTGCGTTTAATGTTCATTGAAATTCCTTGAAAGGCGTGGCATCCGAAAACACCACGCTCTTTTGGTTGATACACGGCTTATTTACAAATTGCGGTCACGGCTACTGACCAACGGATTCAGGCACTACCACGAGCTTTTGGGGGCGACATGTGATGTGAATCTGGCGTGTTTTCTTCCCCTCCAGTTCAACGCACTTTCCAGCCACCACAATATCTATGCCATCGTCGCTTGCATGTGCATACTCATTGGCCTCAGAGTTGATGTACTTCATGCCCTTGAGCTTTCCACTGGTAGCGACGGCAACGATGTTTTTCTTGTAGTGACTGCCAAACTTGTCAATCAAGAATGCGGGGGTCAAGTAGCTACGGGTTAGAGCGGCAGCGGCCTCATCTGACATGTAAACATGATCGAGGTCGATGACCGTGATAAGCGCAATGATGCTGTCATGGGCGACCCGCGTCTTCAACGACTTGTGCAGCGATAGTGAGTTGTCCGTTTTTATGGCGCTGAGATCGAGGCGCTTCAAGTCTTGCGGTGATGAAATCACCATTACCTCAATCTGGTCGATGGAAGTAGTGAGACCTGTTTGAATTGATGTGGTGTTCATTTTTGGTTTCCTATTCCGGTGCAGGAAGTTTGGTTGTTGCTGATGAATGCGAGTACGTCAGCCTCGCGGTAGCGGACATTGCGACCGATCTTGATCCAAGGGAGTTCATCGGTGAAGCGCCCGAGATAGCGCCATTGCGCAAGGGTGCCAGCATCCATATCTAGTAATTTGGATGCAAGAACGCTGTCAAGTAGGCGCGGTGGTGCCACTGGGGACGGCATATTTTTTAAAGACATAGCTACTCCTTGGCGACGTAAAACGTCGCCAAAACTTTTCAATTAAGCTAAGGTCGAGAGCCGCAGGCGTGTGTCGTAAGTGGATGCAACAAGCAGTGAAGGTTGCAACGCGAAATACGTTGTTCTGCGCGATGCCGATGCAAAGCGACTTAGGTTTGACCCTTTAGTCTCATAGCGCCGTTAAGCGCCGAGACGTGTACCGCGTTTGAATTGGCGATGTGCTTTCGCGCATCCCAAAGCGGGGCTTTTGTTGGTACAGGGTGAATTCTGCCCTAGTCGGATGATGTGAACTAGCAGAATAAGTCAGAAAGTTATTTCTCGTGGCACCGACCAAATGTACGCCCCGCCGGACTGGTGGAACGCCTATTTGGATGACTTCTTTTTGATTGAACGCAATTTTTTTGCCTGACTCTCAAGATCAGTTGACGCGACGGTGATGTGCCTCATGGAGAGGGCATAGCGCAACCCATATCGCAGTGCGTCCACTATTTCTTGCCTGCGCCAGTTTTCGTCAGGATATGTTTTCATTGGTGAAGCGGCAATTTCACCAGTTGCAAGTTCAGCATTGAATTTTGCAACCAATTGATCGACAAAATGCTCTGATTTGACTGCCGCGCTGGTTGGTTGGAATACCCCCATCGCGTCTACACAGCGCAGCGCAAGCCAAAGATGCGACAGATGCACTCGTACCGTTGGATATTCGTGTTCAAACCCAACTAGATGAATCTCACTATCTCCCAATGGCTGATTTCCTGGAGCTTCAACCTCATAGAGATAGCAACGTGTGTCCCGACTTGATTGGCCGGACCTTTTCGGCTGCTTGAGTTGTGTCTTCAGCGACTCGATTTGGCCCGCAATGCTTCCGTCTAGGTTGAGGATCACAGCAATCTGGTTAGGGGCAAGCAGTATGGTGTGCTCACTCACGCTATGAATACCCCGGAAATTAGGGCGACTCTCCTCGAAAAGTTCGCCTTCTTGAAAATACGGAAATACGATGTAAGGCTCGCTTCCGTCAAAGACGAAGGCACTTTTGATACTTACGTCTTCTTCGCGTAGTTTTGAGTAGGCGTGACCGGGGTTAGCGAGTCTCGATATGCCCCAAGCGACGGCCAGCTTGTCATGTACCTCTTGGTCTTTTTTCTTGACGAAGGAATTGAAGTCACGGACGTAATGACGGTTTCGTCGCAAAAATTCCCACGCCCACATTGCGCTGTCGATGCTTTGCGCATCAGGGTAAGGCTGAGGATTTTCCCAATCCAGCCTAACTTCAACGTCTTTGGCCAGCGTATGAAGTTCTTCCAAGAATGAGTTTTTCAAGAGGGCTCCTTGTGCAGCTAGATCACTCCATATCATTGCAGATGGTAGCAACGCAGTAGCAACGGCGAGCCACAAAGAAAAAAGCCCCAACGCTTTTGGCGTAAGGGCTTGATTTCATTGGTGTTTTTGGCTCCTCGACCTGGGCTCGAACCAGGGACCTACGGATTAACAGTCCGGCGCTCTACCAACTGAGCTATCGAGGAAAAATCTAAACTTTTTAATAAGTGGTGGGTCCTGCGGGGGTCGAACCCACGACAAACGGATTAAAAGTCCGCTGCTCTACCAACTGAGCTAAGGACCCACTTTGAAAACCTGGTGTGACTCAGAGAAATAAGCTTGCCTGAAAACACAAAATCTGCAGATGCAGATATGTGCTTTTCAGAGAATCTCAAGCTTGCTGAGGGTCACGATCTTATCAGGGATTTCCTCTGTTTGACGGCGCCAATCTGCCGAAATTTCGCAACAGTGAAGCGAATTTCGATTGTCGGACAGACCGCCTTTACATCAGCAGGTGTTCACCCGCGTTGTCACCACCCAGTGTGACGTAGTTCACCTTGCGGATGTCCATCAGCTTCTTGCCGCCTGAATAGCTGATGGAGCTTTGCACGTCCTGCTCCATCTCCACCAGGGTTTCGGCCAGCTTGCCTTTGATGGGTTCCAGAATGCGCTTTCCCTCCACGTGCTTGTACTCGCCCTTGTTGAAGTCGCTGGCCGAGCCGTAGTATTCCTTGTACAGCTTGCCGTCGACTTCAACGGTTTGGCCCGGGCTTTCTTCGTGTCCGGCCAGCATGGAGCCAATCATCACCATCGTGGCGCCAAAGCGGATGGATTTGGCAATGTCGCCATGCTCGCGAATACCGCCATCCGCAATGATGGGCTTGGTTGCCACGCGGGCACACCATTTCACCGCACTGAGTTGCCAGCCCCCGGTGCCAAAACCGGTCTTGAGTTTGGTGATGCAGACTTTGCCGGGGCCGATGCCGACTTTGGTGGCGTCAGCGCCCCAGTTCTCCAGGTCAATCACGGCTTCAGGCGTCGCCACGTTGCCCGCGATGATGAAGGTCGAAGGCATTTTTTCCTTCAGATAGCCGATCATGTTCTTGACACTGTCGGCGTGCCCATGGGCAATGTCGATCGTCACATAGTCGGGGGTCAGGCCCAGGGACACGAGTTGGTTCACGGTGTCGTAGTCGGGCTGTTTGACACCCAGTGAAATCGAGGCAAAAAGACCCTGGGTAGCCATGTCCTTGACGAACTGCACGTTGTCCAGATCGAAGCGGTGCATCACGTAGAAGTAGCCGTTCTGCGCCAGCCAGACGCAGGTGGCCTCACTCACCACCGTTTTCATGTTGGCCGGTACCACCGGGATGCGAAAGCGGCGTGCGCCCAGCTCAACACTGGCGTCGCACTCTGAACGGCTTTCCACGCGGCATTTGCGGGGCAGCAACAAAATGTTGTCGTAGTCAAAAATTTCCATGGTCCGGTCTCCTGGTCAATAAAGTTGATAGAAGAGCGCTTGGACTGGGCCCGGGTTTTGTTTTTGTCAGCAGTGGCAGAAACAAAAAACCGGGCCGCAATTGCTTGGGCCCGGTGATTGATTCTATCGACTTATTCCGGCAGGCCGTCGATCAAGGTCATGCACAGACGGCGAGCCTGCGCAAAATCAAGCGCAGCCATGGCGGTCTCCAGCCCGTTGGCAATGGTCTGGATACCCGTACCGTGGGTCTGCCTCAGCTCGGCATGAACCAAAACGGCGTTCATGTCTGAGCTGTTCAGTAAGGTGACCAACAGGTGCAGCTGGTCCTTCAAACGGTGGTTGCTGGACTGACTGTCACGTTTGTCCATGGCCATCATTCGTTCAGGTGGGAAGGTGGTATCGGTATCTGGTTCGAGGAGACCAATCTGTTTTTCCGTCGCGATACGTGCCTGCGACAGCGCTGCCGCCATGGTAGCCAGCATGGGGGCGCTATGGACTGGTGTGCCTGCCGGGTGCATCGCCGCCTCGGCTTGGGCTGCAACCGATGCCATCTTCTGCAACCCCAGGGTGGCAGACGTGCCTTTGAGGGTGTGCAGCAGGCGCCGGGCTTCGTCCAGCCGCTTCTCCTGCATCAGGTCAGCGAGTTGTTGTGAGGTCTCTGCTGTCTCGGACAGAAACGTCTTCAACAGCTTCACATAAAGTGCCTGGTTGCCCCCCAGTCGCAGCAGGGCACTCTGCGCGTCAATGTCCTTCGTCACCGTGGTAGACACTGGCAAGAGAGCCGCCGACAGGGTGCTTGTCGTGGCTGGCGTCGTCAGCTTGTCCCAGGCTGTGTGTTCCCGCAAGGTGGCCACCAGATGGGTCAGGTTGAAGGGTTTGCCCACATGGCCATTCATCCCTGCCGCCAGGCAGGCTTCGCGATCCGTTTGCATGGCATTGGCTGTCATGGCGATGATGGGCAGGCTGGTTTCGCCCAACTCCGTGCGGATGACACGGGTGGCCGTGAGGCCGTCCATCACCGGCATTTGCAGATCCATCAGCACGGCTGAAAAAGGTGGGTTGGCGGCAGCGACGGCGTCCACGCCCAACTGGCCGTTATCCGCAATGGTTACGCTCGCGCCCTCGGCCGTCAGCAGCTCCTGTGCCACTTGCTGGTTGATCAAGTTGTCTTCCACCAGCAGCAGGCGCATGCCCACCAGCCGTCGGGCGCCCGGCGCTGTGGGGGCGGGCACCGTCATACCCGGTTGGGGGAGAGCGCGGTTCACGGCGTTGAGCATCATGGATGCCGTGACGGGCTTCACCAGATAACCGGCTGGGGGTGAGGTGCCGGGTTGTTTGCGTCTGGCGAGCAGGTCATGTCCATGGGCTGTGACCATCAGCAGGATCGGTAGCGGTACACCGTCGAGCCGCTGGCGAATGCGCTGGGCGGTTTGCCAGCCTTCCATCTGTGGCATTTTGCAGTCCACAAAGACAGCCCGGTAGGGTGGAGCGCCTGTGGCCAAGCGGGATTCGATCAACGCGAGGGCGTCGTCTCCATTGGAAGCTACGTCCGTGCGCATGCCCAAAGACTGCATCATCCGCACCATCACATCGCAGGCTGTCGGGCTGGCGTCCACCAGTAACACGTCGCAGATCATCTTCTCTGGGGGGGTGAGAGATGCCCCCCGATCCTTGGTGGACAGCATGGGAAGGGTGAAATGGAAGTTGCTCCCCTCGCCCGGTGTACTCTCCAGCATCAACTGCCCGCCCATCAGATTCACCAGTCGTTTGCAGATGGCCAGCCCCAGGCCTGTGCCGCCAAAGCGCCGGGTGGTGGAGGCTTCGGCCTGCGAGAAGCCGTCAAAAATATGGACCTGGTTCTCGGTGGATATGCCAATGCCTGTGTCGCGAACACTGACCTGCAAGAGCACCTTGCGGTCCTGTTGTTCGAGCAGGCGAACCTGAACAATCACTTCGCCTTTTTCGGTGAACTTGAGCGCGTTGCCACCGAGGTTGATCAGCACCTGCTGCAAGCGCATGGCGTCACCAGACAGTGTGGCGGGTATCAGCGGGTCCACATCAAACAGCACATCCACCGGTTTGTTGCCGATGCTGGCGGACAAAATGACCGAGAGGTTATTCATGATTTGTTCGATCTGGAACGGGTGCACGTCCAGCGTCATCTTGCCAGCCTCCACCTTGGAAAAATCCAGAATATCATTGAGCAGCCCCAGCAGCGATTGGGCTGCCCCCTCGGCCTTGCTGGCATAGTCCAGCTGGCGCGGGCTCAAGGTGGTGTTTTGCAGCAGCTGCAGCATGCCCAGAATGGCGTTCATGGGCGTGCGGATTTCATGGCTCATGTTCGCCAGAAACTGGCTTTTGGCGCGCGATGCTTCTTCGGCCACGCGGGTCGCGGTCTTGAGCTCGGTGATGTCAGCGTAGGTGGTGACAAAACCGCCATCGGGCATGGGCGCGCCGCGCACCTCCAGCGTGGCGCCATTGGCACGCTGGCGCTCAAACTTGTGGTGCTCGGCCCGTTTGGCCCGTGTCACGATGGCTGCGATGAGGGTCTCGGGGTCGCCGTCGCCATACTCCCCGCGCAGTGCGTTGAACCGGATGATGTCTTCAAAAGTCGTCACGGGTTTGGCAAACAGCGAATCCGGAAACTCCAGCAGGCTGCGAAACAGTGGGTTCTCCACCACCACATTGAGGTTGCTGTCCATCACGCTCAAGCCGACCGGAATGTTGGCCAGAATGTTTTTCAGGACCTCATTTTTCCGTTGGAGTTCGTCTTCCAGTTGGCGGCGTTCCGTGATGTCCGTTTCAATCGACACGTAGCCTGCGAACTGGCCGTCTGCATCCATCAGCGGTTGCATTTCGCCGGAAATCCAGACCGGGTTTCCGGCGCGGGAGATGTTCTGGATTTCAGTGCGCACACTCTGCCCCTGAACCAGCGTCGTGTTGAGGTGGTTGACCGCGGTGAGGTCGGTCTCCCCGGTGTTGAGCAGTTCGCCGGGCGTTTTTCCTGCTGCGGCTTCCAGGGAATAACCTGTCAGCGCAATAAAGGCTTCATTGACCCAGATGATTTTGAAGTCCTTGTCGGTGATAAACACCGAGTTGGAGGTGTGTCGGGCGACCTTCGCCAAGCGGTCGAGGTCGGCGGTCATGGTCCTTGCCAGCGCCTCGGCACGGTTTCGGCCGGCGCCCAGCAACCAGACGGTGAGTGCCAGAAAAAAACTCAAAATGGCGCCCCCGGCGCCCAGCAGCAGCGGGGTGGTCCAATTGGCAAAGGCTTCCAGGCTCGGCGTGCTGACAGCGCGTATGGTCAAGATCCGGCCACCAATCATGATCGGCTGTGCCTTGTTTAAAAGACGATTCATGTCGTCCCGGGCGCTGGCCGGGGCGGACGTTGTCGTCACAGTTTGACGTGTGTCGTAAAGCCGGGGGCTGTCTGACACATTCGGACCGTCGAAAATCTCAAAATCAATCAGGCCCTGGGCCGTGGCCGCCGTGGCGCTCACCAGTTCCTCCCACACGATGGGGGAATATAAAAAACCGAGCAAGGCCGCATTTCGTTCTGCGGCGCTGGCTGGCGCAGTCCCTTTTTTGTAGACCGGCAGAAGGTAGAGAAAGCCCGGGCGTTTCTGGCTGTCCTGTAACAGTGTGATCACCCCGGTCAGGGTGGGTTCGCCCGTTTGGATGGTCCGTTCGACCGCCTCGTGCCGCACAGTCTCTGACCCTAAATCCAGGCCCCACTCTGCCCGGTTGTTGACCAGGGGCTCGATGAATTTGATGAGGTACAGATCAGCGGCATCGCCACGGGTGTTGACGGCATAGTCGGCGGCCTCGTCAGCCCGTACGGCGCTGACAAAAGCGTCCAGATTTGCGCGGTTGACCTTTTGGATAAATCCGAACCCTCGAACGCCCGGAAACTCGAGCGCCATGTTTTGGCTGCCGACAAAAGCCCGAAACTCGGCCCGCTCCACACTTTGGCTGGCGGCGTACAAACCCTGGCCGCCTTTGAGAACGGAGAGGTGCCGCTCAAACTGGGTTTTAAGGTCTCTTTCAAGCTGGTCAAACTGCCGGTTGAATTGCTGCTGAACGTCGGATTGAATGGCGCCCCACACGGTCAAAACGCCCCAGGTGGTCAGCGCCAGTCCGATCACCAGGACCAAAGCCGCTCGTTGCAGCGGCGTGACGCTCAGCGTTTGTTTCATTCGGACGCCACGCAGATGGATTGGGCCGCGCTCAGCACCTGCCCCTGCGCGTCCTCGACCCAACCCACCACCCGCAGACGCGCAGGCGTCGTGCCGGGCGGGATGCTCAGGGGACGGGTTTCACGATAAATTGGTTGCTCCTTTTTTGATAGCTGGTTACGAAGATTCCACGGGGGCTGGAGCACGTTTCTTATCAAATTTCTCTCCACCAGGGTGCCGTCGGTACCGGCCGCAATGGTTTCCACCAGAACCAGCCAGGCGTTGATGCTTTCCATATCGGCTGGCGCAAGGCTTGACTTGAATTCAATGGAGGCGCCGATATAGCCGCCCAACGCCACGCCATGGGCGACGCGCAGGGTGCCGCCGGGGCCTCCTTTAATGGGTTTACCAACCGTATCAGCGCTGGTTGGCACGGCGCGTCCCAGTGTGGCGAGCCGCATCACGGCGTCGGGGGTGGCGGCTGCCGACAGGGGGGCATCGTCCCCCCGGGCACTGGGCACGATCCAGTCCAGGGTGAGCGCACCGGGAGCTGGCTTGGCGGTTGTCGGGCTGCTCCAGCAGGTCTCACAGTCGGCGCTGATGAAGCGTTCATTCAGGGTCAGGGGGGTCGCTTGACCATCACTAGCGCAAAAAGACTGGGCCGATGCGCTGTGTGCCAAACCCATGGTCAGGCCGATCAATAACAAAATTTTTCTCATCCGGGGCTTTCTACAATGCTTGGATGTTCTCAGAAAATACACAAACGGGCGGGGCGGAGTCCCCACTTTTGCATAACCTCAACCCGGAGCAGCGGGCTGCGGTGACGCTGCCAGCCGAACATGCCTTGATTTTGGCAGGTGCCGGCTCGGGGAAAACCCGTGTGCTGACCACCCGCATTGCGTGGCTGCTGCAAAGCGGGCAGGTGTCGCCTGGCGGCATCATGGCAGTGACCTTCACCAACAAGGCGGCCAAGGAGATGATGACGCGGCTCTCCAGCATGCTGCCGGTGAACGTGCATGGCATGTGGATCGGCACGTTTCATGGGCTGTGCAACCGGTTTTTGCGTGCCCACTTCAAGATGGCCAACCTGCCGCAGAGCTTCCAGATTCTGGACACACAAGACCAGCTCTCCAGCATCAAGCGCCTGTACAAACAGTTCAATGTAGATGACGAGCGTTTTCCGGCCAAGCAGATGCAATGGTTCATTGGCAGCTGCAAGGAAGATGGCTTGCGCGCCAACATGGTGGAGATTCGTGATGACGAAACCCGCAAGAAGGTCGAGATCTATCAGTGGTATGAAGAGCAATGCCAGCGCGAGGGCGTGGTGGATTTTGGCGAGCTGATGCTGCGCAGCTTTGAAGTGCTGCGCGACAACGACCCGATTCGTGAGCACTACCAGCGGCGTTTCCGGCACATCCTGATCGACGAGTTTCAGGACACCAACAAGCTGCAGTACGCGTGGATCAAGATGCTGGCGGGCACCGGCGCCCACGGCTCGGTGGACGACGCCTCCAGCTTCAACCCCAGCGGTTGTGTGCTGGCCGTGGGCGACGATGACCAGAGTATTTACGCCTTTCGCGGTGCGCGCGTGGGCAACATGGCCGACTTTGTGCGCGAGTTCAAGGTGCGCCACCAGATCAAGCTGGAAGAAAACTACCGCAGCGGCAGCAACATCCTGGATTCGGCCAACGAGCTGATCAGCCACAACAGCAAGCGCCTGGGCAAAAACCTGCGCACCACCCAGGGCCCCGGCGAACCGGTGCGTGTGTTCGAGGCCACCAGCGACTTTGCCGAAGCGCAGTGGATGATTGACGAGATGAAGCAGCTGGTGCGCGAAGACGTGGCGCGCAAGGAAATTGCGGTCTTGTACCGCAGCAATGCACAAAGCCGGGTGATCGAGACCGCGCTGTTCAATGCGGGGTTGCCCTACAAGGTGTACGGCGGACTGCGCTTTTTCGAGCGGGCTGAAATCAAGAATGCGCTGGCTTACCTGCGCCTGCTCGAAAATCCGCGCGATGACACCAGCTTTCTGCGGGCGGTGAATTTTCCGCCGCGCGGCATCGGCATGCGCAGCATCGAGCAGTTGCAGGACGTGGCGCGCGCCGCGGGCTGTGCCTTGAGCGACGCGGTGAGTGGTCTGGGTGGCAAGGCGGGCACCAAAATTGGTTCGTTCCTGGCGGGCATCGATGTGTTGCGCGAGCAGACAATGGGCATGAAACTCAGCGAAACCGTGGAGCAGATGCTGGCCCACAGCGGCTTGATTGCCCACTACACGGCTGACCGCGAAGGCGCTGACCGGGTAGAAAATCTGGAAGAACTGGTCAACGCCGCACAGAGTTTTGTGTCGCTGGAGAACTTTGGCCGTGACCTCTCTGCGCAGCCGGTGGACGAGCAGGGCCTCGCCCTGACCCAGTCGCCCGCATCGCAGGGGCTGGACCTGAACCAAGCCCTGCTGGACGAGCCTGCGCCCGATGCCGAGACGGGCGAAACGCTCTCGCCGCTAGCCGCATTTTTGTCTCACGCCGCGCTAGAGGCGGGCGACAACCAGGCCCAGGCCGGGCAAGACGCCATTCAGCTCATGACCGTGCATTCCAGCAAGGGCCTGGAGTTTGACTGTGTGTTCATCACCGGCATGGAAGAGGGCCTTTTTCCGCACGAAAACTCCATGAGCGATCGCGACGGCCTGGAAGAAGAACGCCGCCTGATGTACGTGGCCATCACCCGCGCGCGCAAGCGCCTGTACCTGAGCCACTCCCAAACCCGCATGCTGCATGGGCAGACCCGCTACAACCTGAAAAGCCGCTTTTTTGAAGAGCTGCCCGAGGCTGCGCTGAAGTGGATCACGCCGAAGAACCAGGGCTTCAGTTCTGGTTTTGCTCCTAATTCAGGAGCTGCTTCCGCAGGCTACACGGGGGCTAGAGGCCAATTTGGCACTGATTTCTCCAAATACACCGCCGCGCCCGTACCGGTGCAGAAAGCCGCGCCGTCCCACGGTCTGCGCGCGGGTATGAAGGTGTTTCACGCCAAGTTTGGCGAGGGTTCGGTGATTTCGCTTGAAGGGGTGGGCGACGACGCCCGGGCGCAGATCAGCTTCCCGCGCCACGGTGTCAAATGGCTGGCGCTGAGCGTGGCCAAGCTGACGCCGGTGCCCTGACGCCGACGGAATACATCGAGGCGGTGCTGGGCTGCCCCAGTCGCACCCGCGGATCGACGGTCAGCTGCCGATCACACCTCCGTCGATCTTCGTGATGACGATGGTGGCCGAGCGGGGCCGCTTGCCTGCGCCGTAGCCCATATTGGAGGGCCACTGGCTGCTGTACTTGGCGGGGTCATTCACATCCGCCATCTTGGTGCCTTCACCGGGGTGCTGGATGTTGATGAACATCGCACGCCCGTCAGGCGACTCGCACAGGCCGGTGATTTCGCAGTCTTTCGGCCCGACCAGGAATCGCTTGAGCACGTCTGGTGACTGGCTCTTGCCAACAAATGTGTCGACTTGCTTTTCGCTGCCATCGGTACGTTGGTAAGACAAGGTTTTCTTGCCCCCATCGCCCACCTGGCCGGGAATGCCCGCCAGCAGCATGCAGTTGGTGACATCGGTGTAGGCACCATCGTCGGTCTGGATCCAGCACAGGCCGGTAGCCTGGCTGAACGCCAGTCCATCGGGGGCTGACATGTCGTTTTCGTCGGTCAGGTTGGAGAGATTGACCCGGCTCTTGTCGGCGTCGGCTTCCGATGAAAAAAGGTAGATGTCCCAGGTAAAGGCCTTGCCAGCAGGGTTGGCCTGGGCCACGCGGATGATGTGACCGTGCACATTGCCTTTGCTTTCCTTGCTGCCTTTCATGTCCGTGTAGTAACGCGGGTTGGCCGCGTCTACGGCCACTTCGCCGTCCACCGTGCGGTTGCTGTTGTTCGTCAGGGACATATAGAACTCACCGGTGCGCGGGTGAATGCCACCCCACTCGGGACGGTCCATTTTGGTGGCGTTCACGGCATCGGCTGCAAGCCGGGTAAAGATGGCGATGTCCGCGTCCGAGGTGAATTCAAAATCAGGGTTGGCCGCAACAATCGGGTTGCTCATGGACAGTTCCATCCATTCACCCGTGCCGTTGTCTTTGAACTTGGCCACATACAGTGTTCCTTTGTCCAGGTATTTGTCGCCTGCGGCCAGGCGGTTGCTGGCGTTGGCATCGGTGGCATCCCACTTGGCTGTAGAGACGAATTTGTACATGTATTCACCGCGGGCATCGTCGCCCATGTAGGCGACGATGGGCTGGCCCACCACTGGTGCGGCGAAGCTCACGCTCTCATGGGCAAAGCGGCCCAGGCCTGTGCGCTTGCGCACGGCCAGGCGCGAGTCATAGGCGTCCATCTCCACCACAAAGCCAAAGGTGTTCATCTCATTGCGGTAGTCGGCTTTGGCGCTGGCGGCCAGGGCGCCATTGTTCCAGCGGACGAACTTGTCGTCCGTGCCGGCGCTTTCCCAGCCGTGGCGGCTGGCGTCGCCGGCCTTGCGGCCATAGCGGTTAAGCCCGGCCACGGACTTGTCTTTTTTACCGCGGCGCTCGTCGTCCTTGGCGTCGCGGTGGAAGTAGCCAAACCAATTTTCTTCGCCTGATACAAACGTGCCCCACGGCGTCTTGCCTGTGCCGCAGTTGTTCAGCGTACCGCGGCCTTTGGTGGCATCAGGGCTGAAGGCGGTGACCAGATGCTCACTGCCGCGCGCCGGGCCGGTGATCTGCACTTCTGTCATGCTGGTGACGCGACGGTTGAAAGGGGACGACGCGCTGTAGGCCCACTGCTTGCCCTGGACGGCAATCTCGACCACGGACAAGCCGTGAATCGCGAGTTCTTTCTCGACTTCGGCGGCGGGGCGAGGCAGCGTGGCCTTGCCGCCGTTGGCGTGGATGAAAAAAGACGAAAGCTTTTCGTCCGTCGTGGCTTCATGATTCATGGCGAGCAGGGCGCGATTGACGCTGCTGGCCGATGGCTGGCCATTGGCGTCCAGCCCAAACCATTCCATACCGTCGTGGTGGTCGCCCGCGCGGCGGTCAAAGTCGGTGTCAGTGCCGTCGTTCTTGAAGGCTGCGGTGCCCGCGCTCAGTGGGTCGCCCAAGGCGTACAGCACTTGAAACTGGTAACCCGCGGGCACGCTCACTACGTCCGCCAGGCTCTTGGCGACTGCGGTGAAGCCCAGTTTGTTCAATGGGGCAACCATGCTGCCAGCACCTTGTTCCCCACCTGCCAAGCCGGTGGCACAGCCTGTGAGTGCCGTGGCACCCAGCACCGAAGTGGCGGCCACGCCAGCGCTGCCGAGAAGCATCTTGCGGCGACTCAGGCGCGCGTTCAGCACTGCGTCGAAGTGAGGGTTGTTCGTTGTGTTGGAGTCTTCGTTATTGAAGAAATCGGCAGCGCGTTGAGATTCGTTATTCATGGATGTCATGGTGCGGTAGTGTGAGGAACCCAGTGAGCATGCCGTTCGCTTGTGACAAAACGATGACATTTTTGCGAATATGGCTAGTCGGCTTGAGTTCAAAATATCCTCTTTTACAAGAAAGATATTTTTATGAAAATTGCTGCCCTGTGTTTGTGCCTCTGCCTGTCGGGCCCCTTGCTGGCTGCAGATTCGCCAGCTGCCAGCGAGCCCACCGTGAGTGAACGTTTGGGTGCAGCACGCACTGCCATTCCTGTCTCGCGTTATTGCGGCCTACAAGGCGGCGAGTAAATAAACTTCAGGCCTGGGCGTCAGCTCGTTGCGAGCCAGGCGACCATGGCGCGCTTTGATGGCGCCGCCCCGTGTTGGTGGTTCGGGCCACTTGCAGACGATGGACATAACCTGACAGCTCAAAGGCGTTCGCGCTTCGCAGGGCCTCAGGCCCTGGCAGCAGATGGATCACCGCCAAGATGCCGTCCGGCCCGTCCTGCGGGTTCACCTGGAGTACCCCGCTGACTCTGACCAGGCCCGGCACATGAGGGACTGTCCAGTCCTGCTGGCTCGGGTCGAGCTTCACCATCACGGCACGCGCAACGCCCTGATGTGGCACGAGTAGAAATTGCCCAGGTACAGGCGTCTCGTTCTTGACCATGTGGCCGATCAGTCTCACGGTTTGACCGTCGGCTTGGCGCAGCATGTGGCTGATCTCCAGGTCACCGTTTTGTCCCTGTACCGTGAAGGTTTGCCTGAAACGCAGGTCAGTGGCTTGACGAGAGGCTGGAGTGGAGGCCAATTGCGGCTGTGCTGCGCCCATCCAAAGGGCTGCGGTGGTCGCCAGAAGAAGGCGCAACGGGGTGGTGAACCCGGCATGCCGGTTGGCATCCTGAAGGAGTGAAGAGAAGGTAGGCATGGGCCACAGGCATCTTGAAAGATGCAGTTGTCGATAACAGCCTGCAGCTTACAAAACGCCTGTGACGCGCCAGTGACATTTCTGGGAAATCAGGGCGGTGTTGGTTCCACCAACTCAAAACAGTCGCGAAACGTGAAATAAAGCGACGTGAAGAACATCGAGGCCATCAGCAGCAAGGCGGGGAAAAGCAGGTCGCCCGCCAGCCCGGGGTTGCCCGCCAATGTCGCCAGCGTGGTGACGACCACGACCACCAGCACCAGCACGGACAACCACATCACGCCAAAGACGGCAAACGCCCAGAAGTTGCGCAAGCAGGCCACGATGCTGAAGAACAGGCTTTTCACGGGTGGCAAACCATGCCAGTGCACCAGCGCAGGCGCATGCCAGAACAAAAGCGACAAAGGCAAGTGCAGGCCAATGAAGACCCACATGGCCCCCTGAAAGTCAGCCTCCATCATCATCTCGCGCGAGGGATTGGCGCCGCCGAGGTAGACCCGGGCAAATGCGCCGTCATCCACCAGGTAGGAGGCCCCCATGGCTACCATGAAGCCCACGGCGTACAAGGCGCCCAGCACCAGCATGGCCCGGCCCTGCTGCTTGCCCGCGCGAAAGGCCGCGACCAGGACAACGGGCATGGGAAAGCGGCCATCGATGGCCTCGCGGGTCGCGGCCATCAGGCCCAATGTGGCGGCGGGCAGCAGCATCATGGCGATCACAAAGCCAATGACGGGAATCTGGCTGGCCACCGTCATCACGGCCATGAACATGAAAAACAGACCGGCGAGTGCCAGCGGCTGTTTGAAGAAGGTCCGTATCCCCAGTTTGACCCACACAATGCCGGTGCGCGCGGGAACGATATTGAGTTGCATGGTCAGGCCGCGAGGGCGCTCATGAGTAGGGGGTGATTCACCCGTTGCTGGAGGATGCGCTCAAAATGACCGGGATCGTGGGCTTTGAGCATGCTGGCTTCGCGTGGCAAATGAAAGTCCCACAGGCGTGAAATCCAAAACCGCAGCGCACCGGCGCGCAACATCGCCGGGAGCAGTTCGCGTTCTGCGGCCGTGAGTGGTCGCACGGCGCTGTAGGCGTCGATGAAACTGTGGGTCCGCTCGCTGTCATGGCTGCCGTCTTCCAGGTTGACACACCAGTCGTTCAGCGTGACTGCAATGTCAAACAGCCAGGTGTCAATGCCTGCGAAATAGAAATCGAAGAAGCCCGTCAACTGGGGTTCGCCGTCTACGGTTTCAAACATCACGTTGTCGCGGAACAGGTCGGCGTGAATGGCCCCGCGCGGCAACGCTGCGTAGGCCGATGAGGCCGCCACGTGGTTTTGGTAGGCCAGCTCGCTTTTGAGCAGGGTCGCTTGTGGGGTTTCCAGATAGGGCAGGACCACGGGCACGGTCTCGTTCCACCAGTCCAGGCCGCGCAGGTTGGGTTGCGTCATGGCAAAGTCGCGTCCGGCCAGGTGCATTCGGGCCAGCGTGGCGCCCACCGCGGCACAGTGCGCGGGCGTGGGGGCCAGTTCACTTTTGCCGCGCAGCTTGTTGACCACGGCGGCGGGTTTGCCTTTGAGCTCAAACACCAGATCGCCATGGCGGTCGGCGGTGGGGTCCGGTACCGGAATGCCGTGCACGGACAGGTGCTTCATCAAGCGCAAATAAAATGGCAGTTGCTCGAAAGTGAGGCGTTCGAACAAGGTGAGCACGTAGTCGTGGGCAATGCCCTCAAGCTCCGTGCTGACAAAATAGTTGGTGTTCTCGATGCCGCCAGAGCAGCCCTGCAGGGAGGTGAGTTCGCCCAGTTTGAGCTGGCGCATCAGGGTGCTGGCCTCTTTGTCAGAGACTTTGGTGTAGACCGCCATGACTTAGAAACCCAGGATTTTCCAGCTGCGTTCGCCGCTTTCGGGTTGAATTTGGTAGGCCGGCATGCGTCCCTTGGGTTGCACGGAAATGCTCCGTGTCTCGCCGCCAATGCGCAGCTCGTCAATGCGGGAACCCGCGTCTTCCACGCGAATGCGTTCGGTGCGTTTTTCGACGCCACCGGGGGCGATGGCAGCCGCTGTTTTAAGCGTGTCGGACGTCGCGGCGGACGAGGCGGGCGACTGCGCCAGGCACAGGCCGGCACAAGACAGCGAGAGGGTAAGGAGGAGGGCAGAGCGCATGGCTCGATTGTAGAACCACCGCCCCGGTCTCTGCAGCAGGCAAAATGGGCGCATGAATGACTCTCAAAACAAGCCCAAAACCCTGCTTTTGGTGGACGGCTCCAGCTACCTGTACCGCGCTTTTCACGCCATGCCCGATTTGCGGGCGGTGGCCGGTGACCCCACCAGCCCGCCCACGGGGGCCATTCGCGGCATGATCAACATGCTGCAGAGCCTGCGCAAGGAGGTGCCTGCGGACTTTGCCGCTTGCGTGTTTGATGCCAAAGGCCCGACTTTTCGCGACGACCTGTACCCCGAGTACAAAGCGCATCGCTCGCCCATGCCAGACGACTTGCGGGCCCAGATCGAGCCCATCCATGAGGTGGTGCGCCTGATGGGCTGGAAGGTGCTGGACGTGCCGGGTGTGGAAGCCGACGACGTGATTGGCACGCTCGCCGTCATCGCGGCGCGCCAGGGCATTGAAGTGATCGTGAGCAGCGGCGACAAGGACCTGGCCCAGTTGGTCAACGCCCACATCACCATCATCGACACCATGAACGGCAAGCGGCGCGATGTGGCCGGTGTGGAGGCCGAGTTTGGCGTGCCCGCCAGTTTGATGGTGGACTTTCAGACCCTCGTGGGGGATGTGATTGACAACGTGCCCGGTGTGCCCAAGGTAGGCCCCAAGACGGCGGCCAAGTGGCTGCAGCAATACGGCTCGCTGGACGCGGTAGTCGCCAATGCCGATGCCATCAAGGGCGTGGTGGGCGAGAACCTGAAGAAGTCATTGGACTGGCTGCCCATGGGCCGCCAGTTGCTGACCATCAAGACGGACTGCGGCCTGAACGGCTGGGTGCCTGACTTGCCTGCTATGGATTCAATAGCTATTGGCACAATGGATACGGCGGCCCTGGCCATTTTTTATGAAAAATATGGGTTCAAGGGGCTGTCCCGGATGATGGCGAGTGGTGGCGCAGCAGGCCCCGAGTCTGCCGCGGCGCCGCGCAGCGCCTCCGACAAGGCCCCCAAGGCGGTGACCCCCAACAAGGCCGAGCCCGGCCTGTTTGACGAGCCAGAAGAACCCGGTCCGGCGCCCGCCTTGAAGGTGTCCAACCTGGCTTACGACACGATTCTGACCTGGGAAGCTTTTGACGGCTGGCTCGCCAAAGTGCAGGCGGCGGATCTTGTGGCGGTGGACACCGAAACCACCTCGCTGGACGGGATGCGGGCCGAGATCGTGGGTATTTCTTTCAGTGTGATGCCGGGCGAGGCGGCCTACATTCCACTGGCGCACAACTACCCGGATGCGCCCGCGCAATTGCCGCTGAACGAGGTGCTGGCCAAACTCAGGCCCTGGCTGGAAGACGGCCACAAGAAGAAGCTGGGCCAGCACATCAAGTACGACCGCCATGTGTTTGCCAACCACGGCATTGAGGTGCAGGGCTACGCTCACGACACCATGCTGCAAAGCTACGTGCTGGAAGTGCACAAGCCGCATGGCCTGGCCAGCCTGGCCGAACGTCATCTGGGGCGCAGCGGTATCTCCTATGAAGACCTGTGCGGCAAGGGCGCCAGCCAGATCCCGTTTGCCCAGGTGGACATGGCCAAGGCGGCCGAGTATTCGTGCGAAGACTCGGACCAGACGCTGGACGTGCACCGGGTTCTGTGGCCACAGCTGCAGGCGGACGACAAACTGCGCTTTATTTACGAGCTGGAAATCGAGAGCAGCGAGGCGCTGTACCGGATTGAACGCAACGGCGTGCTGATTGACGCGCCCACCCTGGCCACCCAGAGCCATGAGCTTGGCACGCGCATTCTGCAGCTGGAAACCGAGGCCTATGAGATTGCCGGGCAGCCCTTCAACCTCAGCAGCCCCAAGCAGCTGGGCGAGATTTTTTTCGACAAGCTGGGGATGCCGGTTGTGAAAAAAACCGCCACCGGCGCACGCAGCACCGACGAAGAAGTGCTGGAAAAACTGGCTGAGGACTATCCTCTGCCTGCCAAACTGCTGGAGCACCGCGGCCTGGCCAAACTCAAGGGCACCTACACCGACAAGCTGGCCCAGCTCGCGCTGCCCCGCACGGGCCGCGTGCACACCCACTATGCGCAGGCCGTGGCAGTAACCGGACGTTTGTCCAGCAACGACCCCAACTTACAAAACATCCCGATTCGCACGCCAGAGGGGCGCCGGGTGCGCGAAGCCTTTGTGGCACCGCCCGGTTGTGTGATTGCGAGCGCCGATTACAGCCAGATCGAGTTGCGCATCATGGCGCACATCAGTGGGGATGCGGCCTTGCTGCTGGCTTTTCATGACAACATGGACGTGCACCGCGCCACCGCGGCCGAGATTTTTGGCCTGACCACTGACCAGGTCACCAGCGAGCAGCGCCGGTATGCCAAGGTCATCAACTTCGGCCTGATTTACGGCATGAGTGCCTACGGCCTGGCCCGGGCGCTGAGCATCGACAACACCGCGGCCAAAAATTACATCCAGCGTTACTTTGAGCGCTACCCGGGTGTGAAGCACTACATGGATGAAACCAGGCTGCTGGCCAAGGCCCATGGGTATGTGGAGACCGTGTTCGGCCGCCGCCTCTACCTGCCCGAGATCAATTCTCCCAACGGTCCACGCCGCAGCGGTGCCGAGCGCGCGGCCATCAACGCGCCCATGCAGGGCACAGCGGCGGACCTGATCAAGCTCAGCATGGTCAAGGTGCAGAAGGTGCTGGACGAAGAAAAGCGCGGCACCAAAATGATCATGCAGGTGCATGACGAGCTGGTGTTTGAGGTGCCAGAATCCGAAGTGAACTGGGTCCGGCATGAGATTCCGCGGCTGATGGCCGGTGTGGCGCATCTCAAAGTGCCTTTGCTGGCCGAGGTAGGTGTTGGCCCGAACTGGGACAAGGCGCATTGATGGCGCCATCGTTATCTCAGAAATTTATAAGAAAAAGTGCCCTGGCGCACGCAGAATAAGCGGAAGTAGCTATGACTTTGATAGCAATATTGATGGGTACCCTGGCCGCCGGTATTGGCAGCGTGTGGGTGGCGGCACTGCTGAGTTTTGGCGTGCTGGCGCGTTACACGCAACACATGCTGAGCCTGGCTGCGGGTGCCTTGCTGGCCACGGCTTTCATGCACTTGCTGCCCGAGGCGTTCGAGAGCCAGGCCAGTGCGCATGATTTGTTCATGACGCTGCTGGTGGGGCTGGTGTTCTTTTTCCTGCTCGACAAAGCGGAGTTGTGGCACCACGGTCATGAACATCACCACAGCGCGGTACCTGAATACACACCGGACCACCACCACGATCACGACCACGACCACGACCACGACCACGACCACGACCAGGCGCATGCGCCGCACGCCAACGTCGCCCAAGCGCACAGCCACGGCGCCCATGGTGGGACCTGGGCAGTGCTCACCGGCGACAGCGTGCACTGTTTTGGCGACGGGGTGCTGATTGCCTCCGCCTTCATGGCCGATCTGCGCCTGGGCGTGATCGCGTCACTGGCTGTTCTGGCCCATGAGGTGCCTCACCACATGGGGGACCTGATGGTGTTGCGCTCCGGCACCAGCAACAAACGTGCGGCCTTGATCAAGGTCACCCTGGCGGGGGCTGTCACCGCACTCGGAGGTTTGTTGGGGTTTTGGCTGGTGGAGCAGCTGGAAGACTACCTGCCGTATTTTCTGGTGGTGGCCAGCAGCAGCTTCGTCTATGTGGCGCTGGCCGATTTGATTCCGCAATTGCAAAAACGCCTCACCGCGCGGGAAACCGCCGCGCAGATTGCCTGGCTCTTGATTGGTATCGGGCTGGTGACCTGGGTGAGTGGTCTCGCCCACGCAGGCTATTGACGTTTAGGGCACGTCAACTCAAAGGACTTGGCCTTGTTCGGGGGGTGTCTTTGTCGATGTCCCAATCCGCCTGGTCGGCAATTTCAAAGCGGGCCCGTCCCCCTGTCTTGGCCCGGTACATGGCCGCATCTGCCGCATTGACCATGGCAGCCGGGTCCAGCGAGGGATCAGGCAGGAGGCAGGCCACGCCAATGCTGAGCGTCACGTAAGGCGCCACTGGCGAGGTGCTGTGTGGCAGGGCGGCGTGACGCATTCGGTCCAGGCATTTTTGGGCGGTTTCGCAGGCATGCGCCATGTCGGCACCGGGGAGCAACAGTACAAACTCCTCGCCACCGTAGCGTGCAACCAGTTCGCCGGCACGGCGCACACATTGACTCAACACAGCGGCCACCTGCCGCAGACAGTCGTCTCCAGCCAGATGCCCGTAGCAGTCGTTGTAACTCTTGAAATGGTCAATATCAACCATCAACAGGCTCAAGGGTGTGAGGCTGCGGGCGGCGCGTTGCCATTCGGTCGTCAGCGATTGGTAGAAGCGCCTGCGATTGGCCAGCCCGGTCAATTCGTCAGTGGCGGATTGTTGCGTCAGTTGCTGGTTGCGGGCCTCCAGCACTTTGCCTTTGCGCACGAGGTCCGTGACGTCCACCAGCGTGGTGGCCAGATAGCCTTCTGGGGTACGCGTCTCGTAGGTATTGATCCACTGGTTGCCTGCAATTTCCTGCAACAGGGGCTCTTTGTGCATGCCACGTGTGGTCAGACGCTGGGCCAACCAGGCGTCTTCATGCCCGATCGCCGCGGTGATCAGGTGTTGGTTCAGGCTGGCCCGCATCAGGGACTCAAAGGTTTGACCGATGTGCTCCGGTGTGTGGGGAAAACCGCTGTGCAACCGGTTGATTTTGTTGTTGTACATGACCAGCCGGTCTTGTGCGTCCCAAATTTCCAGACCCACATCCATGGTCTCCAGCGTGGACGCCAGCAATTGGTGGGCTTGCAGCATCTCGGGTTTAGGGGGGTGTTCGTTCGCCGTCAAGGTGCCACGCGCTTGACGCTTTGATGTTCGGGAGGCGTCACGGGCCGGGCTTTTACCAAACCACAACAACAGTGCCGCACCCAAGGCACAGGCTGTGCCAGCCAGCCCCAGCATGGCTGGTCCTGCCATGGATTTCGAGCTTCCCAAATGGGTAGCCCACCACCACGCCGCAGCGCCCAGCGCGAACGCCAAGACGGCCAGCAGAAGCAGCCAGAGAGGTTTTTCGGCGTTTCGTGAGGTGCTCATTGACAGTTGAATTATCCGGCCAGTCAGGTTTTTGCATCATGCCACTTTAAAAAGTGGGTGTGGGACAAACGTCAGGAGCGACGTGTCCGGCCGCCGCCCGGTTACCTATCCCTGGGCCATGGGGCGTGCCGGGTCGCTGCACCACTCGCTCCAGCTGCCCGCATACAGAGCCGTGCGCCCCAAGCCAGCCACCTCCATGGCAATGAGGTTGGGTACGGCGCTCACGCCGCTGCCGCAATGGTGCACCACCGTGGCGGGGTCTCGTCCGCCCAGCAGGGTCTCAAATTCGGCTTGGAGCTGGCTGGCAGGCTTGAATTTGCCGTCGGCCCCCAGGTTCTGGTTGAACGGGCGGTTGAGTGCACCCGGGATATGACCTGCCACCGGATCCAACGGTTCGACCTCGCCACGAAAACGCGGTGTGCCACGGGCGTCGATGAGGGACTGCGTGGGATGCCCCAGGTTTTTTGCTATTTTTTCAGTAGCTGTCAGCGTAGCTCTGGCGGGCGCCAGAAGGTAGTTTGATACGAAATTTTGAGGATTTTCTCCGGTGGCTACCGCGCCTCCGGTGGCTACCGCGCCTCCGGTGGCCTGCCATGCCTGCCAGCCACCATCGAGGACGGCCACCGCCTCATGGCCTGCCCATTTGAGCATCCACCACAGGCGGCCGCAGTAGTTGGCGCCCTGGCGGTCATAGACCACGGCCTGCATGTTATTGGCAAAACCCACGCTGCCCAGCCAGGCCGCCAAGGTCTCGCGCGAGGGCAGAGGGTGGCGTCCACCTGACGCCGCGTCCGTGGCTGTTTTGGACGCACTCAGGTGCCGGTCCAGATCGGCCCGCACGGCGTCAGGAATATGCGCCTGCTCATACTGGCGGTCACCGGCGCCAGGCTCCATCAACTCGAAACTGCAGTCAAACACTATGCAGGGTTGTTTGCTGGTTTGCAGGGATTGCAGCTGCGCTGCGGAAATCAGGGTCGTGTACATGGGAGGGGTTTCCTTCAACAAGGGTCGGACTCAGTGTTCTTCAGCCGGGGTGTCGGGCAGGGTTCGGGTACGCAAGACCGTGGCAGCCAATCCGCTGAGCACAATCACGCCCATGCCGGCCCAGCCCAGAAGGGGAATCTGGTCGCCGAACAACACCAGGCTGTAGATGGCGGCAAAGACAATGCCTGAATATTGCAGGTTGGCCACCAGCAGGGTGGAGCCCCGGCTGTAAGCGCGGGTCATGGACCATTGGCCCAGTGACGCCAGCACGCCAATGGGCACCAACCAGGCCGTGGCTTGCCAGCTCACCGATGACCAGGGGGTCAGTCCGGTGAAAGCAATGCCCAGGCTGCCCGCCACGGCAGAGCCGACCGAGAAGTAAAACACCGTGCGACCTTCAGGCTCGCCGATTTTCCCCAGGGCGGTCACCTGCATATAAGCCAGCGCAGCCCCCAGCCCCGACAGCAGGCCAATGAGGCCGGCAAAGAGCTGGTTTTGGTCCAGGGTGGGGCGCAGCATCATGACTACGCCGACAAAACCGGCCAGCACCGTGGCCATCAACGGACCCTGACGTTGTGCCTGGCCGTACAGGACGGCACCGCCGACGATGAACGCTGCCACCCACACGCCGCTCATGTAGTTCAGGGTCATGGCTGTGGCCAGAGGCAAATGGGCGATGGCGTAAAACCAGGAGCCCAGCGACAGCACACCAATGGCGCTGCGCCAGGCATGCATCATGGGCACCGGGGTGCGCAGGGGCGTGCCGCGGGCATGCATGACCAGCCCCATGAAAATCACGCTTACCACGCCGCGGTAAAAAACCAGTTCCGAGGTGCTGAAGCTGGCCGACGCCACCTTGATGCCTACACCCATGGTGGCAAAAAAGAAGGAGGCCAGAACCATCCACAGTGCTTGCATGAGGGTCAGCCCCGTGTCACAGCTGAATCTGGCGGCGATACCAGTCGTGAAAGTGCTGCATGCCGTCTTCCATGGGGCTCTGATAAGGCCCCACTTCGTTGTCGCCGCGCATCAACAGCGCCTTGCGACCCGCATCCATGCGTTCGCCGATTTCGTCGTCTTCCAGGCAGGTTTCCATGTAAGCCGCCTGCTGCGCTTCAACAAACTCGCGCTCGAAGGCCTGGATTTCTTCCGGGTAATAGAACTCAACCATGTTCATGGTCTTGTTCACCCCCATGGGATGCAGGGTGGAGACGGTCAGCACATGGGGATACCACTCCACCATGATGTGTGGGTAGTAGGTGAGCCAGATGGCGCCATATTTTGGGGCCTCGCCCTGGCGGTAAGCGTTGAGTGCGTCTTGCCAGCGTTGGTAAGTGGGCGTGCCTGCCTGCCTGGTTTGCGGTGCCACGCCAACGGTCTGGACGGAATAATTCTCCTTGAACTCCCATTGCAGGTCGTCGCAACTCACAAATCCGCCCAGACCGGGATGAAAGGGCCCCACGTGGTAGTCCTCCAGATAAACCTCGATGAAGGTTTTCCAGTTGTAGTTGCATTCATGCATTTCGACCTTGTCGAGTACGAAGCCGTTGAAGTCCAGGTCAGCGCGTGGCCCCATGCCCGCCAGATCGGCGTGGATGTCGCGGCCGTTGTCCTCAAACAGCAGGCCATTCCATTCGCGCAAGGGATAATTATTCAGGTTAAGGCAGGGGTCTTGCGGGAAATGGGGTGCGCCCAGAAGCGTGCCTGCGGGCTGCGCGCCACCACCACTGTAGGTCCAGCGATGAAGGGGGCACACGATGTTGCCCGCGGCCGTGCCGGGCTGGGTATTCTGAATGGAGCCGCGGCCCTGCAGCATCAGCGCCTGGCGATGGCGACAGACGTTGGAGATGAGTTCAATACCTCCTGGCGTGCGCACAAGAGCGCGTCCCTGGGCCTCTTGCGCCAAGGTGGCATAGTCGCCCACGTTGGGCACACTCAGGGCGTGTCCCACATAACGTGGTCCCCGCTGAAAAATTTCCTTGAGTTCACGCTGGTAAAGCGCTTCGTCGAAATAGCTTGAAACGGGCAGTTGGGAGGGGCCTTTTGAAGCAACACTTGGAAGCCGCATGGGTACTACGTTTGCGCTCTTCTCGCGAATCTCATTGCTGCTGTTTTTGCACAATTTTTGCACAACTCGGTCCTTCTAGGATGCAAAAAACCCCTCAGAGAGGGGCTTGAAGGGCAGCTACCTTGAGAGCTGCCGGGACAGCTATTGTATGCCCTGCGTGTATTTTTTCCGTCACAGTTGAGTTTGTTCAGCTTTTGCAAGCCCCCTGATTGAACAACTGTCCTCCTGTGTTTCAAGAAATTTTGTGATTCATTCATATGAATTTGAGGGGTAACAGGGTGGGTTTACCCGCTGTTTTGGTCTCGCTGTACCCCAGCGCCTAAAATAGGATCTTTTTTTGATCCAACCCCACATCCGCCCTATGGCTTCTGCCCCCCGTCCTGTTTCAACCGCCCCGGTCAGTTTTGAAGCCGCTCAGGAGGAGCTTGAGCAACTGGTTGCCCGGCTTGAGTCCGGTGACATGCCGCTGGCGCAACTGCTGACCCAGTACCAACGTGGCGCTGAGTTGCTCAAGTTTTGTCGTGATCGCCTTGAAGCGGTCGAAGAACAAGTCAAAGTTCTTGACCAGGGAGCACTCAAAACATGGACGCCCGAGTGAATCCATCCGCCACGATGGATCTGACTGCCTGGAGCGCGGTGCATCTTCAACGTGTCGAGCGGGCCTTGGATCGCTGGGTCACAACCGATGCGCCCTATGGTCTCGACCATGGGGCGCCAGCCGGGCTGGTCGATGCCATGCGTTACGCTGTACTTGACGGTGGCAAGCGGCTGCGTCCTTTGCTGGTGATGGCTGCCTGGGAGGCCGTTGGTGACGATGCCATGGCGCCCGGAGTTCAGGACAATGAGACCGCATTGCGCGCCGCATGTGCGGTGGAGTTGATTCATGCCTATTCGCTGGTGCATGACGACATGCCCTGCATGGACAACGATGTGTTGCGCCGCGGCAAACCCACGGTGCACGTGAAATATGGTGAAGCCAGTGCCTTGCTCACGGGCGATGCCCTGCAGGCCTTGGCGTTTGAGTTGTTGACACCTGAAATTGCTGTGATGCCGGCAGACCGGCAAGCCCGTCTGTGTCGTTTGCTGGCTCGGGCTGCAGGCAGCGTTGGCATGGCCGGGGGCCAGGCCATTGATCTGGCCAGTGTGGGCCTTGCGTTGACCGAAGACCAGTTGCGCCAGATGCATCGCCTCAAGACGGGTGCGCTGCTGCAGGCCAGCGTGATGATGGGTGCTGCTTGTGGGGATGCGTCAGAGACCGCACGTGCGGCCTTGTATCGTTATGGCGCGGTGGTTGGTTTGGCGTTTCAGGTGGTCGATGACATTCTGGACGTCACTGCTGACTCTGCGACCTTGGGTAAAACAGCGGGCAAGGACGCCGATCAGGACAAGCCCACTTATGTGGCTTTGCTCGGGTTGGAGCGTTCGCGCCTTTACGCGCAGGAATTATTGGATCAAGCGCTGCAAGCGCTGGCCCATAGTGGCTTGGTCCAGACGCAGGCGCTGCAGGGGCTGGCCGAGATGGTGGTCAACCGCGTCAGCTGACCGCTTTGAGGTTTGTTGATGAATATTAGGGAAATAGGCTGCTAGCGCCCGTGAATAGTGCGCCAGTAGCTATAAAAAAGATAGCATATGTCGAATAAACTGTATCCATTGCTGCAAACCATCAATGACCCCGCCGACTTGCGCCGATTGGAGCGTGGTCAATTGGACGTGCTGGCTGCTGAATTGCGCGCCTATGTGCTCCATAGCGTTTCGAAAACCGGTGGTCACTTGAGTTCCAACCTGGGAACGGTCGAGCTGACTGTTGCGTTGCATTACGTTTACAACACGCCCGAAGATCGCCTGGTGTGGGACGTGGGTCACCAGACCTATCCCCACAAGATACTCACCGGGCGGCGCGATCGCATGGACTCCTTGCGTCAACTGGGGGGGCTGAGCGGGTTTCCCCAGCGCGCGGAGAGCGAATACGATGACTTTGGCACGGCGCATTCGAGCACCTCCATTTCTGCTGCACTGGGAATGGCGCTGGCCGCCAAAATCAAAGGCGAAGACCGGCACTCCATCGCCATCATTGGCGACGGTGCCTTGACGGCCGGCATGGCCTTTGAGGCGCTCAACAACGCGGGCGTGGCCGACTGCAATTTGCTGGTCATCCTCAACGACAACGACATGAGCATCAGCCCGCCCGTGGGCGCGCTGAACCGCTACCTGGCCAAGCTCATGAGCGGGCAGTTTTATGCTGCTGCCAAGAATGCGGGCAAGACGGTGCTCAAAGGCGCACCGCCCCTGTTCGAGTTGGCCAAGCGAATTGAAGAGCACGCCAAAGGCATGGTGGTCCCTGCCACGTTGTTCGAGAAATTCGGTTTTAACTACATCGGGCCCATTGACGGCCATGACCTGGATTCGCTGATTCCCACGCTGGAAAACATCAAGCATCTCAAGGGCCCGCAGTTTCTGCACGTGGTGACGAAAAAGGGGCAAGGTTACAAACTGGCCGAGGCAGATCCTGTGGCCTACCACGGTCCCGGCAAGTTTGATCCTGCGGTGGGTCTGCAAAAGCCCAGCACGCCTGGCAAATTGACTTTCACCCAGGTGTTTGGCCAGTGGCTGTGTGACATGGCGGCTCATGACCCTCGGTTGGTGGGCATTACGCCAGCCATGCGTGAGGGTTCTGGCATGGTGGAGTTCGAGAAGCGTTTTCCCGCACGTTACTTCGATGTCGGCATCGCCGAGCAGCATGCGGTTACCTTTGCCGCAGGCTTGGCGTGCGAGGGGCTGAAACCGGTGGTGGCCATTTACTCCACGTTCTTGCAGCGTGCGTATGACCAGTTGATTCACGATGTGGCGATTCAAAACCTGCCGGTGGTCTTTGCCCTGGACCGGGCTGGTCTGGTGGGTGCTGATGGTGCCACGCATGCAGGCGCCTACGACATTGCGTTCCTGCGCTGCATCCCCAACATGAGTGTGGCCTGTCCGTCGGACGAAAATGAATGCCGCCAGCTGCTGTCGTGCGCGTTTGAGCAGGATCATCCCGTGGCGGTGCGCTATCCGCGCGGTGCGGGTGCTGGCGTGGCCGTGCAGACCAGCCTGGCCGCTTTGCCGTTTGGCAAAGGGGAAGTCAAACTGGCCGGAAAAGGCGTCGCGATTCTGGCTTTTGGTTCGCTCTTGTACCCGGCTCTGGAGGCGGCCAAGGCACTCAATGCCACCGTGGTCAACATGCGATGGGCCAAGCCGCTGGATGTCGCGCTGCTGCTCCAGGTAGCGGCCGAACATGACGCGCTGGTGACCGTGGAAGAGGGCGCCATCATGGGCGGCGCGGGCAGCGCTGTTCTGGAGGCTCTGAGTGCCGCTGGCCTTGCCAAACCATTGCTGCAGTTGGGATTGCGCGATGAGTTCATTGAGCATGGCGACGTGACCCATTTGCTGGCCTTGCAGGGGCTGGATGCTGCAGGCATTCAGGCTTCTATCGCCCAGCGATTCGCCTCCTTGATGGAGCCTGGCCGTCCCGTGCTGAAGGCTGTGGCCTGAACTCGACAGCATCCCGTCAGCCCCGCAAGGGAAAACCCCCAACGATGACGGTCGTGCAGGTTTCTACAATCTGTTGTGATTTTCACCAGGCCTTGTCTTGCTTGATCGCAAGATGAGACAAGCATTTAACAACTCTCAAGGAGTGATCTCGATGGATCGTCGTTCCGTAATTAAAAACGCTGGTATCGCTGGCGTGCTGGCTGTTGGCGCTGCGCCTGCAGTGCATGCGCAGGCTGCAGTTCGCTGGCGTCTGTCGTCAAGTTTCCCCAAGGCGTTGGACACCATCTTTGGTGCAGCTGAAACCTTCGCCAAGCATGTCAAGGATATGTCAGGGGGCAAGTTTGAAATCTCTGTCCACGCAGGTGGTGAGATTACGCCTCCTTTTGGAGTTGTCGATGCTGTGCAACAAGGCTCCGTGGAGTGCGCGCACACCGCGCCTTACTATTTCTTTGGAAAAAATGAGGCCTTTGCTCTGGGTTGTGCCATACCTTTTGGCCTGAACAGCCGTCAAATGACGGCCTGGATGTACCAGGGCAACGGCCTGAAGCTCATGCGCGAGTTCTATGCCAAATACAGCATGACCAGTTTCCCGATGGGTAACACGGGTGCCCAGATGGGTGGTTGGTATCGCAAGGAAATCAAGTCTGTGAAAGACCTCAAAGGCTTGAAGTTCCGCACCGGTGGATTCCCTGGAAAAGTGATGGAGCGCATGGGCGTCATTCCTCAAAATATTCCTGGCGGTGAAATCTATACCGCACTGGAAAAAGGAACCATTGATGCTGCCGAGTGGATTGGCCCCTATGACGATCAGAAACTCGGATTCAACAAAGTTGCGCCCTTCTACTATTACCCTGGATGGTGGGAAGGTGGTCCCCAGTTGGATTTGATGATCAACCAGAAGGCGTTTGATGCCTTGTCATCCGAGAACAAGGCTATCGTAGAAAACGCTGCTGCTTATGCCCACCTTGATATGCAAGCCAAGTACGATGCCAAAAATCCGGCAGCGCTCAAGCAATTGGTTGGCTCTGGTACCAAGTTGCGGCCTTTCCCGAATGATGTGATGACGCTTGCCTTCAAGGAAGCCATGGCTCTCTATGACGAGTTGTCTTCAACGAACCAGGATTGGAAGAAAATCTACACGGATTATTCCAAGTTCCGTGCTGACTCCAACTTATGGTTCCGCTTTACTGAGGCCAAGTTCGACAGTTTCATGCAGGCACAAAAACTGTAATCAGCCAGGTCAATAAAAAAACCGCGCTTAGCGCGGTTTTTTTATGCCTGTATTTCCGGTTACCAGGTTTCAGCAATCTCGCTTAACGCTGATTGCGCAGCGCTTTTAGTTCACTTTCAAGCCGTTGAAATTCAGCCAGCATGGTCGGTGCCGCAGCATAGAAAACCGCCAGTTTTCCTGAAAAAGTCTTGGTGTAAAGCCGGGGCGCAATCAACCAGTCCAATCCCCGGAGACGAATGAGTTTGGTGTAGGCCAAGTCGTTCAATTTGACGTGCTTGTCCCAGATCCAGCTCTGTTGCAATGCTGTGCTGTCCAGCGAAGTTGTGCCGCGCAGGATATGCCATTCTGTAAAGACCATCATGCCCAGGGCCGCCAGTAGCCACCCACTGGACTGCAGCGTGAGTACCAATATCCCATCAGCCCACATCTGCCAGGTCCAGCCTGCAGCCAGTGTCACAAGGAGCACTGCAATGACCTTGAAAGGCGTTGAAAACGCGCTGCATACAAGGCGCCCGCCTGACGGGTTGAACATGAATTTCGGTGAATCGTTCACAGTCAAATGCACTTATTTTTTGAAGAGATCATCGATCTTTTTCTGCTCATCAGCCGCTGTTTTTTCAGCTTCTTTTTCAGCAGCCTCAGCATCCTCTGGCGTACCTTCTGCTGACGGTTGTAATTCACCTGATTTCATTGCTGCGCCTTGCACAGGTTCATCAGCAGGCATTTCAATCGTGACCTTGTCAATGTCAACGACAACGTCCTTATCGAGAAACATGGTGACGGACTGTGGCACGAAGATCACCACGAAAACCAAGATGATTTGCATGATGACCCAAGGAATGGCGCCCATGTAAATATCGTTCGATTTGACGGGTACGGGAATGCGTTTGTCTTTGAAAAGAGTGTCTGCAATACCACGCAGGTAAAACAATGCAAAGCCAAACGGCGGGTGCATAAAACTGGTCTGCAGGTTGACACATAGCAGCACTCCAAACCAGATCAGGTCAATGCCCATCTTGTCTGCCACCGGGGCAAGCATGGGTACGATGATGAAGGCAATTTCAAAGAAGTCGAGGAAGAAGGCCAGAAAGAAGACAAAAACGTTGACAACGATCAGGAAGCCGATTTGGCCACCTGGCAGACCTGTAAGCAAGTGCTCGACCCACTTGGCGCCATCCACCCCTTGAAAAACCTGACTGAACACCCTTGAGCCAATCAATATGAAAACGACCATGGCGGTCAGCCGCATGGTGCCGGACATTGCCTCCCAGATTAAGGCTTTGGTCAGTCGTTTTGACATTGCAGCCAGAATCAATGCGCCCACGACACCCATGGCGCCCGCTTCTGTCGGCGTTGCAATGGCGGTTTCCTGAAGCGGCAATCCACCCATGGAGCCGAGCACCGTAAAAATCAGAACGGCCGAGGGCACGATGCCGCGCAAACATTTCCTCCAGAGTGCCCAGCCATTCAGCGTTCGCTCTGTGACGGGAATCGCCGGCAGATAGGTCGGCTTGATTCTGGTCAGCATGAATGTGTACAGTGCAAACATGCCTACCTGCAGCAACGATGGCCCCCATGCCCCCTTGTACATATCGCCCACTGGACGACCTAACTGGTCAGCCAGTACCACCAGAACCAGTGACGGCGGGACCAGTTGGGTGATGGTGCCCGATGCAGCCAACACCCCGGTGGCATAACGCATGTTGTAGTTGTACTTCATCATGACCGGAAGTGAGATCAGCGCCATAGCGATCACCTGTCCCGCTACTGTGCCTGTAATTGCGCCCAGAATGAAGCCGACGATGATGACTGAATAGCCAATACCGCCGCGTTTGGGGCCAAAAAGCTGGCCCATGGAGTCCAGCATATCCTCAGCCAATCCGCATTTCTCCAGAATCGTTCCCATGAACGTGAAGAAGGGAATCGCCAGCAGCAACTCATTGTTCAATATTGAGAAGATTGAAATCGGCAGGTTGCCCATGAATGCGGCCGGAAACCAACCCATTTGTATCGCGTAAAAGCCACTGGCCAGGCCCAGTGCCGCCAGCGAAAAGGCGACCGGAAAGCCGATCAACATGATGACCACCAAGCCCGCAAACATGACGGGTGGGAAATTTTCCATTTGCATATCTAGTTCCTGAATCTCAAATCGGGGGAGTGGGCTTGACGCGCTGCTGGCGTAAGACGACCAGGTGGCGAAAAAAAGACCTTACTGCAGGGGCTTTTCGTAATGTGTGTCCATCTGGAAATGGCCTTGGAGGTACGCAATGCGCTTGATAATTTCAGCCAGCCCTTGCATCAGCATCATCGCGAATCCCAGAGGCAGTGCCATCACTGCAGGCCACCGGATCAGCCCGCCCGCATTTTGCGACATTTCGCCCGACATCAGGGCATTCATGAAATATGACCAAGACAGGTAGAGCAGAAGGGTGACTACGGGCAGCAAGAAAACGACGAGCCCAAACAAGTCAACATACACAGGCCGGTTGCCCTTCAGCTTGCCGTAAATCAGGTCCACGCGGACATGCTCATTGAGTTTGAGCACAATCGGCGCACCTACCATCACCATGTAGGCAAACAGGTACCACTGAATTTCGATGAAGGAGTTAGAACTCCAGTCAAACCCGTACCTCACAAAGGCGTTTGCCGCGCTGATCAGGGCTGCGAAAAGTACAGTCCATGACGCCAATACGCCAAATTTTTCGCTGATCCAGTCCATGCCGAGCGCGAATTTCAATAAGGCTGCCACAGTTATTCTCCAATAGTCATTTATAAATAGCCGCACGATGCTTCATCGTCACGGTCAACGCGTGGATGGTGCCTGAAAGCCCTGTTGAAAACCTGACGCTTGATCTCAGTGTTTACCCTTGGTTTTGCTCAAGGTGATCTGTCCCAAGGATAAGATGGCTCAACTTAGAAAGAACTTTGAGCCCCACCATGTTTAAACACATTCTCTTACCCACCGACGGTTCAGACTCCTCCATGCGTGCTGTTGAGAAAGGCGCAGAGCTGGCGCGCGCCTTAGGTGCTGACGTCACTTTGATGACGGCTATTGAACAATACCCGGTAGGCATGATGGGTAGAAGCTATCGTGCAGAGGATAACCCCATGCATCAGGCAGCTCGGGATGCGGCACTCCATTGGCTGGCCGCAGCGCAAGCCGTTTTAACGAAATACGCTATCCAGGCCAAGCATTTAATATTGCAGGACCGCAGTGTTTACCAGAGCATTTTGGAGGCCGCTGAAAAATCGGAAGCCGACTTGATCATCATGGGTTCTCACGGGGCTGGAGCCTTGGAGCGCCTTTTGGTGGGCAGTCAGACTCAGCGGGTGTTAGCTCACACAAGTATTCCTGTGCTTGTGTTGCGTTAATCCCCTATCTTTTTGTGTCTACTTTTCCTGTATCCCTGGTATCAAATATAGATTCACCAGCCATGCGACACGCCAGCGGCGACTTGCTTTCGCTGGCCCTCATGGACGCACGCAATCACACCTTGCATTTGATCGGGCAGTATGAAGCCGCATTGGGGTCTCCACGTCTGACGGTGCCTTGTCTGGCTGAACTCAACCCACCCTTGTGGGAGCTTGGGCACATCGGCTGGTTTCAGGAGTGGTGGCTAGGCCGCAATCTTCAGCGCCATCTGGGGCGGCACTGCGACCCTTCCGGACCCCGATTGGCCTCCATCGAGCCGCACGCTGACCGATGGTGGAACTCATCGCAGGTACCGCACGACAGACGATGGACACTTGATTTGCCGGATTTGTCCGGCCTTAAATCCTATCTGCTGGACACGCTTGAATCCACGCTGGACCTTCTGGAAAAAGCCCCGGACGAGGACAATGCGCTGTACTTCTACCGGCTGGCGCTGTTTCATGAAGACATGCATGCCGAGGCCCTGATTTACTCAGCACAGACGCTGGACTTGCCCTTGGGCTTGAACATGCCGGGCCCGGGCCCGGCGCGGGAGCCCTTGCTGGTGCCCGCCACGCGCTGGCAACTTGGCCGGGATGTGGACCCTGGTTTCGCATTCGACAACGAGTGTCCAGCCCACGAGGTCCCGGTGCCTGAGTTTGAGATTGATGCGCAGGTGGTGACCTGGGCGCAATTCGTGGAGTTTGTGGATGATGGTGGCTATGATCGCCCCGAATTGTGGCACCCCCAGGGTTGGCAGTGGGTTCAGGGCAAGGCTTCCGCTGGCGAACACCGGGCGCCTCGCTACGTGGACCAGATTGGTGTGGCCAGTGGTGCGGTGATGCAAACCCGTTTCGGAACGCTCAGGCGCATGCAGGGCGGCCAGCCCGTGATGCATGTGAGCTGGTGGGAAGCTGATGCCTGGTGCCGATGGGCGGGGCGACGCCTGCCCGCCGAGGTGGAGTGGGAGGTGGCTGCGCACACCGCAGGGCGGCGTGGCTTTCGATGGGGTGAGGTCTGGGAGTGGACTGGGACCACTTTCCGGGGCTACCCCGGGTTTTCTGCGGACCCCTACCGCGACTATTCCGAGCCCTGGTTTGACACCCACAAGGTGTTGCGGGGCGCCTCTTTTGCGACGCGCGCCCGCATGAAGCACCCGAAATACCGCAATTTCTATGCGCCTGGGCGCAACGATATCTTTACCGGCTTTCGGTCTTGTGCGCTCTAGCTACCCCGGTTCGCGTCTTCTGCCAAAACTTCGGCCAGTTCTGAATCGCTGAACACCCGTGAGCGGGTGTGAAAGGCTTTGCCTTCCGGTCCTTCAAGCGAGAACGTGCCGCCGTGGCCGTCGATCACGTCGATGATCAATTGCGTGTGCTTCCAGTACTCATATTGCGATTTTCCGATGTAGAAAGGGCATCCGCCGATGTCCCCCAGGTACACATCACCGGCACCCATGGTGATTTCGCCGGGCAGGTAGCAATTGGCCGCGCTGTTGTCGCAGCAGCCGCCCGATTGATGGAACATGAGGTTGCCATGTTTTGTCTTGAGAAACTCGACCAGTTCGAGTGCCGCGTCGGTCGCAATGACTTTTTCAACCATGTGAATCTCCATGTAAAAAGGGGGGCGGTTGCCCGCCCCCTTTGGGATTGAACCGTTGCGTGGCCCGTGATCAGAAAAAGCCGAGTTTTTGCTCGCTGTAGCTGACCAACAAGTTCTTGGTCTGCTGGTAGTGGTTGAGCATCATCTTGTGGTTTTCGCGGCCCACGCCTGATTCCTTGTAGCCACCAAAGGCTGCGTGTGCCGGGTAGGCGTGGTAGCAGTTGGTCCACACACGGCCTGCCTTGATGGCACGGCCCATGCGGTAAGCCACATTGCCGTTGCGGCTCCACACGCCGGCACCCAATCCGTACAAGGTGTCATTGGCGATTTCAAGCGCTTCGGCCTCGTCCTTGAACGTGGTGACGGCCAGCACGGGTCCAAAGATTTCTTCCTGGAAAATGCGCATCTTGTTGTGCCCCTTGAATAGGGTGGGCTGCACGTAGTAGCCACCCTCCAGGTCACCACCCAGGTGAGCCTGGCCGCCACCGATCAGCAGCTCAGCGCCTTCCTGCTTGCCCAGGTCCAGGTAGGACATGATCTTGGTCATTTGCTCTTTGGAGGCTTGTGCACCCATCATGGTGTCGGTGTCCAAGGGGTTGCCCTGCTTGATGGCCGCAACACGTTTGAGGACGCGTTCCATGAACTTGTCATAGATCGACTCTTGAATCAACGCACGTGACGGGCAGGTGCAGACCTCGCCCTGGTTGAAGGCAAACAGCACCATGCCTTCAATCGCTTTGTCCAGGAAGCCGTCGTCCTTGTCCATCACATCGGCAAAAAAGATGTTGGGTGATTTGCCACCGAGTTCCAGCGTGGCAGGAATCAGGTTGTTGGCAGCGGCCTGGGCGATCACACGGCCTGTGGTGGTGGAACCGGTGAACGCGATCTTGGCAATGCGGCGGCTGGTGGCCAGAGGCATGCCGGCTTCGCGCCCATAACCGTTGACGATATTGAGGACACCCGGTGGCAGCAAGTCGGCAATGAGTTCGGCCAGGACCAGCAAGCTGATCGGGGTTGACTCGGCAGGCTTCAATACCACGCAGTTGCCCGCACCAATGGCAGGCGCCAGTTTCCAGGCGGCCATGAGGATGGGGAAGTTCCAGGGAATGATCTGACCGACCACGCCCAGGGGTTCCTGAAAGTGGTAAGCCACGGTGTCGCCATCGAGGTCGCTCAAGCCGCCTTCTTGTGCGCGCACGCAGCCTGCGAAATAGCGGAAGTGGTCGACCGACAAAGGAATGTCGGCGTTCAACGTTTCGCGAATGGGTTTGCCGTTGTCGATGGTTTCTGCGTAAGCCAGAAGTTCGAGGTTGGCCTCAATACGGTCGGCGATCTTGAGCAGAATGTTGGAGCGCTCGGTGGGGGAGGTACGGCCCCATTGGTCGGCCGCTGCATGGGCCGCGTCGAGTGCGAGGTCAATGTCTTCGGCGGTGGAGCGTGCTGCCTGGGTGTAGACCTTGCCAGAAACGGGGGTGATGACGTCGAAATATTCACCTTTGAGCGGAGCAACGAATTTGCCGCCGATGAAGTTGTCGTAGCGAGCTTTGAATGCGATTTTTGCGCCGGCGGTACCGGGAGCTGCGTAGATCATTGTGTGTCCTCGTTGTTGATAATTTTTCAAAGTTTTCCCTTGCGGGCCAATCTCTATATCAAGTCTCGTGCCAACACACGGCAAAGGCGTAAGTCGCTTGATTTCAAACAACTTTTGTCATGCATGACACCGCCAGGCGCCGACTTGGCATTGCTCCAAAAGGAGACACACTGTCACAGTCCTCAACAAATGACGCGGCCTGCAATAGGCATGTCATTTCATAGGTTCGTGTCGCAAAATTGAGGTAAAGATCAGTACGCTAGACCTCGTCGTGTGCATGTGCTTTTTGCTGTCGGTAGTCCCACCACGGCAGCACCCGGCGCATAGACAAAACCTCTCCGCTTTGCAGGGCAACATGGCCCGGAATCCTGGCGATTTCCTGCTGCCACTCGGTCGTTTTCAGCAGCGTCAAAAGGGCCTGAATGCAGGGTTGCACCAGCGCCGACTTGAGGCAGACGAGGTGGTAACGCTCATCGGCCAATGGCACAAAGTCAAGGCCGGCGCGACGGGCGGCTACTTCAATACCCAGCCCTGCATCGGCCTGACCTGATGCCACGGCATTGGCAATGGCGGCATGCGAGGGCTCCGTGTGCTCATACCCATGGATGTCAATGGCAGCCAAATGGGCTTGCACCATCAACTCTTCCAGAATCACGCGCGTGCCTGCCCCCAAGGCGCGATTGGAAAAACGGGCGCGCTGGCGAGCGATGTCTTGCAGTGATTGCAGACCCAGCGGGTTTCCCTTCGCCACCATCAGTCCCTGCGTGCGCTGGGCAAACCCGATGATCTTGTGCTGGCCAGGCTGCAGCAGCGGTTTGTAGGTGCGCTCGGTCAGCGTTTTGCTGCCTGTGTTGTGCAAGGTGTGAAAGCCCGCCATGACGCAGCGGCCTTCGTTGAGGGCGCGAATGGCGTCCACGCTCCCGGTAAAACGGATGTCCAGATGCAACTGGCCGCGGCCCTGGCGAGGGCCCTGCATCAGGGCATGTTCGCGCAAGGCGCTCAGGGCGTCATCGTGGCTTGCGTACAGCGTGACGACGTGGCTGGAGTCGTCAAAGGCCACGGCGAATGTTCGTTCAAGTTCGGCGCGCAGGGCTTCTATTTGGGGGGCCAGGCGGGCCTGGGCCTGGCGCTCGGCCCACATCAGCTTGGCGCCGAATTCGGTCAGGCGCGCTGATTGGCCTTTTTCCCACACCACGAGTTCGTTGCCCAGTTCTTTTTCCCAGCGCTTGAGCTCCCCCCAGACGTGGCGGTACGACAGGTTGAGTGCGCGGGCGCCCGCCGAAATGGATCCATGGGCCGAGACCGCCTGCAGCAGATCGATCAAGGGGTTGCGCACCAGCGCGGGACTGATGTCGCGAGAGAGGGTGTAGTGGAGTTGGAGCCTATGCACGGCGGTTCATATCGCAGGTAATTAAATCGAAAGCTACGATACCGCAATCGGACGACGCCATCGCGCCAGGGCGTGGCGACAAGTTCAGCAAGGCATTCGGACATGACAACCATCACCAGCAGCGCGAGTACGGCGCTGCAACTCATCGGGTCTTTGGATCCCGGCCTGATGTCGATCGTCGGGCGCTCGCTGTCGGTCAGCGCTTTGGCCTGTGCCATCGCCTGCGTGGTGGGGCTGGGTATGGGGGCCTGGCTGGGTGTGGTGCGCTTTGCTGGTCGCACGGTGGTGCTTACGTTGCTCAATACGTTTCTGGCCGTGCCCTCGGTGGTGGTGGGCCTGCTGGTTTACCTGTTGTTGTCCCGCTCCGGGCCGCTGGGTTATCTGGGCTGGCTTTTTTCATTCAAGGCGATGGTGCTGGCGCAGGCCTTGCTGGTGCTGCCCGTGGTCACGGCCCTGACGCGCCAGGCGGTTGAAGATGCTGAAAATACCCATGGTGAACAATTGCAATCGCTGGGAGCGAGGCCCTTTCTGCGCAGCCTGCTGCTCGCATGGGATGAGCGCTATGCCTTGCTCACGGTGGTGATTGCGTCCTTTGGGCGCGCGATTTCCGAAGTGGGCGCGGTGATGATCGTGGGCGGCAATATCGATGGCTTCACCCGCGTGATGACCACCGCCATTGCGCTGGAAACCAGCAAGGGCGACTTGCCACTTGCCTTGGGCCTGGGCTTGATCCTGCTGGCTGTGGTGCTGATGCTCAATGTTCTGATTGCGCTGGTGCGGCGCTGGCGCGAGCGCTCGGAGTTGGTCGACGGCGCGCAGGCGACGCGGGAGCCTGACCCGGTACGGGCCTTGCCCGCGTTGGGGGTGACCCCGTGAGGCCCGTCATTCGCCTGACGTCGGCCAATGTGCATTTTGGGCGTCCGGCGACCGCCGTACGGGCACTGTCCGATGTTTCGCTGAGCATTCATCCGGGTGAACGGGTGGCCCTGGTGGGGGCCAATGGCTGTGGCAAGAGTACCTTGTTGCGTCTGTTGCATGGGCTGGCTTCCCCTACGGCGGGCGAGGTGGAACGGGATCCGTCCGTGCGCCAGGCCATGCTCTTTCAGCGTCCGTATCTCCTGCGTCTCTCAGTACAAGGCAATATTGCCCTCGGCTTGTGGCTGCGCGGAACCCCCTGGGGCGAGGCGAAGAGGCTGGCCCTGGCTGCTTTGGCCCGGGTTGGACTGACAGAACTGTGCTGGCGCAGCGCGCGTCAGCTTTCGGGCGGCCAGCAGCAGCGTGTGGCCTTGGCGCGGGCCTGGGCGCTGAGCCCGCACATGCTCCTGTTGGACGAACCGACGGCCAGCCTGGACCCCCACGCCAAGCGTGAAGTGGAGGCATTGATTGATGAGTTTTCCGCCGGTCGCTCCGACATGACGCTGGTGTTTTCAAGCCATAACCTGGGTCAGGTGAAGCGATTGGCCAGCCGGGTCATTTATTTGGAGCATGGCCGTGTGTTGGCCGATTTGCCAGTGGCCGATTTTTTCAGCGGGCCTTTGTTGCAAAACAGATACCCCGCAGCCTATTTGTTTGTCAAAGGAGAGTCAGTGTGAAGATTTTTATGCCTTTTAGGGCTGTAGCCATTGTTCAGCTTGCGGGAGTAGCTATTATTTGTATAGCATCTCTCGCCTCGCATGCGCAATCCATCGTGATGGCGTCCACCACCTCGACCGAGCAATCAGGCCTGTTTTCGCATTTGTTGCCAGAGTTCAAAAAGGCCAGTGGGCTGGACGTGAAGGTGGTGGCGCTCGGTACCGGCCAGGCGCTGGACATGGGGCGCCGGGGCGATGCCGATGTGCTGTTTGTGCACGACCAGGCGGCTGAAGAAAAAATTGTGGCCGATGAGTTTGCCGTCAAACGCTACCCCGTCATGTACAACGATTTTGTGCTGATCGGGCCTGCAGCAGACCCGGCCAAAACCCGTGGCAAAGACATTGTGGAGGCACTCAAAAAGCTGTCCGCCCATGGCGCCAGCTTCATCTCGCGTGGTGACAAGAGTGGCACCCATGCGGCCGAGCTTCGTTTCTGGAAGCTGGCCGACCTGCCTGATACCAAGGGCGGTGGCTACAAAGAGTGTGGTTGCGGGATGGGGCCGGCGCTCAATATCGCGTCCAGCAGTGGCGCCTATACGCTGGCGGACCGTGGCACCTGGCTCAACTTCAAAAACCGGGGCGATTTGACGGTGCTGGTGGAGGGCGACACCCGGCTCTTCAATCAATACGGCGTCATGGTGGTCAACCCGGTCAAACATCCCCATGTCAAAGCGGCTGATGCCCAGAAGTTTGTCGATTGGGTGGTCTCAGTGCCAGGGCAGGCCGTTATCGCGCAATACAAGATCGGTGGCGAGCAACTCTTCTTTCCAAACGCCGGTAAGTAAGTGGCATGCGGGGGCGCCGTGCCCCTTTTTCGGGCGCCTATGTGCGCTGGCGCACATACGCCACGATCCACAAAGGGGATCATCAATTCAGTATTCCCCTGCGCTGCCTCGTACCCTCTATTCGCGGAAGCCACACATTCCTGATTTCGGCTCGACAAGCGCAGCTGTCCACACGGACCCTTGCACGTTTTTCACAGAAACAGGTTATGCCCACAAAAACAAAAAATCCCGTCCTTGCCGGGGAAGTTGACAAGGATGAGGGCGTGAGCGAAGCCCAGCAGCAGGAGACACTGCTAAAGACCGGCGCGCTGCAGAGTGCGATCTTCAACAGTGCCAACTTTTCCAGCATTGCCACCGATGCCAAAGGCGTCATCCAGATTTTCAATGTCGGCGCCGAGCGCATGCTGGGCTTTGATGCGGCGGACGTGGTCAACAAGATCACGCCTGCGGATATTTCCGACCCTCGGGAGTTGGTGGCGCGCGCCAGGACCCTGAGTGCCGAACTCGACACCGTGATCACCCCGGGCTTTGATGCCCTGGTGTTCAAGGCCTCGCGCGGGATTGAGGATATTTATGAGCTCACCTACATCCGCAAGGATGGCAGCCGCTTCCCGGCAGTGGTGTCGGTCACAGCGCTGCGTGATGCGCAGGATGCCATCATTGGCTACCTGCTGATTGGCACCGACAACACGGCACGCAAACAAATTGAAGAGGAGCGCAAGAAGCTGGACCAGCGTTTGCGTGACCAGCAGTTCTATACACGCTCGTTGATCGAATCCAACATCGATGCGATCATGACGACGGATCCGTCCGGCATCATTTCAGATGTCAACAAGCAGATGGAGGCGCTCACCGGGTGTACCCGTGACGAATTGATTGGCGCGCCGTTCAAGAACTACTTTACCGATCCTGACCGGGCCGAGGCCGGTATCAAACGGGTGTTGAACGAAAACAAGTTGACCAACTACGAGCTCACGGCCCGCGCGCGGGACGGCAAGGAAACCGTGGTGTCCTGCAACGCCACCACTTTTTATGATCGCGACCGCAATCTGCAAGGCGTGTTTGTCGCCGCACGCGACGTGACCGAGAGAAAGTTGCTTGACCAGGTGTTGCAGGAGAACAATGTTGAACTGAAAAGCGCCAAGTCCGCCGCAGAAAAAGCCAACCTCGCCAAATCAGATTTCCTGTCCAGCATGAGCCATGAATTGCGCTCGCCGCTCAATGCCATTCTGGGTTTTGCCCAACTCATGGAGTCAGGCGTTCCGGCACTTACGCCTTCGCAAAAGCGCAGTACCAACCAGATTCTGCAAGCGGGTTGGTACCTGCTGGAATTGATCAATGAAATCCTCGATCTGGCGTTGATCGAGTCTGGAAAACTGTCGCTCTCGCCAGAGCCGATGTCGCTGGCTGAGGTGTTGCAGGAGTGCGAGGCCATGGTGGGTCCTCAGGCCCAAAAGCGGGACATCCATGTGTCTTTTCCCGCGCTGGTGGCGCCTTACTTCGTGCGGGCTGACCGCACACGGGTGAAGCAGGTGCTGATCAATCTTCTGTCCAACGCCATCAAGTACAACCGGGTCGGTGGAGCGGTGGCGGTGACGCTTGACGCGCTCGCGTCCGGTCGGCTGCGGGTGTCGGTTGAGGATACGGGCGAAGGCCTGACCACTGAAAAAATAGCGCAGCTTTTTCAACCCTTTAACCGGCTGGGTCAAGAAGCCAATGCGGAGGAGGGAACCGGCATCGGGTTGGTCGTGTGCAAGCGCCTGGTCGAGCTGATGGGTGGCGTGATCGGCGTCGAAAGCACGGTCGGCAGGGGCAGTGTCTTCTGGTTCGAGATGGACCTGACGTCCGAGCGGCGGCACGCCGGTGGTGCGGCAGAAATCTCGGCAGCCATTGCAGAGCCTGCGCAACTTGAATCGCAGATGTACACCCTGCTGTACGTGGAAGACAACC
This sequence comes from Rhodoferax sp. LS1R11, assembly GCF_056521395.1. NCBI lineage: Bacteria > Pseudomonadati > Pseudomonadota > Betaproteobacteria > Burkholderiales > Comamonadaceae > Rhodoferax > Rhodoferax sp. LS1R11. Next base: position 44,208 of record NZ_JBWMAW010000011.1, read on the forward strand.
CTGCCAATCTGATGCTGGTCGAAGACCTGATTGAGCGCCGATCAAACATGTGCCTGCTGTCGGCCAGAGACGGCAACAGCGGCATCACCATGGCCAAAAAGTCACAACCCGATGTCATCTTGATGGACATCAACTTGCCCGGTATCAGCGGGATCACGGCGCTGCGCATCTTGTCTGAGGATATTGCTACTGCTCACATACCGGTGGTGGCGCTCAGTGCCAACGCCATGCCCCGCGATATCGAGAAAGGGCTGGAAGCGGGGTTCTTTCGTTACCTCACCAAACCGATTCGTGTGAAAGAATTCATGGACACCCTGGACGAGGCCCTGTTGTTTTCAAAATCGATATCGCTGTTGGCCCAGGAAGCTGAGAAAACCTGAACGGCGGCACGACAACTGTGCGGTGTGTTTCCCTTTCAATGGCGGGGATGGTCACTGTATGTGTTGTGCCGTACAGATCGTTTGGGTCTTTTTCGTTCAAATAGCTCCTTGCTGAAATACAAAGGATTCGATCTATGAAAACTCATCTGTCTGCAGTTTTGCTTGGGATCGTCTGGTTTTCAAGTGCGGCAGGGTTGGTCCAGGCGCAGGTGGCCGGTACAACCATCAACAGTTCGCCCCATGGCGAGGCCAGTGGGCTTGCACATGGCTGGAGCGCCAAAAAGAGCATCTTCGGCAAGGCGGTGTACAACGACAACGGCGTCAAGATCGGCAAAGTGGAAGATCTGATCATTGCGCCAGACAGGAACGTGTCCTATGTCATCGTTGGCGCGGGCGGTTTTATCGGACTGGGGCGACATGACGTGGCCATTCCGATATCCCGCATTCAGGCGCAGGAAGGACGAATCGTGATGCCTGGGGCAACCCGGCAATCCATTGAGTCCATGCCCGCCTTCGAATACACCAGTGACGCAGAACTGCGCACCAAGTTCATCGCCGGTGCGGAAAGAGATATCACCAAGGCGAAAGAACGAGTCGCTGAAATGCAGAGCCAGGCCTTGCTCGCGGCGGGTGACCTCAAAACCCGTCTGGAAGCTCAGGCGGTCAATGTTCTGTTTCAGTTGAGGGCGGCAGAAGGGAGTCTTGCCGACATGAAGCAGGCCAGTGCAGGTCGGTGGAGGGAGTTGGAAAACCATGCGACTGAAAACCTGGTCAGGCTCCGTAAATCACTGGACGCCCCAAGCGTTTAGACCCACACGGGTCACGTCAGCCATTTCGTCGACAATCATGGGTTGATCAAACGTTTAATTCCATGACCAGTACCACACCAGAAGCACCTGCCCAGACCGTTGACGCCGCGCCATCCGGCGAGCCCAACAAGAAGCCCAGTCGTTCACAAACTGTCCAGCCGGTGCTTGAGCAGTTGTTTGCGCTGTATCCGCATTTGTTCGGGGCCGAATTCCTTCCCCTCAAGCTCGGCATTTTTCAGGAGTTGCTGGCCACTCACCCGGATGCTTTTCAGCGCGACACACTCAAGGCCGCTTTGGGGGTGCATACCCGTTCAGGACGCTATTTGCAGAGCGTGGCCGCTGGCAAAAAACGCCATGACCTGCAAGGTCAGGCGGGGGACGATGTGTCCCCAGAACACGTGTACCTGGCTTTGCTGGAACTGTTCCGGCGTCGTCAGGGACGCTCCAATGACGACTTGCGGCCCAAATTCCGCAGCCAGCTGATGGCGGCTTATGAAGCCTCCGGCCTGGACCGTCTGGAGTACCTGGCCAAGGTGCAGACCCAAGATGTGGATGCCAACGCACTGCTGGCAGAGGCATTTGCCGAGCTTGATCAAAAACTCGCCAAGCACGAAGCGTTGCGTCGCGCCTTTGAAGGCAGTGGCAAGACGCTGGAAGAGTTTGCTGACATGTACGGGATGGACCAGCGCGATGTGCGCAGGGCGCTTGACAGCGGCAAGCCCAAAAAGCAGGGCGATTAACCGAGAATCGCGACGCCCTTGATCTGCGCGAATACCGCCAGCCCAGGCACCAAGCCCAAGGTTCGGACCGATCGCGACGTGATGCGGGCCAGCAACGGGCAGCCGCCAACCTCCAGCGCCACCATCACCTGACCGGGGCTGTCGGGTGACAGTGCGATCACCCTTGCGCTGAGGATGTTGAGGATGCTGGTGCCGGTTTGCCCGTGCAGGGTCAGACTGACATCCCTCGCCTGCACCCGAATTCGCAGTGGTTTGCCGACTGCAACAGCTTGTTGCGGGACCGTGAGCGTGCCGCCACCAAAACTCGCGGTGCTGAGGTGGTCTTCGTCATCGTGACTGAGCACGGTGGCGATCAATACCGCACCGGCGGTGTCGTCATGCGCCAGGGGCAAGTCCAGACGTGTCATGAGTTCTGCGGTAGGCCCGCTGGCTGTGACCCGACCCGAATCGAGCAGCACCAAATGGTCGGCCAGCCGCGCGACTTCGTCAATGGAGTGGCTCACATAGATGATCGGGATGTCCAGGTCGCGGGTCAGACGCTCGAGATAGGGCAGGATTTCCTGCTTGCGTTTCATGTCCAGCGCGGCCAGTGGTTCATCCATGAGCAGCAGCCGAGGCCGGACCGCCAGCGCCCGCGCAATGGCCACGCGCTGGCGTTCGCCGCCCGACAAGTGCTCGGGTTGGCGATCAAGCAGGTGCGCAATGCCCAGCAGTTCAATGGCTTGCTCCAGCCCCGACGCGTCACCGTCGGGCGTTCGTTTCATGCCATAACGCAAATTGCCCATCACCGAGAGGTGCGCAAAGAGGCTGGCCTCCTGAAATACATACCCCAGTGACCGTTGGTGGGCAGGCACCCATTGCCGCTCGTCCTGCCAGACCTGGCCTGCCAGGCTGACCGTGCCGTTGGGAACCCGTTCCAGGCCGGCGATGCAACGTAACACGGTGGTTTTGCCGGAGCCCGATGGACCGAACAAGGCGCTCACGCCGCGGGTGGGCAAGTCCAGATCAACGTCCAGTGTGAAACCAGGCCAGTCAAGGCGGAATCGGGCTTGAATTGCCGACATCTCAGAGCCCTTTGCGGGCAAGGTCGCCGGAGGTCTCCTCATGCCCCTTGCCCTGGGCGTCGCCCCAATTTGCGGTAGACCGTGGCGCGGCTGATGCCCAAGGCGCGGGCCGCGTCGGCAACATTGCCCCTGGCTTGGTCAACCGCTTTGAGAATCAAGGCGGTTTCGATGTCTTTGAGTGGCAGGTTGTCACCCCGGCGCGTTCGCAAGTCGGGCTGAATGGCAAACTCCTCTCGCGAGCGCTCAATGGGCAGAGCCTGCAATCGCAAACCATTCCACAGCGGAATTTCAAGGACCGCATCAGTACGCCGCGCCGCGTCAAAAAGCAGCTGATAGGGAATGCCAAAGACGTCGCTCACATGGACCGCCGGTTCGCCGGGCGCGGCGAGATGGGGCACCATCTGGCGTGCAATCGGGTTGGCGCCGGTGATCATGCCGTCCTCATCCAGGCAGACGATGCCGTCCGCTTCACTCCCCAATGCGTTTGCGGGCCAGTTCAAACGCACCATGAGGCTGTGGGTTTGTCCCAGCACCAAAGCGTTTTCTATTTTCAGTGCGGATTGGGTTACCAGGTGTTTGAGTTCAGGGCGCTCTGCGGCGTCAATGCCGGTCAGATCCAGCATGCCCACGCACGTACCATCGGGACCAAACAGGGGTGCGCCCGCACAACTGTAGACCGATGTGCTGGTGAAAAAATGCTCACCCCGGTGCAACCACACCGGCTGCAATTCGGTCAAGGCGGTGCCAATCGCGGTCGTGCCCACGCTGCGTTCCGAGAGGTCGGCCCCAATGCGGGTGATGTTGTTGGCGCGGGGGTCCGAGCGGTCGATCGGGCCACTCACGTCGACCACGACACCGTCGCTGTTGGTGAGAATCGCAAAGTAACGCGTGTTGACGATGGCCCGTCCCAATCCCTCCAGAATCGGCTTGGCGGTTTGGACCAGTCGTTGGTTGGCTTCGTTGGTGCGACGTATCTGCTGGTTGGTGACCAGGTCAAACGAGACCGGTTCATGCGGTTGAAGTCCCAGACTCATGCAGCGTTGCCATGAACGCTCAATCCACGGAGCAATCCAGCCGGCGGGCAACAGGGCGTGGTCCTGCATCAAAGCGCGCCGGGCGCGTTCGATGCCTGCGAGCCGCAGGGAGGAGCCGGGGGCTGTTGAGCCTGCCATGGTGTGGAGTGTCTCGGTAGGGTTCATGGTTCGCGCTACATCGATTTTGCCGATGCCCTGCAATTCTCGTACACAACGGGTACATAACATCTGCATAACGCCCGGTTTGATGCGGACTGACCCGGGCCGTGTTTCAAATTGAGAATTTCATGCGTATGCCCTTACATGACTAGGGTTATCCCTGAAAGATTTAGTCCGTGTCCGTCCAACAATCGCTATGTATTTAAATTCATAGGCAAGGCATTGCATAGGGCGTGCCGCTACCCACAGGAGAGATACATGCAAAAAGTGTTGCACATCAACGCAGACAAGTGCACCGGCTGCCTGCAATGCGAAATGGCTTGTTCTTTCGAGAACTACGGCACTTTCGCTACCGCCAAATCCCGCATCAAGGTATTTGACTTTCACCACACCGGCAAAAAAGTACCCTATACCTGCACCCAGTGCGACGAGGCGTGGTGCCTGCATGCCTGCCCGGTAGAAGCCATCACGGTGGACAAGGCCACCGGCGCCAAGGTGGTGAATGAATCAACCTGCGTCGGCTGCAAGGTCTGCACCATTGCCTGCCCCTTTGGCACCATCAATTACGTGCAGGAAACCGGCAAGGTGCAAAAGTGCGACCTGTGCGGTGGCGAGCCAGCCTGTGCCGATGCGTGCCCCACCGGCGCCATCACCTTCATTGACGCCAACTGGACCGGTCTGGGCAAGATGGCGCAGTGGGCAGACAAACTTGGCAACCAGCCTTCGGCTGTTTAAGGAGAAGCATCATGTCATGGGCAGGAAAAATTCTTCGCGTTGATTTGACCGCAGGTACCGTCAAATCCGAGCCACTCAATATGGATTGGGCGCACGCTTACCTCGGCTCGCGTGGGCTGGGCTCCAAGTACCTGGTGGAGGAGGTCGATGCCAAAGTTGATCCCCTGTCACCTGACAACAAAATCATCTGGGCCACCGGGCCGCTGACCGGCACCATGGCCTCCACAGGCGGTCGCTACACGGTGATCACCAAGAGTCCGCTGACTGGCACCATTGCCTGCTCCAACTCCGGTGGTTACTGGGGTGCCGAGTTCAAGATGGCCGGTTGGGACATGGTGATTTTTGAAGGCAAGAGCGCCAAGCCCGTGTACCTCTATGTCAATGACGACATCGTGGAGCTGCGCGATGCCGCCCACCTGTGGGGCAAGAGCGTCTGGCAGACCGAAGAAATGCTCAAGAAGAGCTTGCAAGACCCGCTGACCCGTGTCTCCAGCATTGGTAAAGCCGGTGAAAACGGCGTTTTGTACGCCAGTGTGGTGAACGACCTGCACCGTGCCGCCGGTCGGTCGGGCGTGGGCACCGTCATGGGCAGCAAAAACCTCAAGGCGATTGCGGTGCGCGGCACCAAAGGCGTGGGCAACATCCAGAACCCCAAGGCGTTCATGAAAGCCATTGCCGAGAAGAAAAAAATTCTCGCCGAGAACGCCGTCACCGGTCAGGGCCTGCCGGCCTATGGCACGCAAGTGTTGATGAACGTCATCAATGAGATGGGCGCGCTACCCACCCGCAATCACCGTGACAACGCGTTTGAAAGCGCCAAGGACATTTCGGCCGAAGCCATGGCCACGCCGCGCAAGACCGACGGCAAAAAGCAACTGGTCACCAACCAGGCCTGCTTTGGTTGCACGATTGCGTGCGGACGCATCAGCAAGATGGACGAGAGCCACTTCACGGTGGCCAACAAGCCCCAGTATTGGGGGGCATCCGGCGGCCTGGAATACGAAGCGGCCTGGGCGCTGGGTGCGGCCAATGGCGTCAAAGACCTGGAAGCCCTGCAATACGCCACCATGCTGTGCAACGAGGAAGGCATTGACCCCATCAGCTTTGGCGCCACCGTGGGCGCCGTGATGGAAATGTATGAAATGGGCGTGCTGACCAAGGAGCAGATTGGCATTGAGGCCCCGTTTGGCTCGGCCCAGGCCTTGGCGTTTTTGACCGAAGAAACGATCTACGGCCGGGGCTTTGGCGTGGAAATTGGCCAGGGCTCCAAGCGCCTGACGGCCAAGTATGGCCAGCCGGACCTGAGCATGACCAGCAAGGGCCAGGAGTTTCCGGCCTATGACGGCCGTGCCATTCAGGGCATCGGCCTGGCGTATGCCACCAGCAACCGGGGTGGCTGCCATTTGCGCGGTTACACCATTGCGTCCGAAGTGTTGGGCATTCCGGTCAAGACCGATCCGCTCGAGCACGAAGGCAAGCCTGAACTGGTCAAAGCCTTCCAGGACGCGACGGCTGCTTTTGACTCATCCGGCCTGTGTGTGTTCACGACCTTTGCCTGGGGCCTGGCGGACCTGGCACCACAAATCTCGGCGGCTTGCGGCGACCAATACACGACCGAAGAGTTGGAGAAAATAGGTGAGCGCATCTGGAACATGGAGCGCGAATTCAACAACCGTGCTGGCTTCACCGCCAAGGACGACAGCCTGCCCAAGCGTCTGCTCACTGAAGCCTGCAAAACCGGCCCGTCCAAAGGCAAGGTCAACATGCTGGCCGAGATGATGCCCAAGTACTACGCCGTGCGCGGTTGGGACACGGAAGGCCGCCCCACCGCTGAAACCCGCACGCGTCTGGAGCTGTAAGCGCGAGCCGCCAGCGACATTGATCACGAAGTAGCGGTCCTCGGTGGCCGCTTTTCTTTTTGGAGAGAAACATGACCCACCACCTCATTCTCGGTGCCGGCCCCGCGGGCGTCATCGCAGCCGAAACCATTCGCAAACACGCGCCGCTTGATGCCATCACCATCGTGGGCGATGAAAAGGAGCCGTCTTATTCGCGCATGGCCATTCCCTACCTGTTGATGGGCAACATTGACGAGCATGGCACCTACCTGCGCAAGAGCCCGACGCATTTCCAGAATTTGAAGGTAAATGTGCTCCAAGCCCGCGTCCAGCGTGTGGATACAGCTATTAAAAGTGTAGTGCTGGACAACGGCAACGTCCTTGCTTTCGACACGTTGCTGATTGCCACCGGATCGCACCCCGTGCGTCCGCCTATTCCCGGCATTGACTCAGCCGGTGTGCACCCCTGCTGGACGCTGGAGGACGCACGCAACATCATGGCACTGGCCACCAAGGGGGCCAGGGTGCTGCAACTCGGTGCCGGTTTCATTGGTTGCATCATCATGGAGGCGCTGGCCGCGCGGGGCGTGAAATTGAGCGTGGTCGAGATGGGCGACCGCATGGTGCCGCGCATGATGGGGCCCACCGCAGGCGGCATGATTCGCGACTGGTGCGAGGCCAAGGGTGTGGAGGTATTTACCGGTACGCGCGTGGAATCCATCGAGCCCGGCGCCCCTTTGACCGTGCACCTGTCCAACGGCAAACACATGTCTGCTGATTTGGTGATCAGCGCGGCCGGTGTGCGCCCCGCCATCGGTTTTCTGGAGAACTCCGGCATCACCTGCCTGCTGGGTGTGCTGACCGACGAACATCTGCAAACCAACGTGCCCGGCATCTACGCGGCAGGGGACTGCTGCGAGGCCTTTGACAAGGTCAGCGGCAAGACCATCGTCAGCGCCATCCAGCCCAATGCCGCCGAGCAGGCGCGCGTGGCCGCCATGAACATGGTGGCTTTTGGGCGCAAAAAAGTGCCTATGGCCAACCTCAAGGGCGTGACGCAAATCAACGTGCTGGACACGCTGGGGCTCATTTCCACCAGCTTCGGTGACTGGCAAGGCCGTCCCGGTGGCGAGCACGTGGAGCTGACCGACCTGGACGCCGGTCGCCACCTCAGCCTGCAGTTCAAGGATGATGTACTGGTAGGCTGCAACAGCGTTGGCTGGACCGACCACGTGGGCGTGATGCGCGGCCTGGTGGAGGGCCAGGTCAAACTCGGCGAATGGAAGCAGACCCTCATGAAAGATCCCACCAAATTGATGGATGCTTACCTCGCCAGCGCCCAGGCCCAAAGCAGCTGGTCGGGGGCGCAGGATGAACGCCGACGATAGAAATTATTTCGAATGAAAATCACCTTCAAACTGTTTGCCTCGCTCACCGATTACCTGCCGGTGGAGGCGCGTTACACCAATGTGCTGGCGCTAGATGTTGCGCCGGATGCCACCATCAGCCAGATCATCGAACCCTATGGTCTGCCCCCGAAACTGGTGCACCTGGTGTTGATCAATGGCAAGTACATCGAACCCGACAAACGCCTGACCCAGACCTTGGTGGAAGGCGACGTGTTGGCCATCTGGCCGCCCATCGCGGGCGGTTGAGTGCAGTCTTTTTACGCCGAAAACTTTGACCGTGACATGGGCTGCACCGAGCGAGAATGGCTCATGTGGCTGCCCAATGCCATCGGTACGCATGCCAGCCAGGTGCTGGCCCAGGTGGCGCTGGTGCACATTGGTGATGGCCAGCTGAACTTGAGTTGGCGTGCCGGTGAACCACGAGTCATCGCCCTGGTCCGTATTCCCCGTTTGCTGGTGAGTTTTCGATTCAAGGGACTGGACGATGCCCAGCGTTACCTGTTCATGAAGCGGTTTGATCTGTACATGCAGCGCGGCGGCGGTTGAGTTGGCACGAAATTTATATAAAAATAGGCTCTAGCCCCCGTCAATCAAGCGCGAGCAGCTATAAAAAACATAGCGCTTCTGATGCCGGCCACGGTCAGCAGCAGCGAGCCAAACAAGTGCAGGGCGGCCGTGCCAAACGCCATGGCGTAGCGCTGCTGCCCCAGCATGCCAACCACTTCCGCCGAGAAGCTGGAAAACGTGGTGAGGGCGCCCAGAAACCCCGTGACCAATGCCAGACGCCACACCGGATCCAGGTTGGGCAGCGCCTGAAACACGGCCACACAAAGGCCGATCAGGTAGCCTCCGATAAGGTTCGCGGCCAGGGTGCCCAAAGGAATCACGGCACCGGGGTTAAGCCAAAGCCCCAAGCCCCAACGGGCCAGTGCGCCGATGCTGGCGCCGATACAAATTGCGAAGACTGAGATCATGGTGCGTTCATCATATAGCGCCGGGCATCCTCGACGTTCAGTTCGCTGCAATGGCTACGCTTGAGGCGAAACACATCGTCATCATGGGTCCATCCTACGGGCAGCCGCGGATCGATCGGTGCGGCACCGTTGATTGATAAGGCAGGCTTTTTGGCGAGGAACACCAAAGTGACAAGCCCAGGCACCTGCGTTGATAAATATCAGCGACCTGCCATGGTCATTTGTCTAAGCTGAATTTATGGGCGTGGCCGCAAACTGTCTCCCCCATTTGTGGGATAGACGGTGTGCGCGTTGGGGCAGAGAATTGCCGCGTGTTCAGCGCGACTCTTTCGTTGTTGGAATATGCAAATTGTCTGGGCGCCCCTTGTGTCTGGATTCTGGAGAAAACCATGCCGACCCTTGTGGCGCGCTCATCCGAGAAAAATTTCATAAGGCGCAATAGGCTGGCGTTGAGCGTTTTGCTCACGCCCGGCTTCTGTGTGCTGGGGTGGATGCTGTACGGTTTGGCTGGCCTGCTGGTTTTTGCCGTGTTGGCGGTCTGTTTGATGGCGTTGTTCTTGATTTTCCTATCCTCACGAAAGCAGTTGCAACGCGCAAAAACGCATATCAGAGCCATGCATATGGAAATTGATGCGTTGCGGGCCAAGGAGTCTGTGTTGAAGGTACAGGCCCACCACGATGACCTGACAGGCTTGGCCAATCGCCTGCTCCTGTCGGATCGCTTTCGCTTAGCGGTCGAGCGCGCCAAACGCAGTCAAAAGTCATTTGCGCTCATGATGGTTGATCTGAATGATTTCAAATCGGTCAATGACAGCTTTGGTCATGCGGCCGGGGATGCCGTCTTGATTGCCATGTCCCGGCGGTTGCTGGGTGCCGTGCGTGCATCCGATACGGTTGCGCGTCTCGGCGGAGATGAATTTATTTTGTTGATTGAGTCTGTGGACGAGGCCGAGGAATTGATTCTGATTGGCGAGAAGCTGATTGAGTCGCTGGCCGCTCCCATTGCCATGGAGGCGGGTGTGATCATTCATCGAAGCGCGAGTCTGGGTCTTGCCTTGTACCCTCGTGACGGCCTCAACATGGATGAATTGCTTTACGTTGCTGATCGCGCCATGTACGAATGCAAGTCAACCGGGCTGATGAGCTTGTATTGAGTCGCACATAAAAAAACCCGCCTGGGCGGGTTTTTTTATGTGCCGAGTAATTACTTCTTGGCAGCACTGGCAGCTGGTTTGGTCGCGTCAGCTTTGACTGCTGGTTTTTCTTCCTTGGCCTTTTTCTCGGCCTCTTTTTTGGCAGCAGGTGCCGCTGCTGGAGCCATGCCCTTGAAGCCAGCGCCTCCAACGGTCAGGCCTTCTGCCGAGAACTTGGCTGCGTTGCCTTCGCCCACACCTTGGACGCGCTCAATGAAGTCGTTCCAGTCTTTGAAATTGCCTTTTTTACGTTCATCCAGGATCTTGGTCGAAATGCCTGGGCCGATGCCTTTGATGCCATCCAGATCAGCCGCGCTGGCCTTGTTCACATCCACAGCAGCAAAGCAGACCGCGGCGTACAGCATGGTCGCGAGGACCAGAATTTTCTTCAACATGAATAAGCTCCTGAAAGTTAAAAGATCAACACAAAGAAACGACCCCTCGCAATTGACGAGGTTATCAACACAACGAGATTAGCGTAGGGTGCGTTGACCTGCAAAGATACCTGCGGTCCGAATTTCCTGAAAAGTGATTTTTCTCACGCTTGGCCTGCCATCCATTGGACGTACTGGGTCACACCGGTCTGCACATCGGCAAACTGATGATCGCAACCGATGGCGCGCAATGCCGTCAGATCGGCCTGTGTATAACTCTGGTATTTACCGCGCAAGGCGTCCGGGAAAGGGATGTACTCGATTGACCCATCAGCCGTAATGGCTTCCAGCGGCTGCGGCGCCCCACCTTTGATGGCCCGCATGGCGTTAACCACCGAGCTGGCCACATCGTTGAACGGTTGCGCCCGGCCCGTTCCGAGGTTGAAAATGCCGGACAGGCCGGGATGATCAAAGAACCACAAGTTGACGGCGACAACATCATCAATGAAGACAAAGTCTCTCATTTGTGCGCCAGCTTCATACCCGCCGTAATCACCAAACAATTTAACTTTTCCTTCAGCCGAGAATTGGTTGAACTGGTGAAAGGCGACGCTGGCCATGCGGCCTTTGTGCTGTTCGCGCGGTCCGTAAACATTGAAGTATCGAAAGCCCACCACCTGTCCGGTCTTGCCGGCCACTGAGCGTTGAAAGTCGTTGCCGCATTCGCGGCGCATGCGCTGATCAAATAACAACTTGGAGTAGCCGTAAACGTTCAGTGGTCGCTCGAATGCCGGGTCTTCCCGAAAGGTGTCGGAGCCACCATAGGTGGCCGCGCTGGAGGCGTACAAAAGCCGCGAACCGCGTTTCTGGCAAGTCTGGAACAAGCTGACCGAGGTGGTGTAGTTGTTGTCCATCATGTACTTGCCGTTGCTTTCCATCGTGTCGCTACATGCACCCTCATGAAAAACGGCTTCGACCTGGCCAAAAGAGCCCGACGCAAACATCTCGTAGAACTCTGATGCGTCCACGTAGTCGGCAATCTTCAAATCGGCCAGGTTTCGGAACTTGTCACCTTGTGTCAGGTCATCAACCGCGATGATGTCGGTAATGCCCCGGGCATTCAGCCCTTTGACCAGGTTACTGCCAATAAAGCCGGCGGCGCCGGTCACAACGATTCGGGTCATGCAAACAACTCCTCATAAGATACCGTAGCCGTACCAAATTTGCCCACCACCAGCCCGCCTGCACGGTTGGAAAGTGGCAGGGCTTCGCGCATGCTCATGCCGGCGGCGACCATGGCTGCCATGGTGGCAATGACCGTGTCACCCGCGCCCGTGACGTCAAACACTTCACGGGCCTGTGCGCTGACATGCAACTCGCCCTGGGCATCAAAAAGTGTCATGCCTTCTTCACTGCGTGTCAGCAAGACCGCCTCAAGCCCCAAGTGTTCCCTCAGGTTGTGGCATTTGCTGCGAAGATCGGCTTCGTCTGCCCAGGCCCCGATGACTTGTTGCAGTTCAGCGCGGTTGGGGGTGATCACACTGGCGTTCTTGTAGCGCGAGAAATCTGTGCCCTTGGGGTCAATCAAAATCGGTTTGCCCGCAGCCCGTGCCCGCGCGATCATGTCGCTCACGTGGGCCAGACCGCCTTTGCCATAGTCGGAAAACAGGATGGCGTCATGCTCCGGCAAGAGGTCGGCAAAAGTTGCCGTTTGTGAGGCCAGTACTTCTGTCTTGGGTGTGTTCTCGAAATCGAGACGCAGCAATTGTTGCTGGCGCCCAATGACCCGAAGCTTGACGGTGGTCTTCAAATCTGCATCGCGGCCGAAGTGGGTGCTGATGCCTGTGCCGGCCACCAGGGCCTCCAGTTTGTGACTGGCTTCATCGTCGCCCACTACCGTGAGCAGCGACGACTGGGCACCCAGTGTGACCACGTTGTAGGCCACGTTGGCCGCACCGCCATTGCGCTCTTCCTCGCGGGTGATGCGCACGATGGGCACGGGCGCTTCGGGTGAGATGCGGTCTACGGCGCCATACCAGTAGCGGTCCAGCATCACGTCGCCAACAACCAGTACGCGTGCTTTGGATAGTTTTTCTTTTGAGATAGTCATGAAGTCAATGTGTGCATCAAAGCTCTTCTACCCGCCTGGGCGGGTAGCTGTCCCATGCCTGGCAGCCAGGGCATTGCCAGAAGTGCTGTTTGGCCTCAAACCCGCAAGCCGCACAGCGGTAACGGGTCAAAGGCTTGACAGCGTGGTCCAGCGCGCGCTGGACCACGGGGTGAAATTGTTCGTGTTCCAATTTTTCGCCAGCAATCCATTTCGCTGCAGCAACGAGCGACGGTTCCTGCTCCAGATGGCGCACGTACCAATCGCGCGCGCTGGGCGACGGACCTTGAACATTGGCTTCAAGCGCGACGATGGCATCAAGAACGTCGAGCGAGTGGGACTGTTCGTAATTGATTTTCAGGAGTTCCAACGCTTCAGCCGCATGTCCGGACGCTACGGCGTATTCGACCAGCGGTCCCGCGAGCAGTGGCGTGGCGGAAGCGGACGTTTCGAGCGCTTGTCCAAGCACCTGATACGCCTCCTGCACTTTGCCCATGCTATTCAGCACGCGGGCAAGGTCAAGCCGGGGGCGTGGTGCCGTCGGTGCTGTGGCAATTGCCTGCTGCAGCAGCGGCAGCGCTTCTGCGGGCTCATGGCGTGCCAGATGAGCCGCAGCTTGCTCGCAAAGGTAATGCGCCAGTCGACCGTGAAAACTGCCCTGGTCGGACTGCTCCAGTTTTTGGGCAATCAGCGCCGCCTGGGGCCAATCGCGGCTTCTCTCGTAGTTGGCCAGCAGGGCAAGCCTCGCCTGGGCTTCAAAAGGTGTTCCTTCAAGTTTGAGCAGTGCTTCCTCTGCCCGATCGAGCAGGCCAGCCTTCAAATAGTCCAAGGCCAGGGCGTGTTGCGCCCGCTGCCGGTCTGCCTGACTCAAGTCGCCGCGAGACAGCAGGTGTTCATGCACGCGCACGGCGCGCTCGTACTCGCCACGTCGACGAAACAGGTTGCCCAGGGCGAAGTGCAGTTCAGACGTGTCGGGGTCGTTCTGGACGGCTTCGATGAAAGCATCAATGGCCTGGTCTTGCTGCTCATTGAGAAGAAAGTTCAGACCTTTGAAATAGGCTTTGGGCGCCTGGTGGTTCTCGATCCGCAATTGGCGCAGGTCCAGGCGGGAGGCAATCCAGCCCAAGGCAAACACCAGAGGTAAGCCCAGCAGGATCCAACTCAGTTCAAAGTCCATGGGGTGGCTGCAATGGCTGTGGCATCGTTTGATTTTTTTGTTCTTCGGCTTTGTTAAACGGTGTCAGGCGGGCATCGCTGGCAGCACGCCTGTGCATCCACCAGCGAGGCACCATACCCAATACGCCCACTGCCAGGCCAATTGCAAATGCCGAGAGCACCACCAGGACCTGAGGCGCGCGCCATTGCGTGCCAAAGAAAAAGTGCACGACAGTGTCCTGTTGATTGTTCAGCGCGAAGGCAAACAGGGTAAAAAAAATGGCTGCTTTAAGTACCCACTTAAGCAACCACATGAGGTTTTTCATTGATCTTCCCAGTGAAGAGCCGATTCTAGCGCCGTGGGTTCCGTACCCCATCACGTATCACTTCAATTCAGCCGTACTCTTGGATTCCAGTTCGGCGGTCCGAACATCAACCGCTTCGCGCAAGGCTTTGCCGGGCTTGAAGTGGGGAACACGTTTCTCTGGAATCGCGACACTCTCGCCACTTCGCGGATTGCGTCCCATGCGGGGTGGGCGGTGGTTGATCGAGAAACTGCCAAAGCCTCGAATCTCAATTCGGTGGCCTCGCACCAGCGCATCGTTCATGGCATCAAGAATGGCTTTGACCGCAAATTCGGCATCCCGGTGGGTGAGTTGGCTGAATCGGGCTGCTAATTCTTCGACAAGATCGGAGCGGGTCATGAAATATATATATCCGGACAAAAAAACGACCGGTGCATTGCGCGACCGGTCGTTTCTTTATTGGCGAATCAACAATTAATTGTTGTTGTCCAATTTAGCGCGCAACAAGGCGCCCAGGCTGGTGGTGCCAGCGTTTTCACGAGCCGATTGCTGGCTCAGGGTGGACATGGCTTCGTTTTGATCAGCAGCATCCTTGGCCTTGATGGACAACTGGATGTTGCGGGTCTTGCGATCCACGTTGACGACCACTGCAGTGACTTCGTCGCCTTCCTTGAGCACGTTACGGGCATCTTCCACGCGGTCGCGGGAGATTTCGCTGGCGCGCAGGTAGCCGATGATGTCATCGCCCAGATCGATCTCAGCGCCTTTGGCGTCCACGGTCTTGACCTTGCCGGTCACAACCTGGCCCTTGTCGTTGATCGTGGCAAAGGTAGTGAATGGATCGGAGTCCAATTGCTTGATGCCCAGGGAGATGCGTTCGCGGTCCACGTCCACAGCCAACACGAGGGCTTCCACTTCCTGGCCCTTTTTGTATTCGCGAACAGCGGCTTCGCCGGTTTCGTTCCATGACAGATCGGACAGGTGAACCAAGCCGTCGATGCCGGCAGCCAGACCCACAAACACACCGAAGTCGGTGATGGACTTGATCGGACCCTTCACGCGGTCGCCGCGCTTGGTGTTCTGAGCAAATTCTTGCCAAGGGTTGGCCTTGCACTGCTTCATGCCCAGAGAGATGCGACGCTTGTCTTCGTCGATTTCCAGAACCATGACTTCGACTTCGTCACCCAGGGCAACGATCTTTGAAGGCGCAACGTTCTTGTTGGTCCAGTCCATCTCGGACACGTGCACCAAGCCTTCGATTCCGGGTTCCAGTTCCACAAATGCACCGTAGTCGGCGATGTTGGTGATCTTGCCAAACATGCGTGTACCTTGGGGGTAGCGGCGGTTCACGCCCATCCAAGGATCATCACCCATTTGCTTCAGACCCAAGGACACGCGGTTTTTCTCGGTGTCAAACTTCAGGATCTTGGCGGTGATTTCCTGACCCGCTGTCACCACTTCTGATGGGTGACGGACGCGGCGCCATGCCATGTCGGTGATGTGCAACAGGCCGTCGATACCGCCCAGGTCCACGAATGCGCCGTATTCGGTGATGTTCTTGACAACACCTTGAACCACGGAACCTTCTTTGAGGGTTTGCATCAGCTTGGCGCGCTCTTCGCCCATGCTGGCTTCGACCACGGCACGGCGTGACAACACAACGTTGTTGCGCTTGCGATCGAGCTTGATGACCTTGAATTCCAGGGTCTTGTTTTCGTACGGGGACAGATCTTTGGTAGGACGGGTGTCAACCAACGAGCCGGGCAGGAAAGCGCGGATGCCATTGACCAAAACGGTCAGGCCACCCTTGACTTTGCCGCTGGTGGTGCCGGTGACAAATTCGCCGGTTTCCAGGGCTTTTTCCAGGCTCATCCACGAAGCGAGACGCTTGGCGGTGTCGCGCGACAAAATGGTATCGCCGTAGCCGTTTTCGATGGAGCCAATGGCCACCGACACGAAGTCGCCAACCTGAACTTCGATTTCGCCCTTGTCACTCTTGAATTCTTCGAGCGGCACGTAGGCTTCAGATTTGAGGCCAGCGTTGACAACAACAAAGCTGTGCTCGATGCGTACCACTTCAGCAGTGATAACTTCGCCTGGGCGCATTTCGGTGCGTTGCAGGGATTCTTCGAATAGGGCGGCAAAAGATTCGGACATTTTTGATGCGGATGATTCCGCGGGGTTAGTTTGTTGAACCACACAAGTAGTGCGCTTAAGCAGCGCGAGAAGGCCTGTGTGGACCGGTTACCTTTCAGATGGCTCTGAAAGGCTGTTTGCCCTGCCACCAATCCAACACCAGATCAACCGATTTTTCAACCGTCAGATCCGAGTTGTCCAGCAACCGGGCATCTTGTGCTGGTTTGAGTGGCGCAACGCTTCGGGACGAGTCCCGCGCGTCGCGCGCTTCCAGATCAGCGCGAAGAGATGGGAGTGTAGTTGAAATCCCTTTTGAAATCAATTGTTTAAAGCGCCGCTCGGCCCGCCGTTCGGCGCTGGCGGTCAAAAACACCTTGAGATTTGCGTCGGGAAAGATGATGGTGCCCATGTCTCGACCATCGGCGACCAGGCCCGGAAGCTCGCGAAAACCGTGTTGCAGGTCAAACAGGGCCAGGCGCACCTTGGGCAAGGTGGACACCTTGGAGGCATTCATGCCCGCTTCCTCCGTGCGGATGGCGTCGCTCACATCCATGCCGTCAACACGGACCCGGCCACCGGCAAACTGAATAGTCAGCTTGTGCAACAGGTCGGCAATGGCTTGCTCGTCTGACACCTCCAGCGTCAAGCCAGCCTGCAAGGCTGCCAGCGCGGTGATCCGGTAAAGCGAGCCTGAATCCAGGAAATGGTAGCCCAGCTGCTTGGCCAACACCGCTGCCAGAGTGCCCTTGCCTGAGGCGGTCGGGCCGTCAACGCAGATCACGGGGATGTCATTGACCGGTGTCTGCACCAGTGCAAACAAGGCTTCGAAGTAATCGGGGAATGTTTTTGCGACACATTTCGGGTCTTCAATGCGAACCGGAAGACCGGCTGGGTTGAAGGCGGCGAGCGAGAAGCACATGGCCACGCGATGGTCGTCATAGGTATGAATACTGGCGGGCTTCCA
The DNA here is from genome assembly GCF_056521395.1 of Rhodoferax sp. LS1R11. NCBI lineage: Bacteria > Pseudomonadati > Pseudomonadota > Betaproteobacteria > Burkholderiales > Comamonadaceae > Rhodoferax > Rhodoferax sp. LS1R11. The sequence continues at coordinate 61,584 of NZ_JBWMAW010000011.1, forward strand.
GTCGGAGACCGAGGCGGGCGGTGTGACGCGGATGTAGTCCGCACCTTCTTCGATCGTTGCCCCCAACTTGCGCAATTCCTTGGCCATGGCAGCAATGCGATCAGTTTCCTTGACCCGCCAGCTGGCAATGTTGGTCAGCGTGGTGGTGCCCTCGGCATAAAGCGCCATCACGGCCAGTGTCATGGCTGCATCCGGGATGTGGTTGCAGTCCAGGTCAATCGCCTTCAGCGGCCAGCTGCCTCGCGACACTTCCAGCCAATTGGGCCCGCTTGTCACCTGCGCGCCCATCATTTGTGCGGCATCAATGAAGCGGATATCGCCCTGAATGGACGCGGCGCCGACACCTTCAATTCGAATGCCTTTTTGGCCTGTAGCACTGGCTGTTATTGCGCCTAGTGCTACAAAATAGCTAGCGGAAGATGCATCGGCTTCGACATGCAGTGCGCCGGGTGAGGTGAACTGGCTGCCTGCCGGAATCGTGAAGCGTTGCCAGCCTTCGCGCTGCACCTGAATACCGAAGCGCGACAGCAGGTTCAGCGTGATCTCGATATAGGGACGTGAGATCAACTCACCCACGACATCAATCACGATCTCCTGCTGGGAGACCAGTGGCAGCGCCATCAACAGGGCTGTCAGAAACTGGCTGGAGACATCGCCACGTACTTTGATCGGGGCATCCAGGGTGAGCGTGGGTTTGCCAATGTGCAGCGGCGGGAAGCCATCTTGCCCCAGGTAGTCGATGTGGCAACCGAGTTGACGCAGGGCATCCACCAAGTCGCCAATCGGGCGCTCATGCATTCGGGGCACACCGCGCAACTCAAAATCGCCTCCCATGACGGCCAAGGCCGCGGTCAGCGGGCGTATGGCCGTGCCGGCGTTGCCCATGAAGAGCTGTGCCTGGCGGTTGCCAAGCTGCCCACCCAAACCATCGATTTCGACCGTTGTGCCACTTTGCCTCACACCGCAGCCGAGCTGCAACAGTGCGTCAAGCATGACGCGGGTGTCGTCGGAGTCCAGCAGGTCGTGCAGGGTGGTGGTGCCCCGGCTGAGCGCGGACAGCAGCAATACCCGGTTGGAGATGCTTTTGGAGCCCGGGAGCACGATGGTGCCACCCGCAGTGGCGAGTGGGGGGATGTCAAGAAACGCGGTTGAAAACATTACTTCTGGTGTTTGGTCATGGACCAGTTGGCACGGGTGACGCTGGCTTGCTCAATCAGGCCCTCAAGGGCTTCGCTGTTGCCACTGGAGATCATGAGTTCAAGTGCCTGCAGGTTGCGCTGGAAAATCTTGGCCTGGCCCAACAACTCTTCGCGGTTGGACATCATGACGTCGGTCCACAGTTTGGGGTCACTGGCTGCAATACGGGTGAAATCCCTAAAGCCGGGCCCGGCCAATGACAAAAAGTCCTTGCCCAGGGGTTGCCCTGAAATGGCGTTCATCAGGGCGAAAGAAATCAGGTGGGGCAGGTGACTGACGGCCGCAAAAGCGGCATCGTGGGCTTCTGGTGACATCTTGACCACGCGACATCCGAGCGCTGACCAGACATCAACCGCTTTTTGCAACTGGACTGTCAAGGTGCGCTCGATGGGCGTCAGGATGACCTGTTTGCCGGTGTACAGGTCGGCATCGGCATGCTCGACACCGGAGACTTCCCGTCCTGTAATCGGGTGTGCAGGCACGAAGGAGCCAATTTGCTCGCGCAGGGCGCGGCGACCCGCATCGACCACGTCACGCTTGGTGGAGCCCACATCCATGACCAGCATTTGAGGTGTCACCAGGTGTTTGATGGCCTTCAAAGTAGCCTCGGTGGAGGCCACCGGCACGGCAATCAGCACAATATCCGCGCCCGAGACTGCCAGCAATGCTGAGGGGGCTTCCAGGTCGATCACGCCCATTTGGCGGGCGCGCTCGGTGGTGGAGGGCGACTTGCTGTAGCCAACCACCCGTTTGACCAGACCGGCCCGCTTGAGGGCCAGCGCAAACGAACCGCCCATCAAACCACAACCGATGAGCCCAAGTTGTTCAAACATCCTGCATCCTTTGCATTGAGTTCATCATTCAGCGACCGGATAGGTGCCAAGCACTTTGTAGAACGCACAAAGGCCTTGAAGTTCCTGGAGCGCTGCTGCCACATGCGGTTCAGACGGATGGCCCTGAATGTCAATGTAAAAGTAGTATTCCCATTGGCCCGAGCGCGCGGGGCGGGACTCGAACCGCGTCATCGACACGCCATGTGTCTTGAGCGGCATCAACAGATCGTGGACGGCACCCGGCTTGTTCGGGACGGACACGATCATGCTCACACAGTCCTTGCCGGTGGCTTGTGGTGCTGGCAAGGTTTGGGGCAGGCAGACGACAGCAAATCGGGTGCGGTTGAACGCGTCATCCTGAATGGCATGGGAGGCGACGTGCAGACCAAACTCGCTACCTGCACGTTCACTCGCAATGCCTGCCCAAGCCGGGTTGGTGGCCGCCAGGCGCGCGCCTTCGGCATTGCTGGACGCGGCCCGCCGCTCGGCGTGGGGCAGATGGGTCGTGAGCCAGTCCTGGCACTGGGCCAGCGCTTGCGGGTGGGCGTAGACCACCTCAATGCCTTCGAGCGAAGGACTCAGGCGAAGCAGGTTGTGGCGCACCAGAAAGCTGGTTTCACCAATGATGTGCAGGGGTGAATTCAGGAGCAGGTCGAGCGAGCGGGAGATCACGCCTTCTGTTGAGTTTTCAATGGGTACCACGCCAAATTCGGCGCTACCCGCGGCGGTGGCGCGGAACACTTCATCAATGCTGATGCAGGGGACCCGCTCCATGCTGGAGCCAAAAAACTGAAATGCAGCCTGTTCACTGAATGTGCCAGCTGGCCCCAAAAAAGCAACGCGCTGTGCGGCTTCCAGTGCGCGGCAAGCCGACATGATTTCACGCCAGATGACGGCCACATGACTGCTTCGCAAAGGCCCCGGGTTATCCGCTTGCAAGGCGGCGATGACCTGGGTCTCGCGATCGGGGCGGAAAACGGGTGAACCATCAATGCGTTTGATTTCGCCGACCTCGTGAGCGAGGTTGGCCCGCTGGTTCAGCAGTGCCAGTAACTCCAGGTCGAGCGCGTCGATCTGGGTACGCAATTCAGGAAGAGTTTTCGCCATGGGTCAGTCTGGAAGTCGGGTTGAGGGCTTGGGACGATGGACTGCGCTGTCAGCTATGGGTTTTTTCAAATTCCTGCATGAAGCCCACCAGCGCCTGCACACCTTCGATCGGCATGGCGTTGTAAATGCTGGCGCGCATACCGCCCACGGACTTGTGGCCTTTGAGCTGCAACAGCTCATGATCGCGCGCCCCTGCCAAAAAGGCTTCGTTGAGGCTTTCGTCACGCAGAAAAAATGGCACGTTCATGCGCGAGCGGCAGTCTTTGGCCACCTTGTTCAGGTAAAGAGCCGAGCCGTCAATGGCGTCATACAGCAGTTTTGCCTTCGCCATATTGCGTGCTTCCATGGCCCCGATGCCACCCTGGCGCTTGAGCCACTGGAAAACCAACCCTGCCATGTAAATGCCGTAGGTAGGCGGTGTGTTGTACATGGACTGGTTGTCGGCCACCGTCTTGTAGTTGAACGCACTGGGGCATATGGGTAACGCATGACCCAGCAGGTCGTCACGGACGACCACCAGCGTCAAGCCGGCCGGCCCCAGATTTTTCTGGGCGCCGCCAAAGGCCAGGCCCACTTTGGACCAGTCCACGGTGCGGGACGCCACATGCGAAGAAAAGTCGATGACGAGGGGGGCGTCACAGCCCAGTGCCGCCAAGTCGGGCAGGGCGTGGTACTCCACGCCGTCAATCGTCTCATTGGTGCAGATGTGAACGTAGCTTGCACCTTGGCTGAGTTGCCAGCTGCCTGGCGCGGGCAGCGTGGTGAACCCGGTCGGCTCGGTGCTCGCGGCAACATGTACCGCACTGTACTTACGGGCTTCCTTTTGGGACTTCTGGCTCCAGCTGCCGGTGACTACAAAGTTCACCGCACCGGGCTGCCCGGATGGCGCAGCTCGACCTGACAGGTTGAGCGGCACGATGGCGTTTTCCGCCAAGCCACCGCCCTGCATGAACAGAATTTTGAAGTTGTCAGGCACGGCCAGCAATTCACGAATGTCGCTTTGCGCCTGCTCGTAAATGGCTCCAAACTCTTTGCCCCGATGACTCATTTCCATCACGCTCATACCGCTGCCATGCCAGTCGAGCATTTCAGCAGCTGCTTCGGTCAACACCTCAGCGGGCATGACAGCGGGACCAGCGGAGAAGTTAAAGGGTCGGTTCATCAGTAACTTTATAGGTCAAATAGTGCTCTAGCCCACGTAGGATATGCGGGGGTAGCTATTAAAAAGATAGTGTTTAGACGGGTGTGGCAGCGTCGTCTTCACCGGGAGTCTCATCCGCTACCGGGTTTGCGTCGTTCTCGACAATGCGTTGCAGTCCGCTCAGTTGTGAGCCTTCGTCCAGACCGATCAGCGTCACACCTTGCGTGGCACGACCGAGCTCGCGAATTTCGCTCACACGGGTGCGCACCAGCACACCCTTGTCGGTGATCAGCATGATTTCATCGTCGACGTGCACCAAGGTAGCGGCCACCACTTTGCCATTGCGTTCTGATTGTTGAATCGCAATCATGCCTTTGGTGCCTCGACCGTGGCGGGTGTACTCGGTGATGTTGGTACGCTTGCCGTAGCCGTTTTGGGTGGCGGTCAAGACGCTTTGCTGCTCGTCTTCAGCCACCAGCATGGCAATCACGCTTTGACTTTCTTCGAGCATCATGCCCCGCACGCCGCGCGCCTGGCGGCCCATCGGGCGCACGTCGTTCTCGTCAAAGCGCACGGCCTTGCCACCGTCGCTGAACAGCATCACGTCGTGGCTGCCATCGGTGAGGGATGCGCCAATCAGGAAATCGCCTTCGTCCAGGTCCACGGCAATGATGCCCGCCTTGCGCGGGTTGCTGAATTCATCCAGCGCTGTTTTCTTCACGGTACCCATGCGCGTCGCCATGAACACATACTGGTCGGCCGGGAAACTGCGTTTCTCGCCTGTCAGCGGCAACACCACCGTGATCTTCTCGCCTTCTTGCAGCGGGAACATGTTGACGATCGGGCGACCGCGGGACCCACGTGAGCCTTGCGGCACTTCCCAGACTTTGAGCCAATACAGGCGGCCGCGGTTGCTGAAGCACAGGATGTAATCGTGGGTGTTGGCGGTGAAGAGCTGGTCAACCCAGTCGTCTTCTTTGGTGGCCGTCGCTTGTTTGCCGCGGCCACCGCGTTTCTGGGCGCGGTATTCGCTCAATGGCTGGCTCTTGATGTAGCCGCTGTGAGACAGCGTCACCACCATATCGGTCGGGGTGATCAGGTCTTCAGTGCTTAAGTCGAACGAACTGTGCTCTACATGGCTGCGACGCGCACCCAGTTTGGTCTGGCCGAATTCGGTTTTGATGGCAGTCAGCTCTTCGCTGATGATGACGGAGACGCGTTCGGATTTGGCCAAAATATCAAGCAGGTCCTCAATCTCGGCCATCACTTCTTTGTATTCCGCCACGATCTTGTCCTGTTCCAGCCCGGTCAGGCGCTGCAAACGCATCTGCAGGATTTCCTGGGCTTGGGTTTCGGACAGGCGGTACAGGCCGTCTTTGCCCATGCCAAGTTCTTTTTCCAGCCCGTCAGGACGGTAGTCGTCGACATTCACCATGCCGCCATCGGCGCGGGTGCGGGTGAGCATCTCGCGCACCAGCTTGCTGTCCCACGGCCTGTTCATCAACTCAACCTTGGCTACGGGAGGCGTGGGCGCGTTGCGGATGATGGCAATGAAATCATCAATGTTGGCAAGGGCAACAGCCAGGCCTTCCAGCACATGGCCACGCTCGCGTGCCTTGCGCAGATTGAAAATGGTACGCCGCGTGATCACTTCACGGCGGTGCTCCAGGAAGACTTCAATCAGGTCTTTGAGGTTGCAAAGCTTCGGCTGGCCATTGATCAGCGCCACCATGTTCATGCCAAACGTATCTTGCAACTGCGTTTGTTTGTACAGGTTGTTCAGCACCACTTCCGGCACTTCGCCACGCTTGAGTTCAATCACCAGCCGCATGCCGGATTTGTCGGACTCGTCCTGAATGTGGCTAATGCCTTCAATCTTCTTCTCATGCACCAACTCGGCCATGCGTTCCTGCAAGGTCTTTTTGTTGCACTGGTAGGGCAACTCATCAACAATGATGGCTTGGCGCTGGCCCTTGTCAATGTCTTCAAAGTGGCATTTGGCGCGCATGACAACGCGGCCTCGTCCCGTGCGGTACCCGTCCTTGACGCCGCTGATGCCGTAAATAATGCCCGCAGTCGGAAAGTCAGGCGCGGGAATGAGCTCCATCAGCTCGTCAATGCTGGCTTGTGGGTTACGCAGCAAATGCAGACAGCCGTCGACCACCTCATTCAAATTGTGTGGCGGGATGTTGGTTGCCATGCCCACGGCAATGCCGGAGGAGCCATTGACCAGCAGATTGGGGAAACGGGCGGGCATGACCAGTGGCTCTTGCTCGCTGCCGTCGTAGTTGGGACCGAAATCGACTGTTTCCTTGTCCAGATCCGCCAGCAACTCGTGCGCGATCTTGGACATGCGGATTTCCGTGTATCGCATGGCCGCTGCGTTGTCACCGTCGACGGAGCCGAAGTTGCCCTGGCCATCCACCAGCATGTGGCGCAGAGAGAAGTCCTGCGCCATCCGAACGATGGTTTCATACACCGCGCTGTCACCGTGCGGGTGGTATTTACCGATCACATCGCCGACGATACGCGCTGACTTCTTGTAAGGACGGTTCCAATCGTTGTTGAGCTCATGCATCGCAAACAAGACGCGCCTGTGAACCGGTTTTAAACCGTCCCGCGCATCGGGCAGTGCGCGCCCCACAATCACGCTCATGGCGTAATCAAGGTAGCTGCGCCGCATTTCCTCTTCAAGGCTGATGGGCAAGGTTTCTTTGGCGAACTGGGTCATGGGAGGTCGTATCTGGCTATGTCAAAGGCAACCTCCTATTCTAAGGTAAGGGCGTGTCTTGTGGCGTTCTTGCAACGGTGCCGTGTGTTTTTCCACGCTTTTCCAGCGCAATGCTTCGAGCCATGGTCTAGGTTTCAAGGCGCAATGGGCCCTGTGGCACAATGGAAGCAGCGTTTTAGATGGTGGTCATTTAGAGCGTCTTATAAGTTATTCGCAGCGCTGCTGCGGCTTTTTTCCCCCAAAGGAGAACCAATGAAGAAATTAAACAAAGTGGCAATGCTGATTGCTACCGCAGCACTTGCATCCGCGGCTGGCGCTCAAACTGTTGACAACTGGGTCAGCAGCAACGGCATTACATGGAAGAACGGTACCAATGAGCTGTGCTGGCGCGATGCCAACTGGACACCCGCAACTGCTGCCGTTGGTTGCGATGGCGCCATCGTGGCTCCTGCACCAGCACCGGTCGCTGCGCCTGTGGCCCCCACGGCTGCACCCGCTCCTGCATCCGTTGCTCCAGCTCCAGCTCCAGTAGTTGTTGCGCCTCCAGCTGCCACCAAAGTGACTTACGCAGCTGATGCGTTCTTCGCTTTTGACAAAGCTGTCCTCAAGCCAGAAGGCAAAGCCAAGCTCGACGATCTGGTTGGCAAAGTCAAGGACATCAACCTGGAAGTCATCATTGCCGTGGGTCACACTGACGCCGTTGGTACTGATGCTTACAACCAGAAGCTGTCGGTCAAGCGTTCGGAAGCCGTGAAGGCTTACTTGGTGTCCAAGGGCATCGAGAAAAACCGCGTTTACACCGAAGGCAAGGGCGAGAAGCAGCCAGTTGCTGACAACAAGACCGGCGAAGGCCGCGCCAAGAACCGTCGCGTCGAAATCGAAGTGGTCGGTACCCGCGCTAGCAAGTAATTGCTGACGGTACTTGGAGGCTGGCTGTAAAGCCAGCTTCAGCGAAAAACCCCGCGTTGGCGGGGTTTTTTGTTTCTGGCCGCCTGGTTACTGCCGCGCAGACCAGGCGCTTTGGTTTTTGTCGATAATCCTCTCATGACTTCAACACTGAACGCTGACCCGGCCGAATTGGCCAAATTTTCTGATCTCGCCCACCGCTGGTGGGACAAGGATGGCGAGTTCCGCCCATTGCATCAGATCAATCCCTTGCGCCTGGATTGGATCAATGGTCTTTGCCCGGTGAACGGGCAGCGAGTCCTGGACGTGGGTTGCGGTGGTGGCATTCTTGCGGATGGCATGGCCCGGTTGGGTGCCGACGTTACTGGGATTGACCTGTCAACCAAGGCCCTCAGGGTGGCCCAATTGCATGCTCTTGAAGCGCAAACACTGAATGTTCAGTACCGCGAAGTTAGCGTCGAAGCCCTGGCCGCAGAGCAGCCTGGCAGTTTTGACATCGTCACGTGCATGGAAATGCTGGAGCATGTACCCGACCCTGCGTCCGTGGTGAAAGCATGCGCTACCTTGGTCAAACCAGGTGGTTGGGTGTTTTTCTCGACCTTGAACCGCAGCCCCAAATCCTTCTTGTTTGCTATTGTTGGCGCTGAGTACGTGCTCAATTTGTTGCCGCGTGGCACCCATGAATACGCCAAAATGATTCGACCCAGCGAATTGGCAGGCTATTGCCGTGCGTCTGAACTGGACCTGCACCACACCCGTGGCATGGAATACAACCCGTTGACCCGCCGATACTGGATGAGTGCCGACACTGGCGTTAATTACCTGTTTGCCACCCAAAAGCCTGCGAGTCCAATTCTGTGAGCGGCACCACGGGCATGTTTGCCATGGTCAAGGCGGTACTTTTTGACCTTGATGGCACCTTGATCGACAGTGCCCCCGACTTGGGCGCGGTAGCCGACAAAATGCGGGTGGACCGCGGCCTGCCTTCGTTGCCTGCCGCACGCTACCGGCCTATGGCGGGCGCTGGTGCGCGCGGAATGATTGGTGTCGCGTTCGGGTTGACTCCTGAAGATGCGGACTTTGCCGCCTTGCGTGAAGAATTCTTCACAAATTACGAGCAATGCATGACGCAGCGAACATACGCTTTTGATGGCGTTCCAGAGCTCATTACGCATTTGCTGGCGGAGGATTTGCCGTGGGGTGTGGTCACCAACAAGTCGGCTCGTTTTACCGCCCCTCTGACGCGAGCCATGCCCTTGTTTGCAACGGCCCGTACAGTCATCAGCGGCGACACCACGCCACATGCCAAGCCGCATCCGGAGCCCTTGTTCGAGGCGGCGAGGCAACTCGCCATCAACCCTGCCCACTGTCTGTATGTGGGAGACGACGAGCGTGACATCGTGGCAGGGCTGGCTGCCGGCATGGTTACGGTTGCCGCCACTTATGGTTATCTGGGGCAAAACGCCAATGCGTCGGGGTGGGGCGCTCATGCCGTTATTAATTCTCCTGAGGGCCTATTGCAATTGCTCGCAAAGGCCTAAAATAGCGATCATGGGGCTGCACTGGTTTCGACGTGGGTTCGGACGCGGTGTGGTGCATGTCGAGCTGAATGCGCTCGTAAAACAGATTCAAACAAACTAACTGCAAACGACGAACGTTTCGCACTCGCTGCTTAATTGCCAGTGAGCTTTACAACAGCAGGCCGATGGGCTGGGCAAGGGGTTTTTAACGCAAGTTAGGGATTCCAGGCTGTAAAGATAATTACATGGGCTGGCTCCGGGTTGGGTACCTTAACCGGGGGCGAGAAAATAGGGTGCTGGCGACGGTGAAAGCGTGTGGCTGCGCGTTCACAAGGGCGAGACTCAAATCAGACCACTAAACATGTAGATCTGCCCGAAGAAGGCTTGCGGACGGGGGTTCAAATCCCCCCAGCTCCACCATACCGCATGACAAAGGCCTCCAAGTAGCGATACTCGGAGGCCTTTTTCATTGGTAAATCAACCTCTTACAGTGCAATAGCCTACAAAGGCATACATTGACAGTCGGCCCATCGCGGGGGTACAAACGGGGGGGGAAGTAGAGAAAACAGGGGTTAAATCGGTTTTGTACCCCCTTTCCCTATGTTGCACCCCACATTCACCCGAGGCTTTTCCCCATGCTGACCGATCCGCAATGCCGCAATGCAGTTTGTCCACCAGGCCGGAAACAAGCCCGGTTTGCAGATTCGGGTGGGATGTATCTGCAAGTCAGTCCGGCGGGATCCAAACGCTGGTTTCTGAAATACCGCATTGCTGGTGCTGAAAAGCAATTGGCGCTGGGCAGTTATCCAGACGTGAGCCTGACCAACGCCAGAAAAGCCCGTGATGCTGCAAAGCTGCAAAAGTCAACCGGCGCTGATCCCGTACAGGTGCGCAAGGTTGAAAAGCTGAAAGCGACGCGAACCGGTGGCGACACCTTCAAAGCTGTGGCCCTGGAGTGGTACGGCAAACAGTCCCCGCAATGGAGCGAAAGCCACGCAGAGCGGTCCCTGCGCCAGTTTGAGCGTGACCTGTTCCCATGGATCGGTGACCGACTCATGACCGACATTAACCCGATGGATCTACTGGCGGCACTCCAAAAGGTAGAGGAACGCGGCGCGATTGAAACGGCTGACCGGGTTTTAATGCTGGCGCGGCAGGTTTGGGACTATTGGCTACCCACTGCCCACGTCCAGCAACGCAACATCACCGAAGGGCTGAAGGGCCGGTTGACACCTTACCGTGGCAAAACCTTTGCGGCCATCCTTGACCCGGTGCGCATGGGCGGCTTGATGCGGGCTATCAAGGGCTACAAGGGCGGGCCGATTGTGCGCACAGCCTTACAGCTAACCCCATACCTTTACCAACGGCCTGGCAACCTGCGCATGATGGAATGGGGCGAGCTTGATTTAGACGGGGCGTTGTGGACGATCCCCAGCATGAAAATGAAGCGCACCAAGCTGGAAAAAAAGCAGGGCGAAGCCCACACCGTACCATTGCCGACGCAAGCTGTGGCGCTGCTGCGAAGCATCCAGCCACTGACCGGGCACCCCACTGCGAGAACGGTGTATTGGCCGTGATGGCCAAACTCTTTCGCTCATAGCGCTCCGATATCAACTCGAACAGTACGGAAGTCTCTGCCTGGTCACGACGCACGTAACTGAGGTCATCCAGAATCAGCAAGTCAAACCGGTCCAGCTTGGCCAGTTCTTGGGGCAGCCGTAAATCACGCCGCGCCGCTTGCAGGCGCTGCACCAGGTCAGAACACCGGGTACCTGCGCACGCGGGCATGGAAGAGTGCCGACGTGATTACCCGTGCCAAAAGAGAACTGATTGCGGCTGGCTTCATCTTCGAGACGGTTATGGGGCAGCGACCGAACAAGGCAAGCTGGTACGCCGTGACCTGGCAACGCCTGGACAAGTTGAAGGGTTACGACGTGGGCGCATTGGAGTCTTTCCGTAGAGGGGCCTACGCATCGGGGGTTGTGCTCCATGCCAAACCCACGCGGGAAGAACTTTACGAAAAGTGGCGGCAACCGAAAAACGAAAACGCTAGCCTTAAACCGTCTGGCGGTGTAGAGCGTTTGGCCTTAGCACCGTCTCACGGCGCAATAGCCCCCCATTTGGGGATGCTTTCTACACCGTCTAACGGAAGCCATCTAAATATGCCATCTGTTGCAGTCAATTCCGTGTCTGCTGGTGCTGGCAATGACACATGGGGCAACGCTGCGGCGGCTTGAGTGGAAATATTACCACCCACGATGCAAGCCAAAAGGTCGTGGGGAGCGCTGGCGGCGCACGGTCAGACGCCAATTCAGTGTCGCGGGTTTCCAAACTTGCCAATTGATTTCGGTTTTAAAAATGGGTAGGCCATGGGCAAGAGTTGCACAACTGATAAACGGGCCTTGGATGTACGAAAAATCCAGCGTGCCGGATGTCTGAGGCCGGGCAAGTCATTGAACTGGACTTGGAGCCGCAACGGTGAACAAGTGGCGTCCATTGAAATGCAGGTACAAGCCGACAAGGTGAGGCTGATCTATCAGACAACGCCGTATGGGGGCGAACCCAAGCGCATGGATTACCCGGTACGCCTGGACTGGACAGGCTGCAACTATGGCGGGCAGCGTGTCTGGTGGCTGTGCCCGGCGGTGGGCTGTGGGCGGCGTGTGGCGGTGCTGTACGGGGGCGCGGTGTTTGCGTGCAGGCACTGCCACCGGCTGGCCTACAACAGCAATAACGAGACGGCAAACAGTGGTGGCTATCGACGGGCTAACAAGCTACGCGACCGGTTGGGCTGGGTGCCTGGCGTGATCCATGGGGCAGGCGGCAAACCCAAGGGGATGCACTGGCGCACCTACTGGCGATTGATGGCCATCTATGAGGGCTATGAGCGGCAGACCATGGCCGGGCTGGCGGTGACGATGGGGCGGCTGAAAGCCAAGATGCAGAGGATGGGACTGTAGGGGTTGGATAAGGACTAGTTGCCGTCTCGCAAAGCGCCGAATCACACCGCAACTAAATGCCAGTGGCAGCCTAAAAACGGCCCCTAAATGTGTCGAGAAAGTTTACATGTTGTTACAGCTGATACGTGAAATTTCGCACGTATTTGATATTTATCAATGAGTTACGTTCGTTGGCGCGATCCGTGCATATTTGATTGCATCGATCACCATAACAAGTTGGAAGCAAATATGAAATTCACCACCATCAAGTCCATCGCCATTTCATTGCTGTTTGTTGGCGCCGCCGCTGTGTCAACCTTTGCAAATGCAACGTTGGTTGGAGACACCATTTCAGCAAGCGGAATCTCTTTGGGACCAGCGAGTGCCACGATTGGCAGCGGAGTTGAATTCAAGGGAATCGCGAACTACGTTAATTTTGACTTTGGGGCAAATACACTCACGGTTACTGCTAATGGCGTAGGTTGGGGCGGTTTTGGAACCTATACGTTCAGCGGTTTTGATGACGTCATCACGTCCTTGTCACTCGCGTCTAACTCTGGATTTAACGCTGCGTTTACCAGTAATTTCGGGTTTACTGACCACGCTATGACTTTTAACTTTAATACCGGGTCTGCTTCTCAGGGCGCAGCCGCCGTATTCAATATCAATAGCAGCGCGGTGCCGGAACCGGAAACTCTTGGCCTTTTTGGACTGGCATTGTTGGCACTCGCAGTGTCCCGCCGATCAAAACGAATCTAATACCTAAGCCGCTATCAGGCTGACAACGAACCCCGCATTGGCGGGGTTTTCTGTTTGGGGAGTCCGTGTCTGGAAGGGGCTGATAAAAGTCTGCGCTTCATCACGATGTCAACCGACTGCGAAGGTTTGAGATAACGCTAACGCACAAAACGTGTCGTGCGCGTGCGCGAAAGACGGGGGTTTTCTTTGATCATCGCGCACACGCGCACGCGAGGCGGGGGCGGGTGCAAAGTCTGGCACTTTGCGAAGCCGGACACTAACTGTTACCCCACGCAGAGATTAAATTTCCCTTTTTGAATTAATTCAAAATCAGCAAATGGCAGGACAGGCCCAAGGATGGCACCGTCACAAGGCTGCAACAGATTGAAAAGAAGTTGCAGAGGATTTTTCAGTTCAAGCAAGATTAAACGCCGGGCCATTTTCGGTCAGTTTGTAGGGGTAGCAAAAGCAATACCGGGGAACAAACCGGGGAACATAACGGAGATGAAAGATGAAAAATCTAGCATCCATGCGGGTTTCAAGGTATCTTTCAATTGACCCCCCAGCCCATACCGCATGACAAAGGCCTCCAAGTAGCGATACTCGGAGGCCTTTTTCTTTGTTGCGACTTCTGCATTAAAAATCGGTCAATGGGGCTCGGTTTTGCCATGATGGTCTTCGTTTTTCCAAGAAGGCGTCACCCGAAAGGTAAATCTGGCGGCCTGCGGTTCTTGAACTTCCCCCAATGTCACGGATAGCGCTCGGTCAACCTGTAAAAGGAATTCGGACGAGTCCGCCACTGGCAGATACGCGCTGGTGAATGATGCAAAGTTGTCGAGACGGTATGTTCTGGATGACATGATGACCTCTTCCGACGTATTAATTTTGATGCTGTTTGAAGCTTACAGCCGGGTTGACAGAGGCATGTATCGCTTTGTTTCCTTGCCAATTCAGGGAGGAGTTGCGCGGTTTACCGGGCATCATCCGATGGCTGGGAGACGTATTTCCGGGTTGGCGTCAGCCGACTGGCGGTCAATATCGCGCGATTTCTCTCGATTGGACAGGTTTTGGTCCTTTCTGTACGCTAACGCCCAGTTACAAAAAATCGCCCGAATTCCGTGGGTTCTTGGGCCTCGCAGGCCTTGCGGCGATTCCCGTCATCCTTGACTGTATTAGCCGGGTATTGAGGTTGACTTGGACAAGTGGAGTCCGATAGATCAGAATTCGCTTATATGTTTGCGTTCAGGCGCGGGCATATCATCAATTCTCAACAACTCAGGAAAAACTCATGTCTAACCGTCGCGAATTTATCGTTCAACTCAGCTTTGCCAGCGGCGCCTTGATGGCCGGTAACGTCATGGCCCAAGGTGCCATGGTCGCGGAGTCAGACGCACAAGCGGCCGCTTTGGGCTACAAGGCAGACGCTACCAAGACTGACAAAGTCAAGTTCCCCAAATATGCCGCTGGCCAGGTTTGCAGCAACTGTGCGCTGTACCAGGGTAAGCCTGCCGATGCAGCGGGTGGCTGTCCGTTGTTTGCCGGCAAGCAAGTGGCTGGCAAGGGCTGGTGCAGCGCCTACGCCAAAAAGGCCTGATCCTCATCGAATCACGTTGACGGATTCAATCATTCCCTGAATGTTTTGGGCACCAGGTTTTGTTCCTGGCGTTTTCATTGCACCTTGCCGGACTGCTTGTCCGGCTTTGCGATACTCGGGGCATGCAGTTACAAGACATTCTTTATTCCCAGGGTTTCGGAACCCGACGTGTGTGTGCCGGCCTGGTTCAACAGGGCTTGGTGCAGGTTTATGAGTCAAATGAGGCTGTAGCCCCCGTTAAATGTACGGAGTCAGCTACTGAATTTGTAGCAGAAGGTTTGCGTTTCCAGGTGCAGGGCATCGATTGGCCCTACCATGAAAAAGCCTATGTGATGCTGAACAAGCCCACGGCGACCGAATGCTCCCAGAAGCCGTCAACTTACCCCAGCATTTACACCCTGTTGCCGTCACCGCTGCGCCTGCGTCCGCAAAAAGGTGCGGTGCAAGGGGTGCAGGCGGTCGGTCGGCTGGACCAGGACACCACCGGCCTGCTGCTGCTCACGGACGACGGCAAGTTCATCCATCGCATGAGTTCACCGCGCCACCATGTGCCCAAGGTGTATGAGGTGACTGTCAAACACCCGCTGGACGACCAGCAGGTCAGCAAGCTGCTGGCAGGTGTGGTGCTGGACGATGACCCCAAGCCCGTGCGGGCGGCTGCGGCCGAGGCGGTGTCCAGTCACCATCTGCGCCTGACCCTGACAGAGGGCAAGTACCACCAGGTCAAACGCATGGTAGCCGCTGTCAGCAACCGGGTGGAGGGTTTGCAGCGCTCCCGGATTGGTGGCCTGAAGTTGCCCGATGATCTCGCGCCAGGCCAGTGGCGCTGGTTAAGCCCGGCGGACCTTGCCAGCATCGCCGGTTGACCTAAGGCAACAAGTCGTTGATGGCTGGCGCAGGGGCGGCGGCAGCGGGCGGGAGATGACAGCTACACTTGACGGTTACCTGAAAGAGTGCTGCATTGTGACGTTTTCCGCCTGTTTTCCTGCTTTTTCCCTGATCCAACGGTCCGCTCGAATCACCAGTGTCATGGCCTTGACGATGGCCGCTTTGGCGCCATTGGCAGCCCATGCCCAAGCCAGACCCGTTTTTGTCCTGAATTCGCTGGATGCCAGCGTCAGCGTGATTGATCCCGTGACCTGGACCGAGACCAAGCGCATCCCCACCGGCAAAGAGCCGCATCACATGTACCTCACCCCCGATGAAAAGTCGCTGGTGATTGCCAATGCGCTGAGCGACTCCCTGTTGTTTGTGGACCCGAAGACGGCCGAGGTGCAGCGCACCGTGCGCGACATTCTGGACCCCTATCAGTTGCGTTTCTCGCCCGACATGAAGTGGTTTGTCACCGTGGCCAACCGGCTCAACCATGTGGACATTTACCGCTGGGATGGCAGCAACCTGACGCTGGCCAAACGCATTGCCACCGGCAAGACGCCCAGCCATCTCTGGATTGACAGCAAAAGCAGCGTGGTCTACGCCTCCATGCAGGACAGCGACGAGTTGGTAATGATCGACCTGGTCAGCCAAACCCTCAAATGGCGCGGCAAGACCGGCGCCATGCCAGCTGATGTGTTTGGCACCCCGGACGACAAGTTTCTGCTCGTGGGCCTGACCGGCGGCGAGGGTGTGGAGGTGTATGACGTCTCCGGTCGCGAACCCCGTTTGGTCAAGCTGATCAAAACCGGGCAGGGCGCGCATGCATTTCGCGGTGCGGGCGACAAGCGCCACGTGTTTGTGAGCAACCGGGTGGCCAATACCATCAGCAAGATCGATTACCAGACCATGTCCGTTGTCGAGAGCTACCCGGCGCCCAGTGGGCCGGACTGTATGGATCTGTCGCCTGACGGCCAGTTCCTTTACGTGGCGTCGCGTTGGGCCAAGAAGCTGACCGTGATCGACACCAAAACACGCCAGGTGGTACGCCAGGTCAATGTCGGCAAGTCACCACATGGCGTCTGGACACTCGCTCATGCTGCCCGGCAATAAACTCCCGTTGCTCCTGGGTGCTATATTTTTGATAGCTACTCCCGCGCGTTCGGCGGACGCTGTGGCACCAAAAGCCTGTGAAAACCCGCTGTATCTGACTTTCGATACCGGCCACATGGAAGTGGCCTCCTTGATTGCCGACGTGCTCAAACGCCAAAACGTCAAGGTCACTTTTTTTGCCGCCAATGAGCGTACCAAGGTCGGCGACGGCAGTCTGGGTAACCACTGGGCGCCGTGGTGGAAAGCCCGGTCGGCCGAAGGACATGAGTTTGCCTCGCACACCTATGACCATGTGTACTGGCGGGGGGACCTGCCCGGTGTCGAGCCCAAGTTCCGCATGCAGGCCACCGCTGGCGCCTTTGAGGGCCGTGAATTTACCTTTGATGCCAAAAAATACTGCGGCCAATTGGCCTATGCGAATGAGCGCCTGCAAGACTTCACGGGCAAAAAACCTTTGTCCTTGTTTCGCGCACCGGGCGGCAAAACATCGCCACGCCTCCTGGCGGTGGCGAAGGCCTGTGGGTACGAGCATGTGGGCTGGGCGCCCGCCGGTTTTCTGGGCGACGAGTTGCCCAGCGAGAAGTTCAGCAATGAAGCCTTGCTCAATAAAGCACTCCGTGACATCAAAAAAGGCGACATCCTGATGGCCCATCTGGGTATCTGGTCGCGCAAAGATCCGTGGGCGCCCACCGTGCTGGAGCCGCTCATCATGGGTCTCAAGGACAAGGGCTTTTGCTTTGCCACGCTGCGTGATCACCCGGCTTACAAAGCCTGGGTGATGGCACCGGGCCACTAGTCCGCGACCCTGAAGACGTGAGTTGTTGATGGACTTTTTTGCCAATACGTTCTCAGACGCCCAAGGCTGGCTGTTTGAATCTGTTTTTCAGCCGGTCATGTTCGCGCTGGGGATGGGCAATCTCCTGTCAGACGGGTATGTGGCCGCGGGCTGGCTGTTGGTGGGGCTGATTCAGCTTGTCGTTCTGGTCGCCGTCATCGGGCCCTTGCAACGCTGGCGTCCGGTTGAACCGGTGACCGACCATGCGGCGGTGCGCATCGACATGCTGTACACCGTCATCCACCGCCTCGGGTTATTTGGGCTGGTCTTGTTTTTTTCGCTGGACCCCCTGTTCGATGAATTCTTTGGCGCCTTGCGCGTGGCAGGTCTCAGTACCTTTCAGCTGGATGCCCTGTGGCCGGGCGTGACCGACCGGCCCGTGGTGAGCTTGCTGCTGTACCTGGTGGTGATTGATGCGCTGGATTACTGGATCCACCGCGGCCAACACCAGTTTGAATGGTGGTGGAAGCTGCACGCCCTGCACCATTCCCAACGTCAGATGACGATGTGGACTGACAACCGCAACCACTTGCTGGATGACGTGCTCAGAGACGTGATCGTGGTCGTGGTGGCGCAACTCATCGGCATCGCACCCAGCCAGTTTGTGGCGATTGTGGCGTTCACCCAGCTTAGCGAGAGCTTTCAGCATGCCAACCTGCGTCTCTGGTTTGGCCGTGTGGGCGAACGCCTGTGGATCAGTCCGCGTTTTCACCGCTTGCACCACAGTATTGGCCTTGGCCACGAGTCGACCGGCAAGAACACGCTGGGTGGGCATAACTTTGGCGTGCTGTTGCCTTGGTGGGACATGCTGTTTGGCACGGCCAACTTCGAACTCCGGTTTGATGCGACCGGTGTTCGCGACCAGGTCGAGCAGGGCCGCGATTATGGCCGGGGCTTCTGGGCGCAGCAGTGGCTGGGGCTCAAGCGTTTGGCAGGGCGCGCGTAGCGCCATTTTTGCTCAGGGCGCGTCGGGTTATGCTCGCCGCATGAATCTGTTCCTTGACTCCTTGTGGCGTGCGGCGGCCTACTGCATACGCCCCCGTGTCATTGCCCTGTCCTTTTTGCCGCTGGTCCTGATGGTGGCGCTGTCACTGGGCCTGGGCTATTACTACTGGGACAGCACGCTGGACTGGGTGCGCACGATGCTC
Organism: Rhodoferax sp. LS1R11; assembly: GCF_056521395.1. NCBI lineage: Bacteria > Pseudomonadati > Pseudomonadota > Betaproteobacteria > Burkholderiales > Comamonadaceae > Rhodoferax > Rhodoferax sp. LS1R11. The sequence goes on from NZ_JBWMAW010000011.1 coordinate 80,259, forward strand.
GAAGCGTCCTCCATCATCAACAACATCTGGGGCTGGCTGCAAAGCGTGGGGGCGGGCAGCCTCAAGACCGTGCTGGCGCCCTTGCTGGTGGTGGTTGCCGTGACGCCTATCATCGTGGTGCTTTCCCTGCTCATGGTGGCGGTGCTGATGACGCCTGCGCTCACCATGCTGGTGGCCGAGCGGCGTTTCCCGCAGTTGGAGCGCAAAAAGGGCGGCTCCATGATGTTCAGTATTGTCTGGTCAGTCGGCTCGACCTTGCTGGCCCTCATCGCCATCGTCGTCTCGATTCCCCTGTGGCTGGTACCGCCGCTGATTTTGATACTTCCTCCTTTGATCTGGGGCTGGCTCACCTACCGTGTCATGGCATTTGATGCGCTGGCCGAGCATGCCAGCCCGCTGGAACGACGTGAGCTGTTTCGCAAGCACCGGGGGTGGCTGCTGGGGATTGGCGTTTTTTGCGGTTATCTGGGCGCCGCGCCAAGCCTGATCTGGGCCTCCGGTGCCATGTTCATTGCCATGGCGCCCATCCTAGTGCCGGTGGCGATCTGGATTTACACCTTGGTGTTCGCGTTTTCATCACTGTGGTTTGCGCACTACTGCCTGGCGGCCTTGCAATTCTTGCGTACCGAGGCCGCGGTGGCTGCTGCAACCGCGGCCTCGGTCCCGGTCCCGGTGCTTGGCCCTGCGCCGGCCACGTTGGACGTGCAGGCGGTAACATGGCCGAATGACAACTCCTCCGGCCCCAACACCCTGCGTTAACACCATGCCCCGTTTTGGGCTGATCATCGTCGGTGACGAGATTCTGTCCGGCAAACGCACTGACAAGCACCTGTCCAAGGTCATTGAACTGCTCAAGGAGCGCGGTCTGCAGCTTGACTACGCTGACTACGTGGGCGACTCTCCCGAGCGCATCACCGCGACCCTGAAGCGGGCATTTGCCTCGGGCGATATCGTGTTTTCCACTGGGGGTATTGGTGCCACGCCGGACGACCATACCCGCCAGTGTGCTGCCAAGGCGCTGGGCCGTGAACTGGTGCTTCACCCCGAGGCTGAGGACCTGATTCGCCAGCGCATGCGTGACCTGGCCAAAGAGCAGGGCACCATGTATGAGCCAGATCGTCCCGACAACATTCACCGGTTGAACATGGGCGTGTTCCCTGCCGATGCGCAGATCATTCCCAACCCGTTCAACCAAATTCCCGGTTTCAGTTGTGGCTCCGTTCACTTCGTGCCCGGTTTCCCGGTGATGGCTTGGCCCATGATGGCGTGGGTGCTTGACACCTGCTACCCGCATCTGCATCAAACCGCGGCGTGGATTGAGAAATCGGTCATTGTGTTTGGCGCCATGGAGGCCGCGTTGACGCCCCTGATGGAAGACCTTGAGCGCGACCATGAAGGGGTCAAGATCTTCAGCCTGCCCAGCGTCGACCACCCGCAATACGGGCGTCACATTGAGTTGGGCGTCAAAGGTGAACCCGGCCTGGTTGCAAAAGCCTATCCGGCGCTGCTGGCCGGGCTGGCCACCTTTGAATTGACGCTTGGCCCTGAATTGGTGCGTAATTAAGTGAGCCATTTCGGTGTTGAATTTAATTGCACTTTTTTGGTGCATTTAAATTCCAAATGGCTCTGCATGTTCCGCGTTCGGCTGTCCAAACGGGGCCAAACTCAGGGCAAAATACGGGACTGGTGAATCGGTGTTTTGTCAGCCTTGGCATAAAAACTGCATTCGCATCCCTGAAACATTTTCAACAACGACCCAACCAGGAGTATTTGATGGCCAAGACCGTCGCAGACGTCATGAAGATGGTGAAAGAAAACGAAGTCAAGTTTGTTGACTTCCGTTTCACCGACACCCGTGGCAAAGAGCAGCACGTTACCGTGCCTGTTTCTCATTTTGATGAAGACAAGTTCACGTCGGGTCATGCGTTTGACGGTTCGTCCATCGCTGGCTGGAAGGGCATTGAAGCCTCCGACATGCAGTTGATGCCTGACCCGAACACGGCCAACGTCGACCCCTTCTTCCAGGAACCCACCCTGATTTTGACTTGCGATGTGGTTGACCCCATCGACGGCAAAGCCTACGAGCGTGACCCCCGTTCACTGGCCAAGCGCGCTGAAGCGTACATGAAGGCCTCCGGCTTTGGTGATACCGCCTACTTCGGTCCAGAGCCAGAGTTTTTCGTGTTCGACGGTGTGCGTTGGGGCAATGACATGTCCGGCTGCTTCTCCAAGATCGAATCTGAAGAAGCCGCCTGGAACACCGGCAAGGAATACGAGCACGGCAACACCGGCCACCGTCCTACCGTCAAAGGTGGCTACTTCCCCGTGCCCCCAGTGGACAGCTTCCAGGACATGCGCTCGGAAATGTGCCTGGTGCTCGAAGCCCTCGGCATTCCCGTTGAAGTGCACCACCACGAAGTGGCCAACGCTGGCCAGATGGAACTCGGCACCAAGTTCAGCACGCTGGTTCAGCGCGCTGATTGGGTTCAGTTGCAAAAATACGTGATCCAGAACGTGGCCCATGCCTATGGCAAGACCGCGACCTTCATGCCCAAACCCATCGTTGGCGACAACGGTTCCGGCATGCACGTGCACCAGTCGGTGTGGAAAGACGGCAAGAACCTGTTTGCTGGCGACGGCTATGCAGGACTGTCAGACTTCGCGCTGTACTACATCGGCGGCATCATCAAGCACGCCCGTGCCCTGAACGCCATCACCAACCCAGGTACCAACAGCTACAAGCGCCTGGTGCCTGGCTACGAAGCACCTGTGAAATTGGCTTACTCGGCCAAGAACCGCTCGGCTTCGATCCGTATCCCCTTCGTGGCGAACCCTAAAGGCCGTCGCGTTGAGGCACGTTTCCCTGATCCACTGATGAACCCGTACCTGGGCTTCTCGGCTCTGCTGATGGCGGGTCTGGACGGCGTTGAGAACAAGATCCACCCTGGCGAAGCCGCCAGCAAGGACTTGTACCATTTGCCACCCGAAGAAGACAAGTTGATCCCAACGGTCTGCCACAGCCTGGACCAGGCGCTGGACTGCCTGGATGCAGACCGCAGCTTCCTGACCAAGGGCGGTGTGTTCACTGACTCTTACATCGACGCTTACATCGACCTCAAGATGCAGGAAGTCACGCGTTTGCGCATGGCCACTCACCCGATTGAGTTTGACATGTACTACTCGCTGTAATCCAGCCCGGCCTGTGCTGTAACTTGTTACAGCGATTGGCAAAAAAAGGACGGCCCCGGCCGTCCTTTTTTATTGGAAAAACCATGACTTTTCACTTTGTAAGGCCTTGACGCATACTGGCAAAATGCACTGTGCTTTTTTACCGCGTGGGAAATGTATGAAATATGTTGTGTTGATCTCTTTGGCTGTTGCTGCTTTTGCGCAAAGCAGCCTGGCCCAGCCCATGTACAAGTGCGACAACAACTACTACACCAACACCCTGCCTGATGCCAAGGCCAGAGGCTGCAAGCTCATGGAGGGTACCAGTGTGACCGTGGTGCCCGGTGCCCGCCCGGCTGCGCCAGCCCCTGCCCGTGCGGTCACTGCCGCATCAGCAGCACCTTCCGGCACCTCTGCACCAGGACAGCGGGTTGAGAACAATGACCAGAAGTCGCGCGACTCTGATGCCCGCCAGATTCTTGAAATTGAACTTAAAAAAGCAGAAGTCCGCCAGGCTGAACTGCTCAAGGAATACAACAACGGTGAGCCTGAAAAAATGGGCGGCGAAGCCCGCAACCATCAAAAGTACCTGGACCGCGTGGCCGAGCTCAAGGCCAGCCTCGCGCGCAATGAGAGTGATATTGCCGGTATCCGGCGCGAGTTGGGGCGTCGCGGCCCCAGCAATGCAGCTGCTGCGGCAAAGTAGGGCGTGTGAGTAAGCCCGTCCCCGCTCCGGTCACGGCGGCCTCGACCGCCGTGCGTTTTCAGACATTCGACCTGTTGGCCACGCTGGTGGCGGTGGTGCACAGCAACGGCTCCGTGCTGTTTGCCAACGCGGCGCTGGAAGACGCGTTGGGCATTTCGCGCCGCGCGATCGTGGGGTCTCATTTTCCGGACAGTTTTACCGAGCCTACCCATTTGCGCAACGGCTTGTTGGGCGCCGGGGGCAATGAATTTGCGGCCCTGCGTTATGACGCCTGGCTCAAGCGGCTGAACCACGAGGCCCTGCCCGTGCACGTGATCGTGACGCAGACTGAAAAAGCCGATGAAATCATCGTCGAGTTGCTGCCCCTGGAGCAACAGGCGCGTCAGGACCGCGAAGAGCGTCTGGCGGAGCAGGCCCAGGCCAACAAGGAGTTGATCCGCAACCTGGCCCATGAGATCAAGAACCCGTTGGGCGGCATCCGCGGCGCTGCGCAGTTGCTGGAGATGGAGATTGAATCCCGCGAGCTCACCGAGTACACGCAGGTCATCATCCATGAGGCAGACCGCTTGCAGACTCTGGTGGACCGACTGCTGGCGCCACACCGGCGTCCGCATCTGGTGGGGGATGTGAATATTCATGAGGTGTGTGAGCGGGTGCGCTCGCTGATTTCAGCCGAGTTCCCCAAGGGCTTAAGCGTGGTGCGCGACTACGACACCTCGATTCCCGAGTTTCGGGGCGACCGCGAGCAGCTCATCCAGACCGTGCTCAACATCGCACACAACGCTTGCCAGGCCTTGTCGGAGCAGATTGCGCAAGGGGTGGCGCAGTTGACTTTCAGCACGCGCATTGCGCGCCAGGTCACTTTTGGAAAACAGCGCTATCGGTTGGCATTGGAATTGCATGTCATTGACAACGGGCCTGGTGTACCAGACTCGATCAAGGACCGTATTTTTTATCCGCTGGTGTCCGGGCGTGATGGAGGTTCGGGGCTGGGGCTGACATTGGCGCAAACCTTTGTTCAGCAGCACCATGGTTTGATCGAGTGCGACAGTGTGCCAGGCCACACGGATTTCAAGATATTGATTCCGCTCCCATAACCTGTGCTTTTTAGCCATTGACCTGAGGTGACCCAATCCCATGAAGCCGATTTGGATCGTAGATGATGACCAGTCCATCCGCTTCGTACTGGAAAAGGCGCTGCTGCGTGAGAACCTTCCTACCCGCAGCTTCACCAATCCACGCGATGTCCTGACCGCGCTCAGCACCTCCAATGAGGAAAACGGTCCGCAGGTGCTGGTCAGCGACATTCGCATGCCCGGCGGCTCGGGGCTGGACCTGCTGGAGAAGGTCAAGGAGAAATACCCTGGCCTGCCCGTGATCATCATGACCGCGTATTCCGACCTGGACAGCGCGGTGTCCGCCTTTCAGGGGGGCGCTTTCGAGTACCTGCCCAAGCCGTTTGATTTGCCCAAGGCGGTTGAACTCATTCGCCGTGCCGTGGAAGAAAGCCTGCGCGAAGAAGTGGCTGAAGAGCGCATGGCGGAAACGCCGGAGATGCTCGGTCAGGCACCCGCCATGCAAGACGTGTTTCGTGCGATTGGTCGCTTGAGCCAGAGCAATGTGACGGTGATGATCACCGGCGAGTCCGGTTCGGGCAAAGAGCTGGTGGCGCGTGCGCTGCACAAGCACTCGCCCCGCGCCAATGGCCCGTTTGTGGCGATCAACACAGCCGCCATCCCCAAAGACCTGCTGGAGTCCGAGTTGTTCGGTCATGAGCGCGGTGCCTTCACGGGCGCCCAAACCATGCGCCGCGGCCGCTTTGAGCAGGCCGACGGGGGCACGCTGTTTCTGGACGAAATTGGCGACATGCCGTTTGATCTGCAGACCCGCTTGCTGCGGGTGTTGAGCGATGGCCATTTCTACCGTGTCGGCGGGCATGGCGCGGTCAAGACCAATGTGCGCGTGATTGCGGCGACGCACCAGAACCTGGAGCAGCGCGTCAAGGACGGCGCGTTCCGCGAGGATTTGTTTCACCGCCTCAACGTGATTCGCCTGCGTCTGCCGGCGCTGCGTGAACGGCGGGAAGACATTCCCATGCTCACGCGCCATTTTCTGCAGCAAAGCGCCGGCCAGCTGGGTGTGGAGCCCAAGCGCATTGCCGATTCCGCGCTGCTGTGGCTGGGCAACTTTGCCTTTCCGGGCAATGTGCGCCAGCTGGAAAACATCTGCCACTGGCTGACCGTGATGGCGCCCGCGCAGGTGATTGAGCCCAAGGACTTGCCGCCCGAGGTGGGTTTCAGCACCTCAGGAAGCGTGGAGGCTGCTGCGCCTGTGTTGCAGGCCGTGTCGGTTTTTGCGGATCATTCGCAGGGCGTGGCACCGGTTGTTGCGGCCGCACCCGCGGCGCCGAGTACGGCGCCGGTGATGGACCCCATGGCGCAATTGGCGGGTCTGGGTTGGGAGATGGGCTTGGAGGCCGATGCCATCGCCCTGCTCGCGACCGACCGGCACGATGTGTGGGATGAGTTGACGCGCCGTTTTGAGTCTCGACTGATTCTGACCGCGCTGGCCGCCACCCGGGGGCGGCGCATCGAAGCCGCGCAAAAACTCGGTATTGGCCGCAACACCATCACCCGCAAGATCCAGGAGCTGGGTTTAGAGGAAAAAGGCCACTAGCCCAGGCAGGACGTACACAGACTGCTATTGATTAAATAGCAGTCTGCGTTAGCTCAAGGCAATGTCCACAACCACCGGAGCGTGGTCGCTGGGACGCTCGTTCTTGCGTGGCGCCTTGTCGATCACACAGCCCGTGACCAACGGCTTGAGCGCGTCGCTGACCAGAATATGGTCGATGCGCAGGCCCCGGTTGCGACGAAAGGCGAAGTCGCGGTAGTCCCACCAGGAATAAGTTTTCTCCTCGCGCGGGAACAGCCGGTAAGCGTCATGCAGGCCGAGCGAAATGAGCGCACGCAGGTGGTAGCGCTCTTCTTCCGTGCAGTGAATGGTGTCTTTGAGGCCAACCGGGTCCCACACGTCTTCGTCGTCAAAGGTGATGTTGTAGTCGCCCATCAACACCAGCTGGGGGTTCTTGACCAACTCGGCCTTGATCCAGTCGCGCAGGCCTTTAAGCCAACTCATCTTGTATTCAAACTTGTCGCTGCCGGGTTCCTGGCCATTGGGGAAATAGCCGCCAATGACCCGCACGCCGTTCACGTCGGCGCTGATCACACGCGCCATGTCGTCGTCAAAACCCGGGATGTTCTTGACCACCTGGGTGGCCGGGATGCGCGACAGCAGGGCCACGCCGTTGTAGGTTTTCTGGCCAAACCACTGGGCGTGGTAACCCGCTTGCATGAAGGCCTCTGCCGGAAACTTGTCGTCCGTCATCTTCAGTTCCTGCAGCACCAGCACATCGACCGGGTGGGCAGCGAGCCAGTCCAGTACCTGCGGCAGGCGCACGGTCAGGGAATTCACGTTCCAGGTAGCAAATTTCATAGTCAAATAAGGCTCTAGCCCCCGTTGTATATACGCAGGAAGCTATTAAATATGTAGCGCTGCCAGGCCGCCGACGACCACGCCGACGCCGCCCGCGGCAAACATGGCGTACTCGAGCCACTTCTTTTTGGTCAGCAGGGAAATGGCGGCCAGCGCGATGGAGACTTGCAGCACCGTGGTGGCCTGCGCCCAGCGGTGGTGCTGGTGCATTTGCTCGTCGCTTTGCTGGTCCCATTGGGTGGCTTGCGCTTCGAGTTTGTCGGCCCCGGCTTTGATCTCGGTTTTTTCCTTTTCGTAGCGCTCGACCTTGGCCTGGTAGGTGGTCTTTTTGTCCTCGGGCGCCAAATCACGCGCCAGTTCTGCGAGTGACTGTTTGGTGCTCTTGGCCTGGAAGAAATTCCACTGGTTGGAGGCTTCAGTCTTCTTGATGGCGGCGTTGTTCTTGAACAGTCCTGCATTGGCCTGCGTGGCCCCGCCCATGTAGCCAAACAGCGCGCCCACGGTGGCGATGATGGCGGTGAACATGGCGATCTGGTTGATCATGCCGCCGTGTTCGCCCCCGTGCCCGCCTTGTTGGGCGTGCTCCAGCTCGTGGTCGTGCGGACCGTGTACGTGAAATCCATGACCTGACATGTTTTAAATTCCTGTTTGCTTGGTGTAAGTGACAAAACTGAAGCTGAATCCCTTGACGGAGGTGTGCCGCTCGCGCGCGGTTTCACGCCATTCGGGCCCGAAGGTGGGCGCGTAAGCGTCGCCGTCAAAGTCCATGTCGATTTCGGTGACCACGGCCGTGCTGGCCAGCGGTAGCGCTTGTGCATAAATCTCGGCACCGCCGATGACCCAGGCCTCACTGTCTGCGGGGCACAAAGCCATCGCCTCGGGCAGCGAATGGGCGCACAAGGCACCTTGCGCCTGCCAGTCGGCCTGACGCGTCACCACGACGTTGAGGCGACCGGGCAGGGGACGGAATTTGGGAGGGAGCGAGTCCCAGGTCTTGCGGCCCATGATCACCGGGCAGCCCAGCGTGGTGCGCTTGAAGTGCGCCATGTCTTCAGGCAAATGCCAGGGCAGGGTGTTGTCCTTGCCGATGACGCCATTGGCCGCGCGGGCAAATATCAGGTGCAGCGCCATGTCAAACCGCCACGGGTGCCTTGATGGCCGGGTGGCATTCGTAGCCCCGCACTTCAAAGTCTTCAAACGCGTAGTCAAAGATGGACGCCGGTTTGCGTTTGATGTGCAGCGTGGGGTAGGCCAGCGGCGCACGGCTCAGTTGCAGGGCCACCTGCTCGCTGTGGTTGCTGTAGATGTGGCAGTCGCCGCCGGTCCAGATGAAATCGCCCACCTCCAGGTCGCATTGCTGCGCCACCATGTGGGTGAGCAGTGCGTAGCTGGCAATGTTGAAGGGCACGCCCAGAAAAATATCGGCGCTGCGCTGGTACAGCTGGCAGCTGAGTTTGCCTTTGCCGCCCGGCACGGTGGCCGGGGCGACGTAGAACTGGAAGAACGCGTGACAAGGCATCAGCGCCATCTTGTCCAGGTCCGCCACGTTCCAGGCGCTGACGATGATGCGGCGCGAATCGGGGTTGGCCTTGAGCGTTTTTATGACCTCTGTGATCTGGTCAATGTGGCCGCCATCCGGCGTGGGCCAGCTTCGCCATTGCACGCCATAGACCGGGCCCAGGTCGCCGTCCGGCCGCGCCCATTCGTCCCAAATGCTCACACCGCGCTCCTTGAGCCAGTTGTTGTCGCTCGATCCGGTGAGAAACCACAACAACTCCTGAATGATGGAGCGCAGGTGCACTTTTTTGGTGGTGACCAGTGGAAAGCCCTCGTTCAGGTCGAAGCGCATCTGGTAGCCAAACACGCTTTTGGTGCCGGTGCCCGTGCGGTCGGCCTTGAACACGCCGTGGGTGTCCACGTGGCGCATGAAGTCTTCGTACTGGCTGCGAACGGGGTGGGCCGGTGGCGTGTTGGGCATGGGGAATGTTGTGAATCGGATGGGGCCCGCCTTCATGAAAGGCGGTGCAGAACGGCGTATTTTAGGTCGTTCAAGCCTGCATATCACAAGTCGCCTGCTTCAAATTCGTCCTGCAGAATCGGCAAAAACGCATGGTGAGGTGTCAAGTCAACCGGTTGAGGTATTCCGTTGCCACCAGCAACAGCAGCAGCAAGACCACCACAAACGGCATGACGACGCCCAGTCCGGCGTAGGTGGCCAGCAACCCGCAGGCCGCAGGCATGACCGAGCCGCCCACGTAGGCTGCGCCAATCTGGCGGCCGATGACTTGGCGGGCGGTGTCGGGTGCAAAGCGGCGTGAGGTTTCATGCATCAGCGACGGGAATACCGGCGCGCAGCCCACGCCCATCAGCATCAGCCCGGCCAGTGACCCATAGGCAGGCAGCCCCGGGATGGCAAACAGCACCGCACCGGTGGTGGCGCACAGAATGCCCAACCGGACCAGCCGCCGGTTGCCCAGGCGGTTGGCCACCAGGCCAACGCCAAACCGGCCTGCGGTGATCGAGCCAAAAAAAACCGATACCCACAGGCCGGCGGTCAGCGCGTCCATGTGACGGTCGTTGACCAGAATACTGGCCGCCCACAGGCCCGTGCCCATTTCAGCCGCCACATAGAGCAGGAAGGTCAGCGGTGCCAGCCACAGTGCCCCCACATGCGTGGGTTTGAAGGTGGGGGCTGCAGCCTTGGGGTCGGACTCGTCGGGTGCGCTGGTGTTTTCACGGCGCCACAAAGGCAGCGTTAACAACAGGAGCACGGAAAGGGTGAGCTGGATGAGCGCCACCGTGCGGTAACCACCGGCCCAGCCGGCCGCACCCGCCAGGGCCGAGCCCATGATGAAGGGGCCGATGGTGGCGCCCACCCCCCAGAAACCGTGCAACCAGTTCATGTGCCGGGATGAATAGTGCGCGGCGACAAAGTGGTTGAGGCTGGCGTCCACCGCGCCACCGCCCAGACCCAGCGGGATGGCCAGGACCAGCAGCCAGCCGAAGCCGGGCGCCAGGGAAAAGCCCAGCAAGGCCAGCCCGGTGAGAAAGCCGCTGAGCATGACCACCGCACCCGTGCCGATGCGCTTGACCACCATGCCGCTGGCAAAGCTCGACATCGCCGAGCAGATGGTCAATGCAATGGTGATCAGTCCGACCGAGGCGAGCGGCTGGCCCAGGTCGGCCCGCATGGCCGGCCAGGCGACCCCAAGAATGCTGTCGGGCAGCCCCAGGCTGATGAAGGCCACATAGATGACGCCCAGGAGAAAGAGATGGGCCATGCTAGACCTGCACCACGCGTCCCGGGTTGAACAGGTTCTGGGGGTCCAGGGCTGCTTTCAGGGCACGCATCATCTGCAGCGCCACGGGCGACTTGTAGTGCACCAGATGGTCTACTTTGAGGCTGCCCACGCCGTGCTCGGCGGAGATCGAGCCGTCGAATTCCGTCACGGTGTCAAACACCAGGGTATTCACCTGTTCTTCATGGTCTTTGAGGAACCGGGCTGCGTCACCGCCTTGCGGCGCCTGCACGTTGTAGTGCAAATTGCCGTCCCCCAGATGCCCGAAGTTGACCAGGCGAACGCCCGGCAGGGCCTGCTGCAGGCGGGCATCGGCGGCCCGCACAAACTCCGGAATCCTGGAGACCGGGATCGAAATATCGTGCTTGATGTTGAGCCCTTCCTGGGCCTGCGCCAGGGGAATGCTTTCGCGGATGTGCCACAGCTGCCGGGCCTGTGACAGGCTTTCTGCGACCACGGCGTCGGTCATGCACCCTTGCTCCAGCGCGATTTCGAGCAGTTGCTCCAACTGGCCGCGCGCATGGGCTTCAGACTCATGGTTCGAGTTTTCCAGCAGCACGCAGAAAGGCGAGTCCAGATGCAAAGGCACGCGCAGTTGCGCAAAGTGTTTCGTGACCAGGCTCAGGGCAAATTGCCCCATGACCTCAAAGCCAGTGAGCCCCGCACCGAGGTGACGGTGCGCCAGCCCCAGCAGCGTGACGGCGTCCTCCAGCGAGGGCACGGCGGCCCAGGCCGTGAGTTGCGCCGCAGGACGGGGATAGAGCTTCATGGTCGCGGCGGTGATGATGCCCAGGGTGCCTTCAGAACCAATGAACAGGTCGCGCAGGTCGTAGCCGGTGTTGTCTTTGCGCAGGCCCGTGAGCCCGTGCCACACCTCGCCCTGCGCGGTCACCACTTCCAGGCCGAGACACAAATCGCGTGTGTTGCCATAGCGCACGACCTGCGTGCCGCCCGCATTGGTGCCGAGGTTGCCGCCGATGGTGCAGGCGCCTTCGGCGGCCAGGCTCAAAGGGAACAGGAAGTTGGCTTCTTCGGCGCAGGTTTGCAGGTTTTGCAAAATGCAGCCGGCCTCGACGGTCATGGTCAGGTTGGCGCCGTCGAGCTGGCGCACGGTGTTCATGCGTTGCAGGCTCAGGACAATCTGGCGCCCGGAGGCATCGGGTGTGGAGCCCACCACCAGCCCGGTGTTGCCGCCCTGGGGCACGAGGCTGACACGGGCTGCCGGATTCAAGATGCGGAAAGCAGCGCAGGCCTTGACCACCCGCGCCACCTCTTCGGTCGATGCGGGCCGCACCACGGCCAGCGCCTTGCCGTGAGAGCGCTTGCGCCAGTCCTGTTCCCAGGCGCTCAGGTCCCCATCGGTGAAGACATGGACGCTGCCTACGATGTGGCGAAGTTCGTCGAGCAGGGTTTGCATGGGGTCACTCCGTTTTGACGACCGACTTCAGGCGCAGGCGCACATGCAGGGCACAGGCGACAAACAGCGTCAGGCACAGCAGCACCTCGATCATGGCCAGGTAGTTGCCCGGCGGTTTGTCGCTGTAGGCCCGTACTGCCCCTTCGGTAAAGTAAACCCAGACCAGCAGACTGACCCAGCGGTAGGTGTACATGCGGTTTTTCAGCAGCCCGGCCAGCGGAATGCACAGGGGCAGGACTTTCAGCGCCAGCGAGGAGCCACCGGGGCGCAACGGCGCCAAAAAGAGTTCCCAGGCCAGGCCCAGCACGATCAGCCCGATCAGGCTGCCCACGGCCAGGAAACGGGTGGCGGTGACCAGAGGGGGCGCGGTGTTTTGTTCTGTTGAGATGGAGGTGTTCATTGGGATGGCATCATAGCGGCCATGCGTTCGTTTTCCACCCCGCCCCTGAGCTTGTCCCTGCGTCTTGATGAATTCCTGAAGGACCTGTCCCGCTTCCCCTGGAAGAGCACGGCGCTGACCTTGCGCGAGCGTTTTCGGGAAGATCACCTGGGCCTCACGGCCAGCAGCCTGACCTTCACCACCACCATGGCGCTGGTGCCCTTCATCACGGTGGCGCTCGCTATTTTTACGGCGTTCCCGATGTTCAGCAAGTTTCAGGGCGTGCTGCAGAAGTGGCTGCTGGAGAGCCTGATTCCCGACAACATCGCCCGCCAGGTGATGGGCTACCTGACGCAGTTTGCGGGCCAGGCCAGCAAACTGGGCGTGGCCGGGGTGGTGATTTTGCTGGTGACCGCGCTGGCCCTGATTTTGACAATTGACCGCACGCTCAATGGCATCTGGCGGGTGCGCCAACCCCGCTCGCTGGGCCAGCGGGTGCTGGTGTATTGGTCCGGGATGACGCTCGGCCCCTTGCTGCTGGGCGTCAGCCTGACCATCACCTCGTATGCCATCTCTGCCTCCAAGGGGGTGGTCGGCGTCGTGCCGGGTGGGGTGCAGTTGTTGCTCGATGTGCTGCAGTTCTTCCTGATGGCCGGTGGCATGGCCGCGCTCTACCACTATGTACCCAACATCCAGGTGAAATGGGGGCATGCGTGGACGGGGGGATTGTTTGTGTCAGCCGGCTTCGAGCTGGCGAAGCGGCTGCTCTCCATTTACCTGAGCAAGGTGCCCACGTATTCGGTGGTTTACGGCGCTTTTGCCACGGTGCCGATCATGCTGATCTGGATTTACGTGGCCTGGGTGATTGTGTTGCTCGGCGCCGTCATCACCGCCTATTTGCCCAGCTTGTTGTCGGGCGTGGAGCGGCGGGGCCGGTCGCACGGCCTGCAGTTCCAGCTGGCCCTGGAGGCCTTGCAGCAACTGGACCGGGTGCGGGGCACCGTGACGCGGGGCTTGTCGATTTCCCAGCTGGCGGTGCAGTTGCGGGTGGATGCCTTGCAACTGGAGCCGGTGCTGGAAACCCTGTGTGGGCTCGACTGGACGGGCTTGCTCCATGAAGAGCTTCACGGCGAGCCGGCCCGCTACGTGCTGCTGGCCAACCCCGAGACCACACCGCTGGCGCCCTTGCTCAACGCCCTCTTGCTGCAGCGTGATGAAACAACCCAAAATTTATGGGAAAAGAGCCTGTGGCCCTCTATTTCATTGCGGGACGTGCTATTAAATCAGGAGTGATGTGCTTTAACGCTGCAAAAAATGGTTCAAGGCCTGCAGCATGGGTTCGGGCGTTTCGTTCATCTGGTGGTGACCGCCGGGCAAGTACACCACCCTGGCGTGGCGGGCCTTTTGAATCAGTCCCTGCGCCGCTTTGGGTGGCGTCATCTGGTCCATGCTGCCCAGTACAAACAACACCGGACACTGCACGTCGGCCATGGCCTCTTCGCCACGGGTGTAACTGTCACACGCTTTGAAGCCGGTATAGAACAGATTGACGCGGGTGTTGCTGGCCAGCACACGACGCCCCAGCGCCATCGAGGCCCCATACATCCAGGTGCCCGGCCCCAGCGCCGAGGGCGGTGGCGCCAGCGTGGCGCGGGAAAAGATATTGACCATCTCCAGTGCCTTCATCGGCTCGTTCAGCGAAGATTCCAGCAGGGCGGGTGACACCTTCATGGGAAACGCCGTGCCCACCAGCACCAGCTGGCTCACCTGCGTGGGCGCCCGGGCAGCGGCTTCCAGAGCCACCAGCGAACCAAAGCTGTGACCGATCAGCGCGGCTTGTTCAAGCCCCGCAGCCGCCATCAGCGCGATCACAAAATCAGCGGCAGCTTCTACGGTAGTGGGTGGCTCACCCGCGCTGCGGCAGTGGCCGGGCAGGTCAACGGCCAACACGTCCCAGCCGTGATGGGCCAGGTAGCGGGTTTGCAGAATCCAGACGCTGTGGTCGTTCAGCACGCCGTGGATGAAGATGGCGGTGGGTTTGGCGGCATCAAACGTTTTTCCGCCGGTGTAGCAGTAGGTGGTGTGGCCGTTGACAATCAGGTTCATGCTGTTTTCTCCGCGACTTTGAGCGCGCGTTTCAGGTCGTCCATCAGGTCGTCCGCGTCCTCCAGCCCGATGCTCAGGCGGATCGTGCCTTGCGTGATGCCACCGGCTTCCAGGGCCTCATCACTCATGCGAAAGTGCGTGGTGCTGGCCGGGTGAATCACCAGGCTGCGGCAGTCCCCCACATTGGCCAGGTGGCTGAAGACCTTGAGCGCTTCGACGAATTTTTTGCCTTGTTCCCGGCTCCCTTTGAGGTCAAAGCTGAAGACCGACCCCGCGCCGCGGGGCAGCAGTTTTTGCGCCAGTGCATGGCTGGGGTGGCTTTCCAGCAGCGGATGACCGACACGCGATACAAAGGGCTGACTGGCCAGGAACTCCACCACTTTGCGCGTGTTGCTCATGTGGCGCTCCATGCGCAGCGACAGGGTCTCGATCCCCTGCAGAATCAGCCACGCCGAATGGGGGCTCAGGCAGGCGCCAAAGTCGCGCAGGCCCTCGCGCCGGGCGCGCAGCAGGAAGGCGCCCACGGTGGATTCCTCGGTGAAAACCATGTTGTGAAAACCGGCATAGGGTTCGCTTAGCTCGGGGAATTTGCCCGACTGGTCCCAGTCAAAACTGCCGCCATCGACCACGATGCCGCCAATCACCGTGCCGTGGCCGCTCAAAAACTTGGTGGCCGAGTGGTAGACCAGATCGGCCCCATGGTCGAACGGCTTGATAAGCCAGGGCGTGGTGAGGGTCGAGTCCACCAGCAGGGGCACGCCCGCCTCGTGCGCGATGGCGGAGACGGTGGCGATGTCCAGCACGTCCAGCCCGGGGTTGCCCACGGTTTCGCCAAAAAACAGCTTGGTGTTGGGCCGCACGGCGGCGCGCCAGCCGTCGATATCACCGGGCTTCACAAAAGTGGTCTCAATGCCGAAGCGGCGCAGCGTGTAGTGCAGCAGGTTTTGCGAGCCGCCATACAAGGCGGTGCTGGCGACGATATGGGCGCCCGCGCCCATCAAGGTGGCAATGCTCAGGTGCAGCGCAGCCTGGCCGCTGGCCGTGCTGACCGCGCCAATGCCACCCTCCAGCGCCGCCACGCGCTGCTCCAGTACCGCGTTGGTCGGGTTGCTGATGCGGGAGTACACATGGCCTGCGCGCTCCAGGTTGAAGAGCGCCGCAGCGTGGTCGCTGGACTCGAACACGAAGGAGGTGGTGAGATGAATGGGGACGGCCCGCGCGCCGGTGGCGGGGTCGGGTGCGGCACCTGCGTGCAGTGCCAGCGTGTCAAAACCGGGGTCTGAGTAGCCGGGCATGGGTTTCCTTTGATTTTGCGGTATCGCACTTTCAGTGCTTTCCCTGACGGTCAGGGGGCGAAAACCGATCTATTGTGGGCTATATTTCGGACAAGACCGCTTATTTGCGCGTCATCAACGAGTCACGAGGAGCACTATGAAAGTCAGCGATATATTGCGGGTCAAGGGCAGCACCTTGTACACGGCCACACCGGAGGAACCGCTGTCGCGGGCGCTGGACCTGATGGCTGACCGGGACATCGGTTCGCTGGTCGTCATGGAGCATGGCGACTTGGTGGGCATGCTGACCTTTCGTGAAGTCATCCAGACCGTTGTGAAAAACGGGGGCAGCATTGGCACGACCACGGTGCGTACTGCCATGGACGACGCCCCCCTGACCTGCACCACCGAGACTGAAATGGACGAAGTGCGCCGCATGATGCTGGACCGGCATGCGCGCTACATGCCGGTCATGGACAAGAAAATGCTGATGGGCGTGATCAGTTTTTACGACGTGGCCAAAGCCGTGGTGGACAGCCAAAATTTCGAAAACAAAATGCTCAAGGCCTATATCCGCGACTGGCCGGGCGGCGACGAGCCCGGTCAAGCCGACATGTGACCGGTTCCGCCAGACGGCTCAGCCCATGCTGGCGTGAATCATGTCCCGCACGCGCGGATAGATTTGCTGGTTCCATTTTTTGCCGCTGAACACGCCGTAGTGCCCCACGCCTGTCTGCACGTGGTGCGTTTTTTTGTAGGGGCGAATGTTGCAGCACAGGTCTTGCGCCGCCACCGTCTGGCCGACTGAGCAAATGTCGTCTCGCTCGCCTTCCACCGTCATCAGCGCGGTGCGCCGGATGGCGCCTGGGTTGACGATGCGGTCCTTGTAGGTGAGCTTGCCCAGCGGCAGGTCGTAGGTCTGAAACACTTTTTCCACCGTTTCCAGATAAAACTCGGCCGGCAGGTCATTCACCGCCAGGTACTCGTCATAAAAGGTCCGCAGGGTGTTGTCCTTGTCGACGTCGCCTTCCACCAGGTGGCGGTACATGTCTTTGAACGACGTTTTGTGGCGGTCCAGGTTCATGCTCAAAAACGCACTGAGCTGGATGAAGCCGGGGTAAACCCGGCGCATGTGACCCGCGTGAGGCAGCGGCACATGGCTGATCAGGTTTTTTTCAAACCACTCAATCGGCTTGCTGGTGGCCAGCGTGTTGACGCCAGTGGGGTTCACCCGGCAGTCCACGGGACCGGCCATCAAGGTGAGGCTGCGCGGTTGGGCCGGGTGGTCGTCTTCGGCCATGATGGCCGTGGCCGCCAGCGCCGCGACGCAGGGCTGGCAGACGGCCACCACGTGGGTGCCCGGTCCGATGGTTTCCACAAAGCGGATCATGTGGTCGATGTAGTCGTCCAGAGCAAACGCACCGTGCTTGAGCGACACGTCCCGGGCGTTGTGCCAGTCGGTGATGTAGACATCATGGTCCTGCAGCAAGGTGCGCACGGTTTCACGCAGCAGCGTGGCAAAGTGGCCCGACAGCGGTGCCACCAGCAGCACCGGGGGTTGGTGGGGCAGGTCAGCCGGGGTGTCCTTTTTGAAACGCAGCAGCGTGCCAAAGGGCAGGCTCAACACCTGTTCCTCCGTCACGGCCAAGTCCTGATCTCCGACCCTGACGGACGTGATGCCCCAAGCCGGACGCGAATGCGTCAGCCGCATGCGCGAAAAAACCTCCAGTGACGCGGACATCTTGCGCAGAAAACTGCCTTCTGTCTTATCCAGCCACAGGGCGGCGCTGCCGCTTCGGGCCAGCATGCGAAACGGTGACATCAGGTCGGATTGGGTTTGGTAGGCCTGATAAAGCATGGTGTTCCTGACGAGTGAAGAGCTTGTGACCCAGATGCCTGACCTGCAGGCAAGTTACGGGCCAATCTTTGGGGGTCAGCGGTTGGCACAACCCTTGCGCTGCGAATGTGCAGTTTTCCTCAATCAGGAGTTTTCCATGTCCAAAGCCGTTTTGACAATCAGCAGCAAAAACTACGGAGCCTGGTCCTTGCGGGGCTGGCTGATGGCCAGACTGGCCGGGCTGGACTTTGTGGAAGAGGTGATTTCCCCGGACGACCCGGCCATGAAGGCCGAGATGCTGTTGCTCTCCAGCAGCATGTTGGTGCCCTCGCTGCAGCACCACGGGATCAAAGTCTGGGACACCCTGGCGATTGCGGAATACCTCCATGAGATCAAACCCAAAGCCCAATTGCTGCCCGCCGATGCCAAGGCACGCTCCCATTGCCGGGCCGTTTGTGGGGAAATGCACTCGGGATTCGCCTCTCTGCGCGCCTCGCTGCCGATGAACATCAAGGCCCATTTCCCGGGCTTCAAGGTCTGGTCACGGGCGCAAGGTGATATTGACCGGGTATTGGAGATTTGGAAGGACTGCCTGTCCACCTATGGCGGCCCCTATTTGTTTGGTGATCACCCGGGCATGGCGGACGCCATGTACGCCCCCGTGGTGACCCGGTTTCTGAGTTATGACGTGGCCATGGACCCGGTCTGCGCCGCCTACTGCCAGCACATCATGGCTTTGCCTCCCATGCAGGAATGGGTCGCCGCGGCCCAGGCCGAACCCGAGGAAATTGACGAACTCGAAGCCGAGTTCTGATCACACCCACGGGGTCGGGGCCGGAATGGCACAGACCGGCTCCACATCAATCGATTTGAAATCGGCTGGGGAGACGATCTCCAGGTATTCCATGTCGGGCGAATAGTCAAACAGAAAATGCCGTATGCCCGGGCGCTGGTGCACCACGTCACCGGCCTGCACCAGGGTCTCCTTGTCCTCGTACATGAAGCGGGCCCAGCCTTTGGTCATGATCACGATCTGGAAATCTGCCTCATGTCGGTGCCAGCCCGTGCCTGTTTCTGGTGCCATGTTTGCCTTCACAAGGTGCGCAATCACTTTGCCGTTGGTGGCTTCGGCAACACCCAGGTCACGGTACAGAAAAAAATCGCGCAGTCCGCCGGGCACAAATTGCGTGTCATCGGGTTTGACATGGGAAAACTGGGTCGTGGTGCGGTCGAGCATGGGGAACTCCTGTTCAGTCAATTAAAAAAGAGGCGAATGGTGCAGTGCAGCATCTAGCAGGAACTGTTCCAGCCGCGGCGCAGCATCCGGGTGCATTCGGGTCTGGGATAATCCGGTGCATGAGCGGTAACACATTCGGAAAACTCTTCGCAGTCACCAACTTTGGTGAATCCCACGGTCCGGCCATTGGCTGCGTGATTGACGGCTGCCCGCCGGGCATGACCTTGAGCGAGGCTGACATTCAGGGCGACCTCGACCGCCGACGCCCCGGCACCTCCAAATTTGTGACGCAGCGCAACGAGCCGGATGCGGTCGAGATTTTGTCGGGCGTCTACCAGGGCAAAACCACGGGAACGCCCATTTGCCTGTTGATCAAAAACACCGATCAGCGCAGCAAAGACTACGGCAATATCCTGGAGTCTTTCCGCCCCGGTCATGCCGACTACACCTATTTTCAGAAATACGGCATTCGCGACCCACGCGGCGGCGGCCGTTCGTCCGCACGCCTGACCGCCCCCATGGTGGCGGCCGGTGCCGTGGCCAAGAAGTGGCTGTTCGAGCAGTACGGCACGCTGTTTCGCGGTTGCATGACCCAGATTGGTGAATTGCCCATTGGCTTTGAGTCGTGGGACCTCGTGCCCAACAACCCGTTTTTTGCACCGGTGGCCGATGTGTCCGCGCTGGAAGCCTACATGGAAGCCTTGCGCAAGGGCGGCGACTCCTGTGGCGCCCGCATCCGGGTGTCCGCCTCCAACGTGCCCGTGGGCCTGGGCGAGCCGCTGTTTGACAAGATGGACGCCGACATTGCCTACGCCATGATGGGCATCAATGCGGTCAAAGGCGTGGAGATTGGCGCCGGTTTTGCCAGCGTCAGCCAGCGCGGCACCACCCATGGGGACTCGCTGTCGCCGCAGGGCTTCAAGTCCAACAATTCAGGTGGGGTACTGGGTGGCATCAGCACCGGGCAAGACCTGGAGGTCTCGATTGCCATCAAGCCCACCAGTTCCATCATCACGCCACGCGAGTCGATTGATGTGAACGGTCAGTCCACCGAAGTCATCACCAAAGGCCGGCACGACCCTTGTGTGGGTATCCGCGCCACACCCATTGCCGAGGCCATGCTGGCGCTGGTGGTGATGGACCACGCCTTGCGCCACCGCGCCCAATGCGGCGATGTGGTGGCGACGTTGGCGCCGATCAAGGCATCGGTTTAAACCGGGCGGCCAAGGCATCTGCCGCTGCGATCAGCAAGTGCATGTCGGTGCCAACGCCAACCATGGTGGCGCCTTGGTCAAGGTAGGGCTCCCCCTTGCCATCGACCGTCAAAATGCCAACGGGCATGCCGGCGGCTCGGCCAATGGCAATGGCCTGGCTGATGGCCGCCTGGACTTCCGGGTGCCCCGATTGCCCGCGGTGCCCCAAACTCGCCGCCAGGTCGGATGGGCCGATGAAGACCGCATCGACGCCTGGCACACGGCAAATGGCCTCCAGGTCTTGCAGCGCTTCAACCGATTCAATTTGCAGCACCAATGCAATCTCGTCATTGGCCCTCGCCATGAAGTCCTTGAAGCGGGTGTAACCGCCAGCACGTGTGCTGCCCGCGACGCCGCGCACGCCTTCGGGCGCAAAGCGGGTGAACGAGACCGCTTCGCGCGCCTCCGAAGCGCTGCGGATGTTGGGAATCATCAGGTTGCTGGTACCAGCGTCCAGTGCGCGTTTGATGAAGGCCATGTCGTTGGACGGCACCCGCACCACCGCTGCACTGGGGCTGGTGCGCAGGGCAAGCAATTGGGTGCTGATGATGTCCAGGTTGCTTTGCGTGTGCTCCATATCAAGCAGCAACCAGTCAAAACCGGCGTGGGCGACGCACTCTACGGTGGGCAGGAAGGCGAAGTTGCACCACAGGCCGATCAGGGGTCGGCCCGAGGCCAACGCTTGTTTGAATTCGTTGCGGGGAAGGCTGTTCATGTGGGTCTCCTCTTTGTTTTTAAATGACGAATCTCGCAGCGGATCAAGGCATCAATTGCCCGCCGTTAACCTCAATGATCTGGCCGGTGATGTAACCTGACAGCGTGTCATCGGCAAGAAACAGGTAGGCGCCCACACAGTCGTCAGGGCTGCCGGTGCGGCCCATGGGAATGCTTTTGCGCGCGCCTTCCAATTGTTCAGGTGTCGAATTGCGCACGTGAAAATCGGTCAGGATCACGCCGGGCGCCACGCCGTTGACGCGCACGCCGTGGGGTGCCATTTCGCGTGCAAAAACGCGGGTCATGGTGCTCACAAAGGCTTTGGCCGAGCCATACAGACCCACGCCTTCGCCACCGCCGGTGCGGGCCGCAATGGAGGTGGTGTTGATCATGCTGCCGTGCCCGGCGGTGCGCATCACGGGCGCAGCGGCGCGGCAGATGGCAAAGGCGGCGTGCACGTTGAGGCCCATCACGCGGTCGTAGTCCTCGTCCGTGGCCAGTTCCAGCGGGCGGCGGCCAAACATGTCGCCTGCGTTGTTGACCAGAACGTCGAGCCCGCCAAAGGCCTGAACGGTTTTTTCAACCAGTTGATTGGCCACCGAGCGGTCCTGCAAGTCACCGCCCAGCGTGATCGCAGTGCCGCCTGACTGGCGAATGGCTTCAGCCACTGCCTCGGCGCCTTCCTGGTTGCGTGAGTAGTGCACCGCCACCTGGGCGCCTGCCGCGCCAAAAGCTTGCGCCACGGCGGCGCCGATGCCCGAGCCGCCGCCCGTGATCAGGATGCTGCGGCCGGCAAATTTGAGAGCGTGTGAGGGGTTGATCATGAAAGTGTTTCCAGTTTGTGAGTGCGGCGCAGGCCTTCCACCAGGGTCATGGCGTATTGGGTGGCATCCACCATGCTGTCGGCGCTGGCAATGCCTTTGCCGACAATGTCGAACGCGGTCCCATGGTCCACCGAGGTGCGCAAAATGGGCAGGCCCAGCGTGATGTTGACGCCGCTCACCGCGTTCCATGCCCCGGTGGCGGGGTCGATGGAAAAGCCCAGCAGCTTGACCGGGATATGCCCCTGGTCATGGAACATCGCCACCACCGCATCAAACTGTGCAGCGCGCAATTTGATGAACACGGTGTCGCCCGCCCAGGGGCCGGTCACGAGATGCCCGGCCGCCACGTATTCAGCCACGATGGGCGCAATGATTTCGGCGTCTTCCTTACCTAGAATGCCGCCTTCTCCCGCATGCGGGTTGAGTCCAGCCACGGCGACCCGGGGTTGTTCGATGCCCAGCGCACGCAAGGCATCAAGCGTGACGTCCAGCACCCGGCGCAGGCGCACGGGCGTCAGGCGTTTGGGTACTTCCGACAGTGGGCAGTGAGTTGAAACATGGGTCACACGCATGCCGCCATGCGCCAGCATCATGACGCCGTCACGCATGCCGGTGAGGTGCGCGAGCATTTCGGTGTGGCCCTCAAACGGGTAGCCCGCGAGGTGCAAGGCTTCCTTGCACAAGGGGGCGGTCACGATGGCGTCGATGTTGCCCGCCTGGGTCATCCGGACGGCCCGCTCCACCGCCAGGTAAGACCATTTGCCGCCTGCTGCCGAGACTTCGCCCACGGGCATGGGACCGGTCACGGGGCCGACGTCAATCATCGTCAAGGGGGCTGCCTGGCTGGTGACATCCAGCTTAAACAAGTCGGCGGCCCGCTCCAGCGCCTGGCGGCTGCCCAGCACCGTCAGTTCGATGCGGCGCTGCGCCACTAGATCACGCATCTGGTGGGCGGCCTTGACGATGATTTCGGGGCCAATGCCGGCCGGGTCGCCCATGGTCATGGCCAGTCGTATGGGTTGGTTCATAAGGCGTGTTCCTTTTCGGTGAGTGTTGCGAGTAGCGCTGACAGGTCGTCCGGCGCGCCAAACGCACCTGAACGTGAATAACAGGTCACACCGTCCCAGAGGCCGCCTTGCAGCGTGGCCCGGCCCCAGCCCGCGCGCGGACTGGCGTGGGCGGACAGGCTCTGGGTGGTGGCGGCTTCACACAGGGCGAGCAGGGTGTCACCACCCACCACCACCAGATTTGCCGGGCGGGGCAGGGTGTTGACGATGTGCTGTGCTTGCTGAGTCAAACGGGCGCTGGCGGCGGCTGCGGACAGGGTCTCTTCACTGGAGAGGTCCAGCAATTTGAGGCGCTGGTCGTGGCTCAAGGCCTGGCGTTGTTCCCGCAAGACCGGATGCCGACTGGCGGTGACCACCAGCGTTGTGCCCTGGCTTGGGGCGAGTAGCCTGGTGCTGGCCGGTGCTTGCTGCCCATGGCGCGCCAGGGCCCCGGCCAGCCCGGCACTGCCGCACCACAGCCAGCGCCGGGAGGTCGGTGCTTCAGCGCAGCTCCATGCGGCCAGCCTGGCCAAATCTGCGTCGTTCACGACGTCCGGGATCAACAGGCCTGAGGCCTGGGAAAAATCGTCGGCACCGATGTTGCGCACCAACCGGGCTGGCAAGCCCACGGCTGCAAAAGCCTCCCGCAACGCGATGGGCTGGGCGACCGTGGGCGCATCAGGCTGCTGCGGTGGCCCGACCCAGTGTTGACCATGGCGGGTGAAGCGGCCTTGCTCCGGGTAGGCAGGTGCAAAAATCACACCGTCAAAACCACCGTGCTGCACCAGCCATGCAATTTCGGCAAAGGTATTGCCCCGCAGCAGGCTGTCAACTTTTTTGAACGACCGGTAACCCTGGTCGGCGTCTGGCGCGAACCAAGGCATGCTGGCTTCCAGCGCGCGGGCAAGGCGGGATGCCGACACATCACGCGTGGCGGTGGCCAAGGCCTGCGCGGGACCGCTGGCAACGCCGCTGGCAGGGCGGGCCGCAGGGTCCGCCTGCACAGCCTGCATAAAAACAGGCACCGCCTGTTGCCCGGAGAAGGCCGCTGCGGTGTCCAGCGCGCCGGTCAGGTCGTCGGCCAGAATGCGCCAACAGGGCGCGGGGCGGGGCATGGCCTCTGCCACGCTCATGCCACGGACACTTGTGTCACGCGCAGGCCCATTGCCCGCAGGGCGTCGGCGTCGGTGCCCGGCAGGCCGGTGTCCGTGATGAGTTCATTGACATCCTGCAACCCGCAAACGGTCATGAAGGCACGGGGCCGGAATTTGGATGAATCCACCAGCAGGCGTTTGGCGGTGGCGGCCTGCAGGAAGGCGCGTTTCACGGCCGCCACTTCGGGCTCGGTCTCCGACAGCAAGCCGTCGGTGATGGCATGGGTGCCCATCAGCAACACGTCCGCACGAATCTGGCGTGCGCCTGACAGAACTTCGTCCCCCATGAGGGTGTTGCTGCCGCGGCGCATCACGCCGCCCAGCACATGCACGCGAATCAGGGCGCTGCTGCCGAGCACCTGCGCAATGGCCAGGTCGTTGGTCACGGCCACCAGCTCAATGTGGCGCTCGACGGCTGCGCGGGCGGCTTCCATCACGGTCGAACCGCTGTCAAAGATAACGCTTTGCCCGGCTTTCAGGTCTGCGGCTGCGGCGTAACCGATGGCCCTTTTTTCACGCGGCGACAACTCGGCGGCGGCGATGGGATCAGGCTCAAACGTGCTGTAGTGCTGTTGGCGCAGCAGGGCGCCGCCGTGGGTGCGGTCCAGCACGCCTTCTGCCTCCAGCGCGTCCAGATCACGGCGCAGGGTGGACAACGAGGCATCCATCGCCTGGGCCAGCTGCTGCAAAGTCACGGCACCGTGGCGCCTCAAGAAATCAACGATTCGGTCACGCCTTTGGCTTGGAAGCAGGGAAATAACGCTCAGTTTGCTTGCAGAATTCATGTGGATTGGTAGATTTTGATAGGGTTTATACCTAATAAAACGCTATTTATGCAAATACTTGTTGATTGAATTTGGTAGATTGTGAAAGAATTTGATCTGGTTTGCAAGTCATTGATTGGCAAACACTGAACGGAGCCCTCCTTTTCGGGCGACGCCTTGGCTCAACCGAGCCATAACAACCGGAGACACCCCCATGTTTGAACCTCTTCAACCCACGCGTCGCGTGCTGCTTTCTGTCATGGCTGTGGCCGCAGCCGTGGCCGCTACGCTGCCTGTGGCCGTGCAGGCCCAGGGGACCTACCCCAACCGCCCCGTGACCTTGATCGTTCCTTATCCGGCCGGTGGGGCGAACGATGCTGTGGGTCGCCTGATTGGCCAGAAACTGGCCGAAACCCTGGGTCAGCCTGTGGTGGTGGACAACCGGCCCGGTGCGGGAACGACAATCGGCGCGGCCCTGGCGGCCAAGGCCCCGGCAGACGGATACACCCTTGTTTTGGGGTCGCTGGCAAGCCATGCCGTCAGCCCCCACCTGATCCCAACAGCGGGCTATGACGCCGTCAAAGACTTTACGCCCATCGGCCTCATTGGTGTGGCGCCGATCGTGGCCACGGTCAACAAGGAGTCGCCGTACACCACACTCAAATCCCTGGTCGATGACGCCAAGAAAAGGCCGGGCGAGGTGATGTATGGCTCCTCCGGCAACGGCTCTCCCTTGCATCTGGCGGGGGAGCTGTTTTCCAACGTGGCACATGTGAACATGACCCATGTGCCCTACAAAGGTGGCAGCGCCCACACCATGGACCTGATTGGTGGACGCCTGTCGGTCATTTTTGACACCACCACCGGGGCCATGCCCATGATCAAGGGCGACAAGCTTCGCCCGATTGCTGTTGCTTCGCCCACGCGACTGGCCGAGTTGCCCAATGTGCCCACCTTTGCAGAGGCCGGTTATCCCGGCTTCGAGGTGTCAGGCTGGTACGCGTTGTATGCGCCAGCCAAGACGCCAGCGGATGTCGTGGCCCGTCTGAGCGCCGATTTGGGCAAGGTCATGAGCATGCCGGAGGTTGACGCCAAACTCCGTGGGCTGGCCGTCAAGCCCAGCTATGGCACACCGCTGGAACTGGCAAGCTTCACGCAGAGCGAGTTTTCCAAATTCGGCAAGGTGATCAAGGCGGGCAATATCAAGGCGGATTAAAAATAAGGCTAAAACATCGTCTAGCCCTTTATCCACCTGCGAAGCCCGCTATAAGAACTATAGCGGGCTTCGGCATTTGTCAGAAGGTGTCGCCGTATGCGCGCCAAACCGGCCGACAACTAATAACCCCTGATTGATCTAGGTCATTGACATTGCTGTGTTCTGAGTTTTCAGTAATTACTGAAAATACGGGAAATTCAGAAAAGGCCCACCGTGAACCTGCCCCCCTTGACCCAGCGTTTTGTCCTGCACTTCGGTGAAATGGGAAGCCGCTGGGGGATCAACCGCACCGTGGGGCAGATTTATGCCCTCTTGTATGTGTCAAACAAGCCCCTCAATGCCGACGAGGTGGGCGAGGCGCTGGGGTTTTCGCGCTCCAACGTCAGCATGGGGCTCAAGGAGCTGCAGTCCTGGAGCCTGGTGCGGCTGATCCATCAGCCCAATGACCGGCGCGAGTACTTTCAGGCGCCTGAAGATGTGTGGGCGATTTTCCGCACGCTGGCCGTCGAGCGGCGCAAGCGTGAAATCGACCCCACGCTCTCCATGCTGCGCGATGCGCTGATGGAGCAGCCCAGCGTGGCCGAAGACATCCACGCCCAGGCCCGCATGAAACAGATGCACGAGTTCATCGAACTCATGACCGACTGGCTGGACGACGTGGAAAAGATGGACTCCGCCACCCTGGCCAGCCTGATGAAGCTGGGCTCCAAGGTGCAGAAGCTGCTGGAGATGAAAGACCGGGTCAAGCAGGTGTTCTCCCTGTCGTCTGACGAGGTGAAAAATGGAAGCCTTTGACCCCGTCGTCCTGGCCCGCATCCAGTTTGCGGCCAACATGACCTTTCACATCCTGTTCCCCACCATCAGCATCTCGATGGGCTGGGTGCTGCTGTTTTTCAAAACCCGTTTTGTGGCCACCGGCCAGCCGCACTGGATGGATGCCTACCAGTTCTGGGTGAAGATATTTGCACTCACCTTTGCGCTGGGCGTGGTCAGCGGCATCACCATGAGTTTCCAGTTTGGCACCAACTGGCCGGGCTTCATGACCACGGTCGGCAATGTGGCCGGACCCCTGCTGGCCTACGAGGTGCTGACCGCGTTTTTTCTGGAAGCCACCATGCTCGGCATCATGCTGTTTGGTCGGGGGCGGGTGAGTGAAAGGGTGCACACCATCGCCACCTTCCTGGTGGCGGCGGGCACCACGGCTTCGGCCTTCTGGATTCTGGCGCTCAACTCCTGGATGCACACCCCGGCCGGGTTTGAGATGATCAACGGGCAGGCCCATGTGACCAGTTGGCTGGAGGTGATCTTCAACCCCTCGTTTCCCTACCGCTTCACCCACATGCTGATCGCCTCCGGCCTGACCGTGGCGTTTTTGCTGGCGGGCATCAGCGCCTACCGCTGGCTCAAAAATGACCGGGGCGCGGACGTGCGGGCCGGACTGCGCACCGGCCTGCTGGTGGCGGCCGTGCTTATCCCGATCCAGATCGTGGTGGGTGACCTGCATGGCGTGAACACGCTGCACCACCAGCCCGCCAAGATTGCCGCCATGGAAGGCATTTGGGAAACCCAGCGCGGCGCACCGGCGGTGCTCTTGGGATGGCCCGACGCGGCCAGCCAGTCCAACCGGTTCGAGATTGCGGTGCCCAAACTGGCCTCCTTCTACCTCACCCACGACTGGAATGGCGAGGTCAAGGGCATCAAGGACTTTGGCGACCAGCACCCCCCGGTGGCCCCCGTGTTTTTTGCGTTCAGGATCATGGTGGGCGTGGGCCTGCTGATGCTGGCGGTGAGCTGGCTCAGCGTCTGGCAAACGCGCCAGCAGCGGGCTATTCAACCCTGGCTGGCCCGCGTGCTGGTCGCCATGACCTTTGCCGGCTGGGTGGCCTTGATTGCCGGCTGGTACGTGACGGAAATCGGGCGCCAGCCCTGGCTGGTGCAAGGCGTGTTGACGGCCGCGCAAGCTGCCTCCACCGTGCCTGCGGCCCATATTGCCCTCACCCTGGCCCTGTACCTCTGCTTGTATGGCGCGCTCTTGGTGGCGTATGTCAGCGTCGTCTTCCATCTGGCCAAAAAGGCCACGGTGAAAGACGTGCCTGTGGCGCCCGCCGCGACACCTCGCGTGCAAGCACCCATTGCAGGAGTCCAACATGCTTGAGCACATTCCTGACCTGACCCAAGCCGCCGGCTGGCTGCCCCTGGTGTTTGCGCTGGTCATGGCACTGGCGATGCTGGCTTATGTGATTCTGGACGGCTACGACCTGGGCGTGGGCGTGCTGCTGCGCCGCGCGGATGACGCGGACCAGAAAGACACCATGATTGCCAGCATCGGCCCCTTCTGGGACGCCAACGAAACCTGGCTGGTGCTGGGCGTGGGCGTGTTGCTGGTGGCGTTCCCGATGGCCCATGGCGTGATCCTGGGCGCGCTGTATTTACCCGTGGCCTTGATGCTGATGGCACTCACGCTGCGCGGCGTGGCTTTTGACTTTCGGGTCAAGGCCCGGGCCGAGCACAAGCCCCTGTGGGACCGGGCGTTTTACACCGGCTCCTTGCTGGCGGGCTGGTCACAGGGCTTCATGCTGGGTGGGCTGATCACCGGGTTCAAGGGCGACCTGATGAGCCAGCTGTTCAGCGCCCTGATTGGCCTGTGCCTGGTGGCCGCCTACTGCCTGCTGGGCGCTGGCTGGCTGATCATGAAAACCGAAGGCGCGCTGCAACTCAAAGCCGTGGCCTGGGCGCGCGGCAGCTGGTGGTTTGCCGCCGCCGGTGTGGCCGCTATCTCGCTGGCCACGCCGCTGGTGAGCCCGCGCATTTTTGAGAAATGGTTCAGCTTTCCCAATCTGGTCATGCTGTTCCCCATTCCGGCCATCACCCTCGTGTTGTTTTTTGTCATGGCGCGCAGCCTGAAACGCCTGCCCACCCGCCTGGCCCAAGGCAACCAGTACGGCGCCGCTGTGCCGTTTGCCTGCACGGTGGGGGTGTTTCTGCTGGCGTTCTATGGCTTGGCCTACAGCCTGTTCCCCTGGCTGGTGGTGGACCGCATCACCGTCTGGCAGGCCGCCAGTGCGCCCGAGGCGCTGCAGGTCATTTTCTACGGCGTGGTGGTGGTGCTGCCCGTCATCATTGGCTACACGGTGTTTGCCTACCGCGTGTTCTGGGGCAAATCCACGGCCTTGAAGTATTGAGGGGATTTATAAGAAATCGGGCTGTAGCGCAGGTGGGACGTGCGGGAGTAGCTATTTATTTTGTAGCATTTTCAGGGATCAGCCTGCAAATGACATTCGCCAGGTTCTCGCCACGGCCGGGTCAGCGCCCAAAGCAGCCAGCCATGATCCTGAAGACCTGACGTTCGCGGGTTCGCCTGGTCAGGCCAGAGCGGTCATTCAGCAGCGGCGGTCAATATTTCAGCCTGGCCGTCGCTTGCGCAACGATAGCTGTCTTACCGCATATCCCAAAAATGGGGGATATGCATGTTGACCCGTGCCTCTAGAATGGGCGAATAACAGCTGCCGGTTGCACCGAAATTTATGTCTGTTTAAATATTTAGGGGCTGACCTGAAAGGCTGACGCAAACCCATCGAGAATATTTCTCGATCTAACAAAGGTAGCCGATGTCAAAAAAGATTAGCCATTCTGGCAATCCAGCACCTGGGGCGGAGGAATGCGTTGCAGAGGTACGCCGCCAGGAAGCCTTGCCCATCACGGGGGCTTTGCAAAACGCTATTTTCAACAGTGCCAATTTTTCCAGCATTGCGACCGACGCCAAGGGCGTCATCCAGATTTTCAATGTGGGCGCCGAGCGCATGTTGGGCTACACCGCCCTGGAGGTGATGAACAAGATCACGCCAGCCAATATCTCCGATCCGCAGGAAGTGATTGCCCGCGCCAAAGCCCTGAGTCGGGAGTTGGCAACCACCATCACGCCGGGTTTCGAGGCACTGGTGTTCAAGGCCTCGCGCGGCATCGAGGACATTTACGAACTGACCTACATCCGCAAGGACGGCAGCCGCTTCCCGGCCGTGGTGTCGGTGACGGCCCTGCGAGACGATCAAAACGCCATCATCGGCTATTTGCTGATTGGCACCGACAACACGGCGCGCAAGCAGGCCGAAGAGGCTTTGCTCAAGGCCGGTGCCTTGCAGAGTGCTATTTTCAACAGTGCCAATTTTTCCAGCATTGCGACCGACGCCAAGGGCGTCATCCAGATTTTCAATGTGGGCGCCGAGCGCATGTTGGGCTACACCGCCCTGGAGGTGATGAACAAGATCACGCCAGCCAATATCTCCGATCCGCAGGAAGTGATTGCCCGCGCCAAAGCCCTGAGTCGGGAGCTGGCAACCACGATCACGCCGGGCTTCGAGGCGCTGGTGTTCAAGGCCTCGCGCGGCATCGAGGACATCTACGAACTGACCTACATCCGCAAGGACGGCAGCCGCTTCCCGGCCGTGGTGTCGGTGACGGCCCTGCGAGACGATCAAAACGCCATCATTGGCTATTTGCTGATTGGCACCGACAACACGGCGCGCAAGCAGGCCGAAGAATCAATTCAGGCGGCCTCTCAATACGCCCGCAGTCTGATCGAAGCAAGTCTGGACCCCTTGGTGATGATCAGTGCGCAAGGCAAAATAACCGATGTCAATGCCGCCACTGAGCAAGTGACGGGCGTGGCCCGAGCCCGTCTGATAGGCAGCGACTTTGCCGACTATTTCACCAATCCCGATAAAGCCCGCGACGGCTACCGGCAGGTGTTCTCGCGAGGGTCGGTGACCGATTACCCCTTGGCGATTCGCCATGTCTCGGGCAAGGTCACTGAGGTGCTCTACAACTCCAGTCTGTACCGCGATGGCAATGGCAATGTGCTGGGCGTTTTCGCCGCTGCGCGCGATATCACCGAGCGCAAGCGTGCCGAGGAGACCGCCCGGGCTGCCTTGCTGGCCAAGTCGCAGTTTCTGGCCAATATGAGCCACGAGATCCGAACCCCGATGAATGCCATCCTGGGGCTCACGCGCATGGTGATGGAGTCAGACCTGAAACCGGAACAGCGCGAGCAACTCGACAAGGTCAACAGGTCAGGCAAGGCACTGGTGCGCATCATCGACGATATTCTGGACTTTTCCCGCATCGAAGCCGGGCGCCTGGCAATCGAGCGGATCCCCATGCGGCTGGAGGCGGTCCTCATTGAAGTCGCGGAGCTGCTCGGTCTGCAGGCCGAAGACAAGGGGCTGGAACTGTTCTTCGATATCGATCACGACACCCCGCTGCTCGTGATGGGTGACCCGTTTCGCCTGGTTCAGGTACTGAACAATCTGGTCGGTAACGCCATCAAGTTCACCGACCATGGCGAAATCCATATCGGTGTGCGGATCGAGCATCGGGCCGAGACCACCATGACCCTGCGATTCAACGTGCGCGACACCGGTATCGGCATCGCGCCGGATCAAGTGGGTCTCCTGTTCCAGCCCTTCTCGCAAGCTGATTCCAGCACGACACGCAAATTCGGTGGCAGCGGCTTGGGACTGGCGATTGTCAAGAAATTGGTCGAGCTCCTGGGTGGCCACGTCACACTCGACAGTACCATTGACAACGGGACGAATGTCACGTTCACCATCGAGGTTGGCATCGCACCGGACGAGATGGGCCAGGTCGACCACACGGATCGGGATTTACAGCAAATGCGTGGCAAGCGGGTGCTGGTGGTGGACGACCAGGCGAATTCGCGCCAGATCCTCTTGTTGTTGCTGATGGCATGGGGCATGGAGGTGGTCGAGGTCGAAACCGGCCTGCAAGCCCTGGCTCAAGTTGCAACAGCAAACAAGGCGGGACGACCGTTCCACGCCCTGTTGCTGGATTGGCACATGCCCGGCATGAGCGGCCTGGAGGTGGCGGCCGAACTGCGGGCACAGGAAGAAGCCAGCGGCCTGATCACACCATTGCCGATATTGATGGTGACGGCCCACAACAAGACGACGCTGCTGCTAAAACCCGAAGCGGCCTGCATCAATGGAGTCCTTACCAAACCAGTGGTGCCTTCCTACTTGTTCGATGCCTTGCTGCACGGCGGCGTCCGAGCTGTGCAGCCGGTGGAAGCACCCAATACCCAGCAATTCGACGGCCTGCGCGTGCTGCTGGTCGAGGACAACGAACTCAATCAGGAAGTGGCTGCCAGCATCATCAGAAAACGCGGCGCAACCCTCACCATTGCCTCGCATGGCGGCGAAGCGGTGGAACTGGTGCAACGCCAAACCTTTGATATGGTGCTGATGGATCTGCACATGCCAGTGATGGGCGGCATTGAAGCCACTCGCCAGATTCGCCAGCTTCCACTGGGAAGAAACCTGCCTATCGTTGCCATGACCGCCGCCGTCATGGCGGAAGACCGGGAGCGCTGCCGGGCCGTTGGCATGGTCGACTTCATACCCAAGCCGGTGGAGCCTGAGGACATCGTCCGGGTGCTCAGAACCCACACCCAACCGGGGACAAAAAGTTCGTCTAATCCCATGTCCGCCGTGCAGGCGGGTGAACCGGTGCTTGACCTGGTGCAGGGATTGCGCAGACTCGACGGTGACCGGGCACTTCAGCAACGCCTGCTCCACAGTTTTATCGAGAATTACCATAACCTGATCCAACGCCTGGATGTGCTGCTGACTGAAGACCGTGGCCATGAAGCCATCGATCTCATTCATTCCGTCAAGGGGATCGCCGCCAACCTGGGTGCGGGAGCGCTGACCGGGGCCAGCGGCCGCTTGATTGCGGAATTGAGGTCAAAAGCACCACTGCTCACTCGCGCCACCTTCGAAGCGACCGTGGTCGAAACCATCAACGTAATGCGGCAACAAGTTGCCGATTATGTTCAACCCGGCCCGATTAAAAGGACGCCTACAGCACCCGTTTCGCTGCGGGACACTTTGCGCTCGCTGGAACCGTTCATCGTCGGTCAGGAAGTTGTTCCTGATGCGTTATTTGAATCAGTACTTCAGCTCGCCGATGCTCACTTGCCTTGTTCCGTGCTGATGCGGGAATTGCAGCAGCACCTCAACAGCTTCGAACATCCAGAGGCCCTGGCGACCTTGAATCTATTGAAATCCACGGACGAGGTGCAGCAATGAAGGACACTCAGTTGATCCAATTCGAAAAACCGCTGATCCTGCTGGTAGACGATTTACCGACCAATCTGCACGTCCTGGTGTCGGCGTTAAAGTCTGATTTTCGCCTCAAGACAGCCACCAGCGGCGCATCCTCGCTGACACTGCTCACCGCTCAGTCTGAGTTGCCGAAACTGGTCGTACTGGATGTCAAAATGCCCGGCATGAGCGGCATCGAGGTGCTCCGTCAAATGCGCCTTGACTCTCGCACTTGCGATATTCCCGTCATTCTGGTGAGCGCTGACCTCTCAGAACAAAACGAACTGGCCGGACTGAACCTGGGTGCGGATGACTATCTGGTCAAACCCATTTTCAAAGGCACGCTGATCATTCGGGTACGCAATTTGATTCAGCGCAATGCGGAACGCAGCAGACTACGGCTGGCCGCTTTCGTCTTCCATTACAGCGGTGAAGCGATCCTGATCACCGACCGCAATAACCTCATTGTCGATGTCAACGCCGCCTTCAGCAAATTGACCGGGTACGACAAGGCCGACGTACTGGGCTGCAACCCCAAGCTGCTGTCCACCGGACGAACCAGCCAGGAGGAATATAAGCTCATGTGGCAGACCGTCCTGAACGACGGCGTCTGGCAGGGTGAGCTGTGGGACCGGCGCAAGGATGGCAGCGTTTACCCCAAGCTGATGACGATTTCTGTGGTGCGCGACAAGGCTGGTGAAATCGAATTCCATCTGGCCAATTTCGTTGACGTCAGCCACTACAAGGAATCCGAAAAACGCATTGAGCATCTCGCCCACCACGATACCCTGACTGGCTTGCCAAACAGGCTACATCTGCAGATATTCCTGGAGCAATCCATGTTGATTGCCACACGCATGTCGGAACAATTGGGCGTCATGTTTCTTGATCTTGATCGATTCAAGGTCGTCAATGACACCCTCGGTCATTCAATCGGAGATGCGTTGCTGGTTCAAGTGGCAACTCGTTTGAAGTCCTGCCTGCGCGAATACGACGCGGTGGCGCGCTTGGGCGGCGACGAGTTCGTCGTCATCTTGCGAGGCCATGACATATTGTCTGATGCCGCCATCGTCGCAAAAAAAATCAATCATCGTCTCAGCCAGCCCTACCTGGTGGGCAACCATACCTTGCGCGCATCGGCCAGCATCGGCATCGCACTGTATCCGGACAATGCAAACCACATTGACGATCTGATGAGGAATGCCGATACGGCCATGTATGTCGCCAAATCAGATGGGGGCAATGGATTTCGCTTCTTTTCACCAGCCATGAACCTGCATGCCCATGAAAAGCTGGAAATGGAAAATGAATTGTATGAGGCGCTTGAAAAGAAGGAACTGCGTCTGTATTACCAAATTCAGGTAGACGGCATGGCGCGGCCAGTGGGTGCTGAGGCATTGATCCGCTGGCTGCAGCCACAGCGAGGGCTGGTGTCGCCCATGCAATTCATTCCACTGGCCGAAGAGTCCGGGTTGATCTTGCCTATCGGTTATTGGGTACTGGATACGGCTTGCGCGCAACTCAAGGCTTGGCAAAACGATGCACGCACCCGCGATCTGGTTTTGGCGGTGAACGTGAGTGCCAAGCAATTTCGTCAGGTTCAATTTGTTGCCCAGGTGCGAGAAGTCGTGCAACGACACGCCATCAATCCGGCACGCCTCAAGCTGGAAATCACGGAAAGCTTGTTGCTGAAAAATGTTGAAGACGTTATCTCAACCATGAATGAATTGAAGGCCTTCGGTGTCCAGTTCTCATTGGATGACTTTGGCACTGGCTATTCATGTCTGCAGTACCTCAAACGTCTGCCGCTCTATCAACTCAAAATCGACCAATCGTTCGTACGCGAACTTACAACCGATAACAGTGACAAAGCGATCGTACACACCATCATCGCCATGGCACAGAACCTGGGCTTGGATGTCATAGCGGAAGGGGTCGAAACGACGGAACAACAGCGCTTCCTCATGGACAAGGGATGTGCCCATTTTCAAGGCTATTTGTTTAGTAAACCCGTTCCGATTGATGAATTTGAGGCACTTTTACAGCCGCTAATTAACGTTGATGCCAGCGCGTATGCCAGCGGCGCCATTGACTCGCAGGATTATTCATAAGTGCCCGTTGCCGACCACCAATCTGACCCATGGACCGATGTGGTGTCAGATCAATGCACGAACAGCGCGATCAAAATGATGATGGGGATGGGAATGCCGAGAAACAGAAGAAGAAGTGAACGCATGGTGGGCTCCGTTGGTGAGTGACAGGGGCGAGGCTCAGGCGTCGCGGAGTCGGCCACCGAATGTGGCGGCCAGGCTGGCTACGAACGCACCGATGAGCAGCGACACAAAGAGCCACAGCGCGCTGTAGGCCGAGGCCTTGCGCGCCTTGTCGGCAGCGTCACGCGCCGTCGTCTCCGCGTCGCGCACCTTGGCCTGAGCCCTGGCGTAAATGTCGGCGACCCTCTTCTCTGCGTCCTGCTGCGTGAGGCCCGTGCGCTGGGCCACGATCTGACCCACGTACCGGATGTCTTCGGGCGGCAGCAGTTCAGACCTGCTGACGTTCATGAAGATGCGACTCACCTCGGCCGCAACCGTGCTGGAGGTTCTGTCACCGGTTTCGGCAATCGCAGATGTACCGGGCCGGAAGAGCGAGTCGACGAAATAGGCCATCGGCCCACCCTCGGTACCCTGCGCCATGCGTGACGAACCCGCAGCGCCGCTGACCACAACGGCGCCAGCTTGTACGCCGCCGCCCAGGATCGATCCGATAACAGAGGTCAGCAACGCAGCGGTGGCCAGCGAAGCCACAGCCCACGCCAGGAAGCCATGGGCCGTATCGCGGAAGTAGACCTCGTCACTATGCACTTCGGTCCACTTGGTGCGCAGGCGGCCGGCGAGATAGCCACCCATGGCCGACGCGAGCAACTGGGTGAGCGTCAACCACAGGATCGTAGACCACCCGAAGGTCCCGGCACTCACACCGTCTCGGGCCCACGGCGACACCGAGGAGAGCCCAAGCCCGACACCGAGGATCAGAAGGATCAGGGAAAGCGAAGCGGCTGCAGCGGCGCCTGCGACTATGGCGCCCCACGAGACGGCACTCGCAAGCGACCTACTGTTGTCGGCAAAGTTGCCGGTGAGGCCGCGGGTGCGGCCGAGATCTTCAGTAGCTGCTGTGGTGGAAAGGGCCATAAGAACTCCATTCAGCGCGGGCGAGCCGAGCGCCGGGACTACCGACGGCTCGTGCCTTGCGCAATAGGAGAAATCGTAGGGACTTAAGTCGGCGGGGTCTGTGCGTCACCGTACGCAGGTGAACGCCTCGCACAACAGTTCTCGTTCTCTCTACCCACTTGGGTGTCAGCGCCAACACCTCAGTCGGCAAAACGCACCGCTGCCACCGGGGGCAGATCGCGTGACAGGCATTGCCAGCCCACGCCCGCGTCGGCACTGAGCCACAGACCGCCGGTGGTCGAGGCCAGCGCCAGGGTTTGCCCGTCGGCCGTGACATCCAGCCCATGGCGATAGACCAGATGGTAGGCATGGTGTTGCGGCAAACCCTCCGAATACACCTGGAAAGACGCGCCACCATCGTCGGTGCGTGTCACCACCATCCGGCCATCCACGGGAATACGACAGACATCCGCCTGGGCCGGCACAAACCAGGCGCGTTGCGGGTTGCAGGGATCGGGAGCGACGGCAAAACCAAAGCCGGACGGGGCGGGCGCCGCAATCGCCTGCCAGGCCTGGCCGCCATCGGTGGAGCGGTAAATGCCGCAATGGTGCTGCACCCACAACACATCGGGTTGGGCGGCGCACTGCACCAGACAGTGCGGGTCCTGCGTGTTGCCGTCATCGGCATTCTCGGGCGGCAGGTAGTCGGCTTTCATGCCGTTGGCCGTCAGCGCCCAAGACTCGCCGCCGTCTCGCGTCTGCCACACGCCGCCGCAAGAAATTCCCAATGTCACATGGCGCGGATCACGCGGATCGACCAGGATGGAGTGAATGCCGGCATGGTCATAACCCCCGCCTAACCACGCCCGGCGCCTGGGTTCTTCCCATAGCGGCTGGTTGAGGGCCCAGCTGGCGCCGCCATCGTCTGACTTGAATAATCCGGCCGGCAGGCAACCCGCCCACAGCGTGTCGCGTTCATTGGCGCCGCCGGCCGCCAGCGACCAGATCAGGTCCACGCTCCAGGGCGTGGTGTCATCGGCCCAGGGCCCCTCGGACGGCTTGGCCGGGAAGGCGGGCGCCGCTATGGCTTGCCAGCTTTCGCCCCGGTCGCTGCTCTTGTGCAGCTTGATGCCGAAATGGCCCAGGCGCAGCGCGGCATACCAGCTGCCGTCGCGCGGGTCGGCCAGCACCTGCGTGACCGGCTCACCGGCAAAATGATGCGACGCGATGTTCCAATGCGCGCCCGCGCCCTGAATGACAAACAAACCCTTGCGGGTGGCCACCAACAATGTAGACATGATGAACTCCTCTCATGAATGGAATAGAAGAACGGAGCGACGCTCAGCCACCAGTCAGGGCCTGGACCACCAGCACCCGGTCGCCCGCGCCAAGCCACTGCGTCAGGTGGATGCGGTCTGGCACCATGTGCCCGTTGACAAACACCGCCACATGTTTGCGCACAGCGCGCTGGTCGTCAAACACGTAATGCGCCAGCGCGGGCGCTGCGTGCAGCGCGCCCTCCAGCACGTCACGCAGGGTGCCGGGCGCCACCGACTGGGGCGCGCAGTCAACATGGCGGCGCAGGCTGGCGGCAAACTCAACGGTGACCATGGTTTTCAAGCTCGGCAGGTGTTGGCACGGTGCGATTTATATCGCCGTCACTCTACGCTTTTTGCTGTGGGATGGCTACCAGGTGGCTGATCAGGCCAGGGCTACAGAAATTCTGCCTTGATGCGCACCGCCTCTTGGGCGGCGAGCGCCAATGCGGTTGACCGCTGCGTCACGTAGGTCTGGAGTTTCTGGGCAAAGAGCCGCTCCCCAAGCTCATAGGGGCCCGTGTCCGCCAGGCTCGCGGCATGTTTTTGAACACCGTCGGCCAAGCGCTTGGCTTCCCTGTAAAGCAGCTTGCGGTCGATTTCGCATCGGGTCGCGAAATCAGCCAAGGCAAAGCTTTTGACCTGGTGGATGTCGAACACATCCCCGAAAGCCATGGCCAACTCGTGGGAGACCTGCGGGTATTGCACCACGCTCACGAGGTCGTACCACGGTGCGCTTGAGAGACCATCTTCGTTGACGAAAAACGAGTAATTCTTGCCATGCGCGTCGCAGTTGCCAATCACCAGCTGAAACAGTGCCCAGCGCAGCATGGCCAGCTTTTCGGCCGCCTTGCGGTGGACATGGACCACCTGAGAAAACAGCGACACAAAGCTGGTGCCGTCCCGGTACTGGGCCGC
This sequence comes from Rhodoferax sp. LS1R11, assembly GCF_056521395.1. Taxonomy (NCBI): domain Bacteria; kingdom Pseudomonadati; phylum Pseudomonadota; class Betaproteobacteria; order Burkholderiales; family Comamonadaceae; genus Rhodoferax; species Rhodoferax sp. LS1R11. The sequence continues at coordinate 118,667 of NZ_JBWMAW010000011.1, forward strand.
CGCGCCAGTGCTGCCCACATTTCGCTCGTACTTGTAGCTCACCGGAACGTCACATGCCTGGCACAGGTCAATGACATGCAGCCGCTTCACCGCGGCATGGCCGCTTGTCAAGTTACTGAGCACTTGCCGATCAAAGCGCTTGACGGCCAGCACGGGGCGGGGTGTGCGCAGGATGGCCACCTCGGCCACGGGAAGCCCCATGGCCATGGCCAGTGACATGCAGTAATGCTCGTTGACCACCATGTGGGGGAAGTCCGTGCCCACGGGCTGAGGCTTGAGGATGTGGGTTGAGGCCAGCGGGTAATCAGGCAGGTACATCGGCGCGCCCCGGGCGACGTCAGCCGCATCGCCTTCCAGGTATACGAGCAGCTTGTCCTGGAAGCCGGCCACCGACATGCGCACTTTGCCATCCCAAATGACAAAAGGCTCTTTGTCCCGGTCCGCAATGCGACTGTCCAGTTCAGCCAGGCTCACTTGGCGAAGTTCGTTGAGCGGCTGCTCGATGGCGCCGTCGCCCCCGTCAGGCAAGAACCTGAAAGCGCCCGTTGTCTCCGCCCCGAGCTCATGGATGAGCCCATAGATGTTGGTCTTGGCCACACCCTTGGCAGACGCTGCGATGTCCAGGGCCCGCCCTTCAGGCAACAAGTTTTCGATGAAGCGACGCACCGACTTGGAGTTGTAGCCACTCTCCGGTCGGTGCAGGGGCAGCGCCGGTGACAGCCCGAAGGCCTTCGGATTCTCACACCAGGCGGGCGAGTAGGCCAGGCTCCAGTCATCAGCCAGCGCGTCATAACTGAGGTCGGCAACATGCTGGTCCTGGCGCCACAACGCCAGGCGATGCGCCGTCACAGCACATCTCCTGGCGGCAGCACGCGGTCGGAAGGCAGCTGGCGCAAGTAGGCGTGTCCCTTGGGGGCCACGAGCAGGATCAAACCCAGTCCATCAAGGACGGACATCAGCTTGTCCAGCCGGACGCTGCCCGAGCCGTTTTCGAGCCGGGACATCAGGTCCACGGACACCCCGCTGAGTGCCGCAGCGTCATCAATGCGCAAACCCTGCTTGTTGCGATGCGCGCGGACTTGGTTGCCCATGACGGTGGCAGAACTCACGACCTGAACCGCTGGCACTTCCAGCAATACAGCCTGGCGCGCGGCCGCCCGATGGCGGGAAGACTTGCGGTCGGTGGCCGTTGCCTTGCGGGGAGATGACTCCATATTTCGGACTTTCAGAAATTGGAGGTCAAACCTCTATTGAGTTGTAAATATTTCTATTTTTCCGAAATTATGTACTTCACTTCAACCTGTGTCAATGTTATTTCTGCAATTCCGAAATTACTCAAGTTCAGGTGCCCAAGCCCATTTCCGCGATGGAGACCGACGTGTCTGGTGCCGGCTTAAGCATGCCCTTGAGGTTCAGTAATGATTTCGTCTTGGCCCGCATCACCACGGTGCCGTCGGGCATGGGGGTGAACGTGAGACGGTCCTTGGGACTTAAAGATATCGCTCGCCGGATGTCGGCCGGAATGGTGATTTGCCCCTTGCTGGTGAGCGTTGCTTCTGACATGTTGGACTCCTTGCATTTTTCAATAGCGTAAGGATTTACGAATTTCAGGGCAAGGCTCTTGGTTGCGTTCAACGTGAGATTCTGCGTTGCTCGGTACCCATTTCTGCTCCCGCAGAACGCGCTTTGCTTTGGATAAATCCAAAGAAGCCGTAACGTCGACCCCCTCGTCAAACTGCTGCTCAAACTTTTTAGCTTTCATAAATGGCCACCTCTTCTGTGCGTGCGCGACGAACGGACTGACTTGATACGAGAAACCGCGCTTCATTCTCGGTCTTTGCGTCTGTTAGAGCGTTGCAGGAGAAATTTATAAGAAAAATGGCTGTAGCCCAGGTAGGACGTGCGGGAGAAGCTACTTATTTGATAGCAATTTTACCCATAGATGAGCGGCTAACCACCACGGGTCGAACGCCTGGGCAATGCCAGCAAGAGCACCGACAGCATGAAGCACGCCGCCGCTGCAATAGTTCTCGTGAGGTTGGCTGCGTTCCATGCATCCCGAGCCTGCTGCCATGCCCATGCTCCTCGGCGCTCTCCGGTCCACAGCGTTGCGGCACAGGCAACGAAGGGTAATAAAACGGAGCCGAAATAGACACCGCCAAACGTCGCGTTTCGAACCACCCGATTGATCCATTGTTGCGCCGTGGTGCACCTTCAAACGGTTGCCGAGTTTGTTGGAAAACAGGTAGGCCGTATGGGGGTGGGCGGCGCCAAACACGGCCACGACCCGCGCCAAAGCGGTATCCGTTGGGCATGGTGTGCACGATATTGCGAGACGTGAAAGATCAATTCAAGATGGGTTCACCGGGTGCTTACCCATGGAGACGCTTGCCAGCGGTCATTCATCAACGTCTGGACCAAACCTAGACTGGGTACTCCTGATTCCCTGGTGAACGACCGCTCCAAGACCCATTGCGGCCGTTCAAGGAATATTTCGTACGTCAAGTACGCCGCGATTGTGATCTTTCACCAACGGCAGCTTCCTGGCAATCCACAACATTGCCATGCAGAAGTTAATGAGCTTCGCTTGGTTGCCCGGCATATGCATTCGAGCAAGTTGACTAACTTCAAAAGACTCAATCCAGCCCATCGTAGGTACCACAAGAAGTCCAGCAGATTGTTGAAAGCGATCCCAACGATACGACAGCGTCTGTCCCGGCCGCGTTGTAGGCTGAAATCTGGCACTTTTTATGTTATCCATCGCACAGACGCCATGCCCACGGGCGTCCATATTCAAGTTTAAGCAGCCTGTCGTGGTCTGCGCACCCGCTTAACCATCGCCTGTTGCGGTTGGAGCGGAACTTTGGAAGTATGTAAAAACCCATTCGATTAAATTCGATTAAGAAAGACCAAATTGAAAACCGATTACCGGACAAACCTAGTTCTCTCAACCCTGACGCTGGCCATCGGCGCACTTTGTACCGGCACGGCGTCGGCGACACCCTTGCTGGGGACGTCGTTGGCCAGTTTCACGGTATTGGGGTCATCGACGGTGACGAATGTCCCGACCAGCACCATCCACGGTAGCGTCGGCGTCTGGTCCAGTGGTGGTGCCAATGCTATCACCGGTTTCTTGTCGTCGCCGGGCGTAGCGGTGGCCGATTTACAAGTGACCGGCGGACTGGTGCACGCGGGCACGGCGTCGGGCGCCGAGAATGCAATGCTGTCGCAGAGCCAACTGACGCAAGCGGCCAACAATCTTGGGTTACTGGGCGCGGGAACGGTACTGTCATTGGCCGACCTGGTGGGGCTGACCTTGTTTCCCGGCGTCTACACCGTGCCTGCTGGCACCACCAATTTGTCGGGCGCGTTGACACTTGATGGCCAGGGTAATGCCAACGCCGCCTGGGTATTTCAAATGCCCAGTACCTTGATCACATCGCCCAATTCGGTGGTGAATATTATCAACACCGGCGCCGGTGCTGGTGTCTATTGGAACGTTGGTAGTTCCGCGACGATTGACACCAACACCACATTTGTCGGCAATATCCTGGCACTGGCCAGTATCACTTTCAACACTTCCGCTACCGATCTGTGCGGCCGGGCGCTTGCCGAGACCGGTGCAGTGACCCTGGATCAAAACAAGCTGTCTGGTATCTGCTCCGGGTTTACAAGTGGCAGCAGCGGCTTGAGTGGTGGTCTGGACATGACAACTCAAGCTAATGGCACGTCCGAGGTTTCGTTTCTTCCGTTTGCTCCAATCCAAGTTAGCACAGTGCCGGAACCAATGTCTCTGTCGCTCGTTGGCCTAGGGCTCGCCGGGCTATTGTTGGCACGCCGCCGTACAACTTAACCGGCCTCTGATTAAAGGCTGGCAGGGTAAAGAGCACTCTCACTTTGAAGGACCGCTTTACGACAGCGAATTCTTGCCAATGAATGTCGCCTGACAGCCCTAAAGAGTCATTTGCTGCCAAAACACCAATGACTCCTGACGCTGCTATTGCAGGCGTTCGCTGCCTAAAGCTTGCTGCAAATCTCAACCCAAACGTCCACCCCGGCTGCCTCGCATTCCAGCAAACAAAGCCTTGCAGGTCAAAATTTTTAATAAAAAACCCGTAGCCCAGGCACACCGTGCGCAAGCAGCTATCAAATAAATAGCGCTCCACGCCGCACCGCAACTCCACACTCTCAAATCAAATTCCGCATAGCCCGCGCCGTTTCCTGCAGCACCGGCAGCACCCGGGCCACCGCGTCTTCGCTGCTTTCATGCCCCATCGGCATGGTCACATTCAGGGCGCCTACCAGGCCGCCCCGGTGGTCCATCAGCGGCACGGCAATGCCGCGGTGGTTCAACTCCAGTTGCTGCTCCGACAGGCCCCAGCCCTGTTGGCGAATGCGGGCCAGTTCAATGCGCAATCGCTCTTTGCTGGCGATGGTGTGCGAGGTGTAGGCCTTGAGCTCGTGGGTGGCCACCCAGTTCTCCACCCACTCGGGTTCGCGCAGCGCCAGCAGCACCATGCCCGAGGCGGTGACCTGCGCCTGCACCCGCGCGCCGAGCACGTAGCCGGTGTTCATCGAGCGGTTGAGCCCGTTGCGGGCGATGTACACAATCTCGTCACCATCCATCACGCTGACGTAGGCCGTCTCGGAGGTGCCCGCCGTCACGCGCTGCAAAAACGGCTGCACGATGCGCGGCAGCCGCGCCGAATCCAGGTACGACTGGCCCAGGCGCAGCACGCGCGGCGTGAGCCAGAACAACTTGCCGTCGCTGGCCACATAGCCCATGTGCTGCAAGGTGAGCAGGTAACGCCGCGCGGCGGTGCGGGTCAGGCCACAGCGCTCGCCGGCCTGGCTGGCGGTCATGCGCGGGTGGGCGTCGTCAAAGGTCTCGATGATGGACAGCCCTTTTTCAAGGCCGGCGATCCAGTCGCGCTTGTCCAGCGGCGTGCTGCCGGGAACGAGTGGTGTGGGTGGGGTGGCTGCGGTAGCGGGGGATGACATGGGCTCATTCTGGCGTTGAGCGACCCCGCCTGGCCTCGGTGGAAACCCTTGAAATGATCGATCATCGATCAGTGATGATCGTTAATCGATCAAATTAATGTAAATAGCACTTTGAAAAGTGCGTGCTTGTCGCTAAAGTTCGCTTCGAAATGCAAAATATGAACGATCACCGATCAAATCAGCCACAGTCCGCGTCCAATCTGGCGCGGGTCACCGGCAGCACGGATGTGTACCTGATTTTGGGTGACCCGGTGGAGCAGGTGCTGGCCCCCGAGAGCTTCAATCCGATCTTTGCCGCCAGCGGTATCGACGCCGTGCTGGTGCCGGCCCAGGTGGCGCCGCAGCATCTGGATGCGTTTGTCAAAAGCGCCTTTCTGGCCTCCAACATCAAGGGCATGTGGCTCACCATTCCGCACAAGTCGCCTGCCATCACGCTGCTTGACCATTGCAGTGCGCTGGGGCGCATGGCCGGGGCGGTCAACGCGATTCGCCGCAATGCCGATGGGTCGCTGGAGGGCGGTTTGTTTGATGGCGAGGGTTTTGTGGCGTCGCTGGCCTGCTTTGAGACCAGTCACGTGGGCAAACGCGTGCTGATGGTGGGCGCAGGGGGCGCGGCGGCGGCCATTGGCGCCTCGCTGGCCTTGCCCCGCAGCGGCGGCGCGGCGGCAGAAATTGCTTTTTTTGACCCGACGCCGGGCAAGGCGGCTGCGGTGGCGGCCCGCATTGCGGCGGCCACCCCGGTCCACGTGCATGCCGTGGCCAGCAACGACCCGGCGGGTTTTGACCTGGTCGTCAACGCCTCGCCGCTGGGCCTGAAAACCACCGACCCGCTGCCCTGCGATGTGTCCCGCCTGGCTGCGGACGCGGTGCTGATTGACATCGTGATGAAAAACCAGCCCTCGCCCGTGGTGCTGGCCGCCCGGGCCCGCGGGCTCAATGCCCAGCCGGGTTTTGAGATGCTGATTCACCAGACGCACCTGTACCTGGATTTTTTTGGTTTTGCCGAGGCCGCACACCGCGTGCGCTTGGATGCCACTTTTCTTCGCGAGCAGATTTACCCTGCTGCGCTTCAACACGAAATTCGCCGCCCTGAGCGGATGAGCGCCTCTTTTGTCAACGTACCCCTGGCTTTCAACTAACTTTTACCACCCGAGGAGACACTTCCATGCAAAAACGATTCGCTCTTAAATTGATAGCTGCTTGCGCAATACTGACGGGGGCTACAGCCTCTTTTTGTCAAGAAACCATCAAGATTGCCAACATTGTTGAACTCTCCGGCGGCGGCGCGTCTGCGGGCACCAACTTCAAGAATGGTGTGGAACTGGCGGTGAAGGAAATCAACGCAGCAGGCGGCATTCTGGGCAAAAAGATCCAGACCACCACCTCGGACACCCAAAGCAATCCCGGCGTGGCCAAGGGCCTGACGCAAAAGGCGGTGGATGACAACGTATTTGCCATTTTTGGCCCCGTGTTCTCTGGCTCCATCATGGTCAGCATGGCGGAGAGCCGCAAGGCTGAAATCCCCAACTTCACCGGCGGTGAAGCAGCCAGCATCACCATGCAGGGCAACCCCTATATCTTCCGCACCAGCTTCACGCAGGCCACGGCCATGCCCAAGGTTGCGCGCTACATCAGCGACCAGGCCAAGCTGAAGACCATTGCCATCATTTTCGTGAACAACGACTTTGGCAAGGGCGGCCTGGACATGATCAAGAAGGCGCTCGACAAGTCGTCCACCAAGGTGGTGACCGAGATTTCCACGGATTCAGGCCAGGTGGACTTCTCCGCGGCGGTGCTCAAAGCCAAGCAAAGCGGTGCTGATGGCGTGTTTGTCTACTCCAATGAAGAAGAGTCGGCACGCCTGCTGCGCGAGTTGCGCAAGCAGGGCTGGACGAAGCCCATCATTGGCGAGACCACCTTGACGGGTCAAAAAGTGATCGACCTCGCCGGTGAAGCCGCCAACGGCGCCGTGGCCCACGTCGGTTTGACCGTGGACGCGCCGCTGCCTGCCATTCGCGCTTTCCGGGCCAAGTTTGAGAAGGAATACAAATATGTGTCCGACCACAACGGCATGAAGGGCTACTCCGGCATCTACACGCTCAAGGCCGCCATCGAGAAGGTGGGCAAGCTGGACCGCAAGGCCGTCGCCACCGCCATGCACACCCTGAAAGTCACAACCGCCAAAGAGCCGGGCATCCTGATGGACGTGAGTTTTGACGCCAACGGCGACCTGGACCGCGAGAGCTTCATGGTGGAGGTCAAGAACGGCAAGCAAGAGGTGGTGTCGACCGTGCCAGCCCTGAGTGCTGCCGCTGCACCCGCTGCCAAGAAGTAACAGGCAGCGACTTCGCATTAACCAAAAAGGCTGGGCATCATGACCGACTTCCTCCAACTCTTCTTCAGTGGCCTGGCCACAGGAGCCATTTACGGGCTGGCTGCGCTGGGTTTTACCTTGCTTTGGCAAGCCAGTGGCACCATTAACTTCGCCCAGGGTGAGTTCGTCATGTTGCCCGCCTTCATGATGCTGGCCTTCATGTCCTTTGGCGCACCGCTGGCGGTGAGCTTTGTGTTCAGCGTGGTGCTGGCCGTGATTGTGCTGGGCTGGATTTTCAAGCGCGGCATTGTGGATCCGCTCTTCAAGTTCGGCATGATGCCCATCGTGGTGGCCACCATCGGCTTGTCGATTGCCATGCGCAACGGCGTTCGCGCAGGCTACAGCGCGGAGGCCCATCCGTTCCCCAGCCTGTTTGCCGACAAGCTGTTCAACATCGCCGGGGTCACCATCACGCTGTCTGACATCGGCACCTTTGTGCTGGCGCTGGCGCTGGTGCTGGCCACCCAGGCGTTCATGACCAAAACCGTGACCGGCCGGGCCATGCAGGCCGTGGCGCAAAACACCGAGAGTGCCTCGGTGCTGGGCATCAACGTGCCGCGCATGATTTTTTACGCCTTTGCCATCAACGCCGTGCTGGCGGTTGCCGCTGCGCTGCTGGTCACGCCCACCTATCTGGCCAAGTTCGACATGGGCGAGTCGCTGGGCAACAAGGCTTTCTTTGCCGCCATCATCGGTGGCTTCAACAACTCACGCGGTGCGCTGCTGGGCGGGCTGATTGTGGGTGTGTGCGAGAACCTGGCTGCGGCCTACATCTCGCCCGCGTACAAGGACGCCGTGGCGCTGGTGATCTTCATGATCGTGATTCTGTTCAAGCCGCAAGGGCTGCTGGGCAAAAAAGAAGAGCGCAAGGTCTGATATGAAAAAGCTCACACTTCCCCTCCTGGTGCTCAGTGCACTGCTGCTGTTGCTGGTGCCGCAGTTCATGAAGAACTACGGTATCTATCTGCTCACCTACTGGCTGATCTTCATCATTGCCACCATGGGCCTGAACCTCACGGTGGGCTACGCCGGGCAAAAGTCGCTGGGTCACGCCGCTTTCTTTGGTATTGGCGCCTACACGGTGGCGATTTTGATGAAAGCCGGGTTCAGCTTCTGGCTTGGTTTGCCTGCGGCGGCGGCGATCTGCTTCGTGGTCGGCATCATTCTGGGCTTTCCGGCGCTGCGGGTGCAAACCATTTACCTGGCGTTTGCCACGCTGGGCTTCAACACCGCCATCTGGCTGGTGATGCGCAACGAGGAATGGCTCACGGGCGGCACCTTCGGCCTGAACAACATTGCCCGCCCCACGCTGTTCGGCGTTTCGCTGGAGAGCAACCTGGCCTATTACTACTTCACCCTGGTAGTGACGGTGGTGATGGCGATCTTGTTGCTGGGCCTGCTGCGTTCGCCATGGGGCAAGGCTTTCACGGCCCTGCGTGACAACGCGATCCGCGCTGAAAGCCTGGGGGTGGACACCCGCAGCTACACGCTGCTGAGTTTTGCCATTGGTGCGGCCTATGCCGGTATTGCCGGCGCCTTGCTGGCCAGCCAGGTGCAGTTCATCGAGCCCGCGCAGTTCACGGTGGGCACCTCCATCATGATGTACCTCATGGTGGTGGTGGGCGGGCCGGGTTACTTTCTCGGCCCGGTGCTGGGTGCGGCGGTGGGCGTGATCATGCCCGAGTGGCTGCGCGATGTGCCCAAGGTGGCCGACTGGTATTTGCCGATTTTTGGCGCCGCCGTGGTTCTGTTGATGATCTGGCTGCCTGATGGCTTGCTGAGCCTGCCGGACCGCATCAAAGCCAAACGCCTGGCACGCGAGGCCAGTGCGGCGCGCGCCGCCTCCGCCAGCAGCCTGGGAGCCAAGTCATGAGCAACGCATTGTTAAAAGTTACCGGCCTCAAGAAAGCCTACGGCGCCATTCAGGCGGTGGGCGGGGTGTCCTTCGAAGTCATGCCGGGTGAGATCTTTGGCGTCATTGGCCCCAACGGCTCCGGCAAGACCACGCTGTTCAACAGCATGTTGGGCCAGATCACGCCCGATGAGGGCAAGATCGAGCTCAACGGGCAGGACGTCACGACGCTGGGGCCGCTGGAGCTCAACCGCCGCGGCGTGGGCCGCACCTTCCAGACGCTGCAGGTGTTTGGCAAGATGACGGTGCGCGACAACCTGATCGTCGCAGCGCAAGAGCACCAGGGCACCATGTTCAGCCGCATGTTTGCGCCTGGCGACTCTGGTTTGGGTGCCAAGGCCGATGCGCTGATCGACCAGTTCCGCATTCGCCATGTGGCGGACAAAAAGGCCGGTGAACTCAGTTACGGCCAGCAGAAGCTGGTGGACATTGCCATGGCCTTCATGAGTGAGCCCGACCTGGTGCTGCTGGACGAACCCTGCGCCGGGGTCAACCCCAGCCTGGTGGGTGGTATCTCCACCTTGCTGAAAGAACTCAACCGCAATCCGAAGATCGGCAAGAAGAGTTCGTTCGTGGTGATCGAGCACAACATGGACTTTGTGATGGACCTGTGCCACCGCATCATGGTGATGGTGGAGGGCCAGGTGATGGCGATCGGGACACCCGCCGAAATTCGGGCCAATAAACAGGTGCTGGACGCCTATCTGGGGAGCTAAGCCATGACGACACAAGACACCTGCATTGAATTCGTGGACGTGGTGGCCGGCTACAAGGATTTCATGATCCTGAACAACCTGTCGTTCAAGGCCAAGCGCGGCACCATCACGTTGTTGCTCGGGCCCAATGGCGCGGGCAAGTCCACCGTGCTCAAGACGCTGTTTGGTTTGCTCAAGCCACGCCAGGGCAAGATCCTGCTCGATGGGCAGGACATCAGCGGTATCAGCCAAAAGGAATTGCTGGCCAAAGGCATCGCCTTTGTGCCGCAGGGGCGCAACCTGTTTGGTCAGCTCACCGTGTTTGAAAACCTGGAGCTTGGTGGCATCACGCTGGGCATGAAGACCACACACGAGCGCATACCTGAAGTGCTGGAGTTCTTTCCCCGCGTCAAGCAGCGCATGAATTCGCCAGCGTCGGCCTTGTCGGGCGGCGAGCAAAAGCAGCTGGAGATTGGCCGCGCCTTGTTGCTGCGTCCCAAGGTGATCCTGATTGATGAGCCGTCCATTGGCCTGTCGCCCCTGGTGGTGCAGGACGTGTTCAAGCTCCTGCGCAAACTGGCGGACCAGGGCACCACGGTGCTGATGGTGGAGCAAAACGTGAAAAGTGCGCTGAAAATTTCTGACGAAGCCATCGCGCTGGAGTCGGGTCGGCTGGTGCTGCAAAAGCCGGCCTCCGAGTTGCTGGCGGACCCGCATATCGAGCGGCTTTTCCTGGGCGGGGCGCATGCCGCGCCCGCGCCAGGCAGCGTGGAGTCGGCATAATCAAGACGATGTTTCCGGGAGAAAAAACAATGTTGACAGCTGACCATACGGCCCGTGCCAGCGGTGCAGACCGCGAAGAGATTGTCGAAGGCCCCAACCCGCTGGGCCTGGAGGGAGTGGAGTTCATTGAGTACGCCACCTCCAAACCCCAGGCGCTGGGGCAGGTGCTGGAAACCATGGGCTTCAGGCCGGTGGCACGCCATCGCTCGCGTGAGGTCTTGTTGTACCGGCAGGGTGACATCAACATCATCGTCAACGCCCATGACAACGGCATGGTGCTGACCGAGAAACCGGTCATCACGGCCATGGCCTTGCGTGTGCGCGATGCCGCCGCGGCGTACCGCCGGGCGCTGGAGCGTGGTGCCTGGGCGGTGCCGGCCCGGGTGGAGGTGATGGAGTTGAACATTCCCGCCATCCACGGGGTGGGCACCAGCCGCATCTATTTTGTGGACCGGTACAAAGAGTTCTCGATTTACGACGTGGATTTCACGCCGATTCCGACCGTGGACCAGCGTCCACCGGCCATTGCAGGCCTGCATTTCTTTGGCGTCGTTCAGTACATTGGCAATTACCGCACCGAGGACTGGACCGAGTTTTATTCGGCCCTGTTTGGGTTCTCCGCGTTGTCGCCTGACGAGCGTTTTGGCATTCTGCCCAAGGGCCGTATTCTGCGCAGCCCGTGCGGCAGTTTTTACCTGCAACTGATCGAGCCCGAGCCGGGTGTGCTGAACGTGGAAGACGACGAATGCCTGCACCGCATCGGGTTGGGCACGCCGGACGTTCAGGCCACGGTGGCGCAGTTGCGCCAGCGCGGTGTGGAGTTTGTGGCCTCCAAAGGTGTTCAGCTGGAGAGCCGGGGCGCTTTGACGCGCACGGTCATGGGCAGCGTGATGTTTGAGCTTGTGCACGACGAGCGGAGCTGATCATCATGAGTCACTTTGAAGGCAATATGGACGACTTCGGGATGGACACCATCTCGCTGGCCGGACCGCTCAAGGCCAAGCTGGACGCCATTCGTGCGGCCGGTTTCTCGCAGGTCATGCTGTTGGCGCGCGATCTGGTGGGTCACCCCGACGGATGGCAGGCGGCCGTGCAGGAGGTCAAGGACAGTGGCCTGCGGGTGACCGGTTTCCAGGTGTTGCGTGACTTTGAGGGCCTGTCGGGCCATTTGCACGAGTACAAGATTGACATTGCCAAGTCGATGCTGGAGATGTGTCACGCGCTGGGTTGTGGTGTCATGCTGGCGTGCTCATCAACCTCCAGCCATGCCTCGGGTGAAACCTCGGCCCTGGTCCGCGACCTGCGCAAGCTGGCGATGCTGGCGATTCCGATGAACATCAAGATCGCTTACGAGGCCCTGTCCTGGGGGCGCGCGGTCAATGAGTTTCCGCAGGCGTGGGACATCATCTCGCAGGCCGACATGCCCAACCTCGGCCTGGGGTTTGACTCGTTTCACATGTTTGCCTCCAAAACGCCGCTCGATGAGCTGGAGATGCTGGACCCGGACAAGATATTCCTGGTGCAACTGGCCGACTTCATGTGGAACGAAATCAAGACCATTGAAGAGCGCATCAGCACGGCGCGCACATTTCGGGTCTTTCCCGGTGAAGGCGTGCACAGCGAGGCCCTGGCTGCCCTGGTGCTCAAACTGCACCAGTTGGGCTACCGCGGCGACTACAGTTTTGAAGTCTTCAACGACGACTACCAGCAAATGCCGCTGGCGACCGTGGCACAGCGGGCGCGCCGCGCGGCCATGTGGCTGGGGGAGGACGTGCTGCGTCGCTCCGTGCCCCTGCCCAACCAGATTCGCCTCAAAAAGCAGTCTGCGGCCTGACGGGATGGCGCTTTCATGAGCGGTCTGTTTGAGGGGTTTTTGTCCACTCCGGAAGTTGCCGAGGTGTTCAGCGAGCGCAACTTTCTGGCGGCCATGCTCAAATTTGAGGCGTCTTTGGTCCGTGCCCAGGCTGCGGCTGGGCTGATACCAGAGGGCGCCGCCCAGTCCATCATTGGCACCTGCAAGGTGGAGTTGTTTGATGTGGCCAAAATTGTGCGTGAGAGCGCACATGCTGGCAGCGTCGCGATTCCGCTGCTCAAGGTGCTGCGGGAAACCGTCAGCCTGTTCAACCCCGATGCAGCGCCGTTTGTGAACTTTGGCAGTACCAGCCAGGACGTGATCGACACGGCCATGGTGCTGGTCACCCGCGACGCCCTGGCGTTGATTCGCACCGATGTCGATCTGGTTGTGACCGCCTTGCTTGGCCTGGCCGGGCAGCATGCCGACACCCCCATGTTGGCGCGCACTCTGATGCAGCCTGCCAGTGTGAGCAGCTTTGGTTTCAAGTGCGCAGGTTGGGCCGCGCCTCTGGTGCGCAGCCGCCAGCGGCTGGACCGCGTGGCGGGCGATGCGCTGCAATTGCAGTTCGGCGGGGCCGTTGGCACGCTGGAGAAAATGCAGGGCAAGGGCGCTGAGATCGCCCGGCGCATGACACAGGATTTGTCGCTGAGGTTGCCCATCATGAGCTGGCATACCCAGCGTGACGAGTGGGTGGCGTTGGGGTGCGAGCTGGGTTTGTTGGCGGGCAGTCTGGGCAAGCTGGCCAAAGACATCATGTTGATGAGCCAGTTTGAGGTGGGGGAGCTTGCGGAGCCTGCCGGCCCGGGGCGCGGCAGCCCGTCGGGCATGCCCCACAAACACAATCCGGTGGGGTCCATGGTGGCGCTGGCGGCGGCCTTGCGCGCGCCCCAGCGTGTGGCGGCTTTGCTGGCGGCCATGCCCCAGGAGCATGAGCGCGCCCTGGGCGCCTGGCAGGCCGAGTTGGCCGAGTGGCCGCAGTTGGTGATGTCGGTCCACGGCAGTGCCCGCGCCCTGGCGCTGGCTGTGCCGGGACTGCAGGTCAACCCCCACCGCATGCGCAGCAATCTGGACGCCGTGCGGGCCAGCCTGTCCAAGGCCGCCGCAGAAGAATGGTTCAACCCTGAGCTGGCGCAGCATGCCGCACGCCTGACGCGGCTCCAACTCGCGGCCTTGCACGGCGACCGGCCGGCCCCTGCCTGACTAAGGTATAAACAATGCCGCCCGGTACCTGGCCGGACGCCCGTTTTATCAGACGCAGCGCTTGGCTGCCTCCACATCAAGAATATGAGCAAGCACACTAAATTTGGACTCGCTGGTGTCATGGGTTGGCCCGTGTCCCATTCCCGTTCCCCCACGATTCACAACCACTGGATCAAGCAATACGGGCTGACTGGCGCCTACGTTTTGCTGCCGGTAGATCCCGCCAATTTGCCCGCGGCACTCAAGGGCCTGAGTGCCCTGGGTTTTGCCGGCTGTAACCTCACCATTCCGCACAAGGTGGCGGCCATGCAGTGGGTTGACCGGGTTGATCCGGTGGCGCGACGCATCGGTGCCATCAACACCCTCGTGGTCGAGGCAGACGGGTCGCTGAGCGGCACCAATACCGACGGTTTTGGCTACATCCAGAGCCTGCTGGACGTTCAACCCGATTGGCGCGCCGATGCCGGACCGGTCACTGTACTGGGGGCTGGCGGCGCGGCGCGTGCCGTGATCGTCAGCCTGGCGGAGCGAGGGGCGAAGGAAATCAGGGTTTGCAATCGTTCTTTTGACAAAGCGCAAGGTCTGGCCCTGGAGTTTGGCGCACCGGTGCGGGCCGTCCCCTGGGAAGACCGGCATGACGCGCTGGCCGACGTGGCCTTGCTCGTCAACACCACCAACCAGGGCATGGCGGGTCAAAGTCCGCTCGATATTTCACTGAATAAGTTGCCTTTGCATGCGCTGGTATCCGACGTGATTTACGTTCCGATGGAAACACCTTTGCTGGTGGCTGCCCGCCAGCGTGGCAATCCGACAGTCAATGGATTGGGCATGTTGCTGAACCAGGCCAGGCCCGCATTCAAGGCGTGGTTTGGCGTGATGCCGGACATCACCCCTGAATTCCGGCGCGTGGTGGAAGCCACGTTCTGAGCTGATTCGGACCGCCCCGGCGCATTCTGATGGCTGAGTCTGCAACACTCCCTGCACTGGCGATCAGTGAGGACGAGGTCGAGATCACGGCCATCCGTGCGCAAGGGGCGGGCGGGCAAAACGTCAACAAGGTCTCCAGCGCGATTCATTTGCGCTTTGACATCGCTGCCTCCTCGTTGCCCGACGATGTCAAGGAGCGGCTGCTGGCGCTGCATGACAGCCGCATCACCAAGGCGGGTGTGCTGGTCATCAAGGCGCAGCAACACCGTACGCAGGAGATGAACCGGCTGGATGCGCTGGTGCGCCTGCACGAACTGGTTAACAGTGTGGCGACACCGCCCAAGACCCGCCGCGCCACCAAGCCCAGCTATGGTTCAAAGCAAAGACTCCGGGTGGCCAAAAGCCAGCGCTCAGAAACCAAGGCTTTGCGGGGCCGGGTGAATGAGTGAGCCGAATTGACGCGATCATTGAGCCGCGTCAAAGCAACTTGCCGGTGGTTTGGGTAGGGTTCAGGTGGACCCAAGGAGCCCGCCATGTCTTTTCAACGCATTGTTCTCATTCAGGGGCATCCTGATGCCGTCACCCGCCATCTGGGGCATGCGCTGGAAGATGCGTATGCCCAGGGGGCCCAAGCCGCGGGTCACGCGGTACGCCGGATCGATGTGGCGAAGCTGGACTTCCCCCTGTTGCGCAGCCAGCACGCCTGGGAAGAGGGCAGTTTGCCCGAAACTCTGGTGCAGGCGCAGACCGACATTGAATGGGCCCAGCATATGGTGTTGTTGTTCCCGCTGTGGCTGGGCGACATGCCTGCCTTGTTGAAAGGTTTTCTGGAGCAGGTGGCCCGGCCTGGTTTTGCTTTCAAGCCGGAGGGGGGCAACCCCTTTGGCCAAAAAGGGCTGCTGGGGCGATCGGCCCGGGTGGTGGTGACCATGGGCATGCCCGCACTGTTGTACCGCTGGTATTTTCGCGCCCACAGTGTCAAGTCGCTGGAGCGCAACATATTGGGTTTCGTCGGCATATCGCCGGTTAACGAGACCCTGATTGGCATGGTGGACAAATTGGGCGATGAGGGCGTCAAAAAGTGGGAGGACAAGCTGCGCAAAATGGGGGCGAACGCCCAATAGGGCGACCGAGGGCCGCGTCAGCTGGGTGTATTGGCTTTGAGTGCTTCGGTCCACAGCCGTTTGGGCAGGTGCGAGCTGAGCTTGCTCACCACCAGGTCCGCAAAGTCCGTGTGAATTTCATGGCCGATGAAGGGCAGCACTTCGGCAGTAATGTCCGCCCCCAGGCCCAGCAGGTGATGGGCGGCCTCGACGGCGTAACCGTAGGGAATGATTTCATCGGTTTTGCCGTGCAGGAAGTGAATGGTGATTTCTTCGGGGGCTGCCTCGGGCAAGGTGGCGAAGCGGCCACTGATGGAGAACACCCGTGAGGCCATGGGCGTCGGTCGTTTGGTGGATTCGAGCGCCATGATGGCCCCTTGCGAAAATCCGATCAATGCAGTGGCGGAGGCCTTCACGCCCGCTTCGTGTTGCCAATGGGCGATGCAGGCTTCAAACGCCGGCATGGCTTCTGCAATCCGCGGCAGGCGGTTGTCTTCCGTGATGCCGGCGACCGAAAACCACTGAAAACCCGTGCCGTTGGCCGACGGCTGGTAGGCCGCGACCGCGACCACCATGGCTTGTGGAAACTCGGCTGCCAGCCGCTCACCCAGGGGTTTCATGGACTGGGCATTGGAGCCGACGCCATGAAAAAGCAGGATGAGTTGGGCGGCAGGGTAGGCAGGGCGCTGGATGATGTGGGCGTTTTGAGTCATTGAAGTCTCCGGTGGTGTGGGCAGCAAGTTGACCTCATTTTATGAAAGGCGCAGCCTTGGGCGCGCGCCATGGCGAGGGACAATAGGGCAGGTTACCAACTTAATGTCAGGTTTGCAGGGGCAAGCTGGGGGCAGCGGGTTGGTCAACAACAGATTGACGGCAACAGGAGCACACACAACATGGCTATTCAATGGTTTCCGGGTCACATGCATTTGACCAAAAAAGCCATTCAGGACCGCATCAAGAACATCGATGTGGTGGTGGAGTTGCTGGACGCGCGCCTGCCAGGGTCGAGCGCGAACCCCATGCTGGCCGAACTCACGGCGGGCAAACCGGCGCTCAAGGTGCTGAACAAGCAGGACCTGGCTGACCCGGCGCGCACAGTGCAGTGGCTGGCGCATTACAACGCCTTGCCCGGCACGCGCGCGCTGGGGCTTGACGCCAGCGTGACGGCACCGGCCAAGGCACTGGCCCAGGCCTGTTTTGCGCTCGCACCGACCCGCGGCGGCATGGTCAAGCCCATGCGGGTGCTGATTTGCGGCATTCCCAATGTGGGCAAGTCCACCCTCATCAATACGCTGACGGGAAAACGGGCCGCCAAAACGGGTGACGAGGCGGGGATCACCAAGCTGGAGCAGCGTATTTCGCTGGCGGATGATTTCTACCTGTATGACACGCCGGGCGTGCTGTGGCCGCGCATCATCGTGGCCAAAAGCGGTTACAACCTGGCGGCCAGCGGCGCCATTGGCCGCAATGCCTTCAATGAAGAAGAAGTGGCGCTGGAACTGCTGGACTATCTGAAAACCCATTACGCGCCCTTGGTGGAGGCCCGTTTCAAGCTGGAAGGCGTGGCGGCGATGACGGACGAGGAGCTGCTGGAGGCCATCGGGCGCAAACGCGGCGCCCTGCAGGGCGGCAAGCGGATCAACCTGCAAAAAGCGGCCGAGATTGCCATTTATGATTTTCGGGCGGCGGTGATGGGCCGCATCACCCTGGAAACGCCCGAAGAGTTTGCGCAATGGCTGGCCGCCGGGCAGATCCTGGATGCGCAACGCCAGGTCAAGAAAGATGCGATCGAACTGGATCGCAAGATCCGTTTCAAGAAAATTCCACGCCCCGACAAGCGGTCAGACGACTGAGCGCTTTGGGCCTGGCCGCAAGTTTTGGTTCAGGTTCAGGCGCCGCTGACCAGCACCAGGTCTGAACATGGAAAGGCAACGCAGGGCAGGGCGTAGCCTTCGTTCTTTTCCTCGGCGCTCAGCCCTGGCCAGTCGATCTCGTAACGCACTTCGCCCTCTACCAGCTGCGCAATGCAGGTGCGGCAGGTGCCGTTGCGGCATGAACTGGGCCAGTCAACACCGCCCTGTTCCAGGGACATGAGCAGTGGCTGGTGGGTCCAGGCGTCCACTTGTTGCGCGTCAGGCTCAACGATGGCAGTGTAAAAAAGAGGGGTGTCGGGTACGGGCATGCAGGGATTGTATTGAGCTGCAAAAGCCAATTGCGGCGACAATCCAACTCCAATTTTTATTATTCGTTTGGTCCTCCAAGCTACTTTCATGTCCAGTACGTCCAACATTGAAGTTCGTCCCGCCACCGTGCGCGATGCCAAGGCGATTGCCGAAATTCACGCCACTTCCAGCCAGGCCGCCTTCAAAGCCCTTTTTCCAGGCGAACAGGCGCCCGTGGTTTCTGCCGACAAGGGGCTTGCTTATTGGCGCGATGCGATTGAATTTGCCGAGCCGCAGGTGTATGTGGCGGTTGACGGAGAGAAAGTGGTCGGGTTTGTCGGCTTTGACCGCTCACGCGACAAGGGAACACCCAACACCATGGGTGAAATCTGGGCGATCTACCTGGACCCTTCTTACTGGGGACAAGGCGCTGGTTTGGCCCTGTGGGACGCCGCGCGCGATGGCTTGGTGGAAGAGGGGTGCACCAAGGTCTCGATCTGGGTACCGCTGGGCAACGAGCGCGCCCTGCGTTTTCACGACCTGGCCGGTTTCAAACGCGAGATGACCACCATCAAGACCGTGCCCATGGGCTCGGTCAAGGTCGAGGAAATCCGGATGAAGCGCGACCTGAGCTGACCCGGTTGTGGCGGCTCAGGTGCGGCGCACCACCACGCTGCCAATGGAATAGCCCGCTCCAAACGAGCAGATCACCCCTACTTCGCCGGTCTTGATGTCGTCGTGGTGGCGGTGAAAGGCGATGATTGACCCGGCCGAGGCCGTGTTGGCAAATTCGTCCAGGATCACCGGTGCATCTTCCGCCGTGGCATCGCGCCCCAGCAGTTTGCGGCTGATCAGCTGGTTCATGGCCAGGTTGGCCTGGTGCAGCCAGAAACGGCGCACCCCGGCAGGCGCCAGACCATGCTCCGCGAGGTGCCTGGTGATGTGCTCTGCGGCCATCGGGCACACCTCTTTGAAGACTTTGCGTCCCTCCTGATAAAAGAGCTGGTCCCGGTCTTCCGGGTTGCGGTCCTCGCTGCGTGACATGTACCCGGCGTTGTTGCGGATGCTGTTGGAAAACGTGGTGAGCAGGCGCGTGCCAATGACCTCAAACGCGCCAGCTGGGGCGGTGTCAAGCCGCTCAACCAGGATGGCGGTGCAGACGTCACCAAAGATAAAGTGACAGTCCCGGTCTTTCCAGGCCAGGTGGGGCGAGGTGATCTCCGGGTCCACCACCAGGATGGCGCGTGCCGAGCCGCTTTTGACGGCATTGACGGCCATGTCAATGGCAAACGTGGCCGAAGAACAGGCCACATTCATGTCAAACCCGAAGCCGTTGATGCCCAGGGCGGTCTGAATTTCGATCGCCATGGCGGGGTAGGCGCGCTGCATGTTGGCTGCGGCGCAGATGACGCCATCAATGTCCTGTGCTTGTTTGCCAGCGCGTGCCAAGGCATCGCGGGCCGCGGCCACACCAATTTCTGCCATCAGCGACATCTCGGTATCGGGGCGGGCCTGCAGGCGCGGGCGCATACGTAGCGGGTCCAGCACGCCGGTTTTCTCCATCACATAGCGCTGCTTGATGCCGGATGCCTTTTCGATGAACTCCACGCTGGACAGGGGGATGGGCGAGCGTGTGCCGGCCGCAATGTCGGTCGAGTACCTGGCGTTTTCCAGTTCGGCAAAGCTGTTGAAGGCGGTTACCAACTCCTGGTTCGAAATGACGTGCGGTGGAATGTAGAGTCCGGTGCTGCTGATGGCGACACGATGCATGGTGCTTGTCCCGAAAAAGTTCTTGTTTGGAAAGGTCCGACAGGCGCGATTATCAGTCGGGATACCTGGGCTGGTGAGGCCACGCCTGGCGCTGCGGCGACAATCGCCTCATTTGCCGGATTGCTCTGGCGTTCTGAAAGTGAACCACTATGGCCAGCAGTCTGCTTGCATTGATTGACGATATTGCCAGCGTTCTGGATGATGTGTCGGTGTTGACCCAGGTCGCGGCCAAAAAAACTGCGGGTGTGTTGGGCGACGATTTGGCCCTGAATGCGCAGCAGGTGGCGGGTGTCAAGGCCGACCGCGAGCTGCCGGTGGTCTGGGCCGTGTGCAAGGGCTCGTTTGTCAACAAGGCCATTCTGGTGCCTGCAGCCATTGCCATCAGTGCTTTTGTGCCCTGGGCCGTGACGCCGCTCCTGATGGTGGGCGGCGCCTTTTTGTGTTTTGAGGGGTTCGAGAAGCTGGCCCACAAGTACCTGCACAGCGAGGCTGACGATGCCGCGAGCCGCGCCGTCCTGCTGAAGGCGCTGGGGGACCCCTCTGTGGACCTGGTGGCGCTGGAGAAAGACAAAATCAAGGGGGCTGTCCGGACAGACTTCATCCTGTCAGCCGAGATCATTGCCATCACCCTGGGGACCGTGCAGGCCAGTCCACTGGTGACGCAGGTGGCCGTGCTCAGTGGCATTGCCGTGGTCATGACGGTTGGTGTGTACGGTTTGGTGGCCTGCATTGTCAAGCTGGACGACGCCGGGCTGTATCTGAGTCAGCGCAGGGGCGAGGGCGTTGGCGTGCGCTTGGGGCGCCGGATTGGACTGGCTGTCCTGAAGACCGCGCCCTACCTCATGAAGGCCTTGTCGGTGGTGGGGACGGCGGCGATGTTTCTGGTGGGGGGTGGCATTTTGACCCACGGAATACCCGGCGCACATGGCTGGATCGAACACCTCATGGGTGGGGCGGGGCCCGCCGTTCAGGGCTTGCTTTCGCTGCTTGTGGATGGGGTCGCCGGTGTGCTGGCCGGTGCCCTGGTGTTGGCAGGTGTCAACACGATGGGCCGGCTCAGGCGATGGTTTTAGCCTTTTGGGGCTCTAGCCCAGGCAGAATGTGCGCAAGTAGCTACTAAAAATATAGCATTCGTATCAAGACTGCGATCCGTACCTAGCTTGCATTTTTGAAGACTCATAGGTACAAACGAAACCAACCTGAGGTAGATTGATTGTGAAAATGTTGAGACTGCCGCGAGCCAAAGTCCAGATCGGCGCTCCCTTGCCTTGGAATGTGCGTGATGAGCAGGGCCAACTGTTGCTGTCCCGAGGGCACGTGGTGGCTAGCGAGCATCAGCTGGACCAGATATTGGAGCGAGGCGCCTTTGTGGATGTCGAGGAGGTGCGGGCGGTGGATCGGGCGGCCGAGCCTGAGCAGGTCAAGGCCGCCGTGGCGCCGCCCAATCTGTTCAGCCTGTGGGACCTGACCGCCGAGGGCTTGAAAAAGCTGCTCATCCAACCCGGGCTGGAGCCTGACTTTCCCGGGCGCGTCGACGCCTTTGCGCTTCATATTGTGGAACTGGTCGATATCAATGCAGACATCGGCATTTACCGCTGCATCCGACAGGACCAGTCCCACGATTTTTATTATGGCTACAGCCATTCAGTGCACACGGCGCTGCTGTGTATCCTGATGTCGCGCCACCTTAAATGGCCCCAGGGGCGGATGATGAGTCTGGTCAAGGCCGCGCTCACCATGAACATGACGATTCTGGATTTGCAGGGAGAAATGGCCGCGCAGGATGTGCCCATGAAGGACAAGCAGCGCGCTGCCATTCACGCTCACCCAGCTCAGTGCGTGGACCTTCTTGGCAAAGCCGGTGTGACCGACCCCGACTGGCTGGCGGCCGTGGCCCAGCACCACGAGCGGCCTGATGGCAGCGGGTATCCGCTGGGTCAGGAAGACGTTTGCGAAATGGCGGTTGCGTTGCGTGTGGCCGACGTCTACATGGCCAAGATCAGCCCGCGCGCCATGCGGGCCGCCTTGTCATCGCAGGACGCGGCCCGGCAGCTTTACCGCGAAGACAAGGGCGGTCCCATTTCGACGGCCATCATCAAGGAATTCGGTATTTATCCTCCCGGTGACTTTGTCAAACTGGCCTCGGGCGAACTGGGCATCGTGGTTCAGCGGACGGGCAACGTCCGTGCGCCGATCGTGGCCTGCATCACGGACACCGCCGGTCGACCGATTGCGCGCTCGCCGCGCCATGACACGGGGCAGGCAGGCTTTGCGATTGTGGCCAATGTCACGGACAAGACGATGCTCATGCGCTTGCCGCCTGAGCGTCTTTACGGTTTTTCCGTGGCGCCACCGGTGGTCAAAGCACCCTGAGCGGACTCTGGTGCCTGCCAGCGGAGTGGGCCTGTCAGGCCTCGCCGCCGAATTTTTTGGTCAGGTTGTCGATGTACTGCTCCACCAGTTTCTCGAACTCGCCCTCAACGACCGGGGCCACCACCATTTTCATGAGACCCGGCAAGGGCAGCGTCAGGTCGCCATTGATCTGGAGCAGGAGATGGGTGGATTTTTTCTTGTCGGTGATTTTCCAGTGGCCCGACACCAAGGCATTGCCTTCATCCTTGACCGGTGTCCACACCACCGAACCTTTGGCCCGGTTGGAGACGTACTTCGACGCATAGACGGTTTGCAAATTGGCTTGTCCAATGCCGATTTTGGCCATTTCCCAGCGGTAAGCGCCATCCCCCAGATCAACCAGCTTGTCGACTTTGGGAAAGAAGCTGGCCGAGGTGGGCACGTCCGACAGGACGTCAAACACGTCCTTGGCGCTGGCCCTGACTTCAAATTCGTAACCCAGATCGATGTTCACGTGGATGGTCATGAAAGGCTCCTTTGTTGTAAGTCGAATGGGGTGTGACGGGTGTCAATTCTGGCTGGTCCGAAGCCGAATGCGCTGCAGCGTCAATTGCAGCAGGCGGGCGTCGGCGCTGGCGCGGTGACGTTGGGCGCCGCGTTCGCTGGCCACTTCCGCCTTCACTTCATGCCAGTGATCGGCCTCTTCCTCGTCCAGGAGGGCGCGCAGATTCTCCAGCCGGAAGCGGGGGTACAGACCCGCCACGTCAAACAAGGCCCCGATCCAGCTGTAGTCGTTGACCCAGCCGTCCGAGTAAACCGTTTGACCCTTCAAATGGTCGTTCAGCATGCGGGCCACTTCAAGGGCCGGGCGACCTTTTTCAAGGAGCAGACTGCGGGAAATGTGGTGAACAGATTCTGCCTGGGCGTCCCAGTGTGTCCATTCGGGCTCAGGCAGGATCAGGCTGCAGAACGAGTGCCCATTGGGCAGGACCAGCCCAACTTCTATGGGGTAACTTTTACCTCCAAAGCCGGACGCCTCCACGTCCAGAATAGCGGGCACATCGGCATTGTTATTTTGTGCATGACTCATCTCCGCATCATATGCGGACCCCTGCCCGCGCCGACCACGAGCCGGTGTCAGTTCAGGGCTGTGTCAGCATCCGGTCCCGGGCCACAAAGTATTTGCGGGCATAGGCGACCAGCTGGCCATCACTCGGGTGGTCCACGGTTTCAACACCCAGCACCTTGTCGCTCATGTCGCGGTCATGGGTGTGGATGTGCTTGATGAGGTGCAACTTGGCCTGGGCCGGGCCCACCACCAGAATCTCCGTGGCCCCCTTCAGCGCCTCGACGATGGCGTGATAATAGGTGTGGTCTTCGGCCTCGCGCCCCGCCCCGACGGTGCCACTTTTGGCGTGCAAATGATGGTGCGGTTTGCTGGGGTGAACCACTGACTTTTCGACGTCGTCGGGGCTGATGTGCATGACATGGGCTTCAGAATGATCGAGCCAGACCACGGCGTGATAGTGCGACATGAATTTCCTTCTTTGCTTGTTTGATAAGACTTCAGCTTATGCCTTTGCATGCAGCCCACATTGATCAAGGTCAAGCATGACCCTTATTGCGTTGCCGTCCTGCGTCACTGACCTCCCATGACCATTCTCCTTGCCCCCATGGAGGGCCTGCTCGACTTTGTGCTTCGCGATATCCTGACCCGTGTCGGCGGGGTGGACCGTTGCGTGTCGGAGTTCATCCGGGTCACCAACACCTTGTTGCCAGAGCGCGTTTTCATTCGGGTTGTTCCCGAACTGCTCCATGGCGGCCGGACTTTGGCGGGCGTGCCGGTGCGGGCGCAGTTGCTGGGCTCAGATCCCGTTTGCCTGGCAGAAAACGCGGCCAGTCTGGCGTCTCTCGGCCCGCATGGCATTGACCTGAATTTTGGCTGCCCGGCCAAGGTGGTGAACCGCCACGGCGGCGGCGCGGCGCTGCTGGAGGATCCCGAGTTGCTGATGCGTATCGTCTCCGCCGTCCGGCGCGCTGTGCCTGCCCACCTGCCGGTTTCGGCCAAGATGCGCCTGGGTTTCAATGACGACTCACGGGCCGAAGAGTGTGCGCTGGCTATCCAGGCGGGTGGCGCCAGCGAGCTGGTGGTCCACGCCCGCACCAAGGCCGATGCCTACCGTCCCCCCGCCTACTGGGAACGCATTGCCGACATACGGGCTGCCGTGCACCTGCCGGTGGTGGCCAATGGAGAAATATGGAATGTTCAGGATGCCCTGCGGTGTCGCGAGTTGTCCGGCTGCGACATGCTGATGCTGGGCCGCGGCATCGTCACCGACCCCGGGCTGGCCCTGGCCATTCGGGCTCATGGGGCCACGGACGCCAGCGACACGCCGGGGCCTGCAACGGTGGCTTGGGGATCACTCATTCCCCTGATTGCCGAATTTTGGTACCTGGTGTGCAGCCGCCTGGAAGTTCGCCAGCAAGCCGGGCGGCTCAAGCAGTGGCTTAACTTTATGCGACGCCGATTCCCCGAGGCTGAACTGGCCTATATGGCTTTGCGTACCATGCACGACCCGGCCCAGGTCACCCAGTGGCTCACCGCCCATGATTACCCCGTGATGCACGCCGAATTGCTGGCCCACGTTGATTGACGTCCCATTTGCTTAACCCACCAAGAGAACCATTCCCATGAAAACGAAAGCCGCCGTTGCCTGGAAAGCAGGCCAACCCCTGACCATCGAAACCGTGGACCTGCAAGGCCCCAAGTTTGGTGAAGTGCTGGTTGAGATCAAAGCCACCGGCATTTGCCACACCGACTACTAC
Source organism: Rhodoferax sp. LS1R11 (assembly GCF_056521395.1). Classification (NCBI taxonomy): domain Bacteria; kingdom Pseudomonadati; phylum Pseudomonadota; class Betaproteobacteria; order Burkholderiales; family Comamonadaceae; genus Rhodoferax; species Rhodoferax sp. LS1R11. The sequence goes on from NZ_JBWMAW010000011.1 coordinate 143,627, forward strand.
ACGCTCTCCGGTGCCGACCCCGAAGGCATCTTTCCGGCCATCCTGGGCCATGAAGGCGCGGGCATTGTGGTGGATGTCGGCCCCGGTGTCACCACCCTCAAGAAGGGGGACCACGTCATTCCGCTCTACACCCCCGAGTGCCGCCAGTGCAAGTTCTGCCTCTCGCGCAAGACCAACCTGTGCCAGCTCATTCGCGGCACGCAGGGCAAGGGCCTGATGCCCGATGCCACCAGCCGCTTCAGCCTGAACGGCGAACCCATCTTTCATTACATGGGCACCAGCACTTTCAGCAACTACACCGTGGCGCCCGAGATCTCGCTGGCCAAGATTCGTGAAGACGCGCCGTTTGACAAGGTCTGCTATATCGGCTGCGGCGTCACCACCGGCATTGGTGCGGTGCTGTTCACTGCCAAGGTGGAGGCGGGCGCCAACGTGGTCGTGTTCGGCCTGGGTGGCATTGGTCTGAATGTGATCCAGGGCGCGAAGATGGTGGGCGCCGACAAGATCATCGGCGTCGACATCAACCCGGCGCGCCAGGAGATGGCGCGCAAGTTCGGCATGACGCATTTTATCAATCCCAAGGAAGTCGACAACGTGGTGGATGCCATTGTTCAGTTGACTGACGGCGGGGCCGACTACAGCTTTGAGTGCATCGGCAACACCCAGGTGATGCGTCAGGCGCTGGAATGCACGCACAAGGGCTGGGGCCGCAGCATCATCATCGGCGTGGCTGAAGCGGGGGCTGAAATCAGTACCCGGCCGTTCCAGTTGGTCACGGGCCGCAAGTGGGAAGGCTCAGCCTTTGGCGGCGCCCGTGGCCGCACCGACGTGCCCAAGATCGTGGACTGGTACATGGAAGGCAAGATCAACATTGACGACCTGATTACCCACACCATGCCGCTGGAAGACATCAACAAAGGCTTTGAGTTGATGAAGAGTGGTGAGTCGATTCGCGGCGTGGTGCTGTTCTGATGGCGGCCCTGGAGTTGGTCAGCGAGCACGCCTGCTTTGGCGGTGTGCAGCGCTTTTACCAGCACGCCTCACGGGAGATTGGCTTGTCCATGCGCTTCTCGGTGTACCTGCCGCCCCAGGCAGCGCATGCCAAGGTGCCTGCGCTGGTCTACCTGGCCGGGCTCACCTGCACGGAAGAAACCTTCATGGTCAAAGCCGGTGCCCAGCGCATGGCGGCCGAACTGGGGCTGGCCCTCATTTGCCCGGACACCAGTCCGCGCGGCGCGGGTGTGCCCGGCGAGGCCGACAGCTGGGACTTTGGCGTGGGCGCCGGGTTTTACCTGGACGCCACCCAGGCGCCGTGGTCACAGCACTACCGCATGGAAAGCTACATCACCGCCGAGCTGCTGCCGCTGGTGACGCAGGCGCTGCCAGTCGATGGCGGACGCGTGGGCATTTTTGGCCACTCCATGGGCGGGCATGGGGCCCTGACATTGGCCTTGAAGCACCCGGCGCTGTTCAAGTCGGTCTCGGCCTTTGCGCCCATTTGCGCGCCTGCGCAGTGTCCGTGGGGCGAGAAAGCGTTGGCGGGTTACCTGGGGGCTGACGTCGCAAGCTGGGCGGCGCACGATGCCAGTGCCTTGATGAGCGCGCGCAGTTCGGCGCCGTTTCCGGGCGGCATCCTGATCGACCAGGGGCTGGCGGACAAGTTTTTGCCCACGCAATTGCACCCGCATTTGTTTGAAGCCGCCTGTGCGAAGGCCGGGCAGTCCCTGACGCTGCGTCGCCATGCGGGGTATGACCATGGGTACTACTTCATCGCCACCTTCATGGCGGACCATTTGTTGCATCACGCCCGGGTTCTGTAGCCCCCAACCCGTGCAGCTCAGCGGCGCAGCTGGGCAAACGCTTCCAGCTCCCAGCTGCGCATGCCCAACAGCAAGGTGTAACCCTGGCGGTCCTTCTCGGCCAGCTTCTGGTCTGCCAGGTGCTGCTGCGAGAAATCCTGGGCCACACGCTGCAGCCGCTCCATGAACGAGGGTGCCAGGCTGCGGCTGACCGAACCGTGAACCAGCAGCAGGCCTTCACCGGCGCCGTCAAAGCCGCCAGAAAAATAGTCGAGCAGGGCGTTCTCGCGAAAGTAGTTCATGACCGGCCCCTGCGGCCGCCAGCGAAAGGCCTTGGCCAGCTTGAGCCGGTAACGGTTCATGGGACGCAATTCAATGATGTTGATACGGTCCAGCTGCGCCAGGTACTTGATGCCCTCGGCCTCGCTGAGCCGGTAGCTGGTCACCATTTGCTCCAGCGTCCACTGGCTCAGCACGCAAATGGCCACCAGCAACAGTTTTTTGTCGGCCACCACGGCGCGTTCCTGCTCCTGGGTCAACTCGGCCAACAGGGGCTGGGCGTCGGCAACACGGCGCGCCAGGTCGGCAAAGTCGAGTTTCAGCGCACGGCAGATGGCGTCGATGCGCGACAGCGACATGTCGCCCTGACTCAACATGCGCTTCACGCTGGACTCCGCCATGCCCAAGGCCTGGGCCAGGTCGGCATAGGTCATCTGCGCCGCTTTGAGTTCCTTCTTGAGGGCGATGACGAGGTCGGCGGTGGTGCTCATGGGTATCGATTATCGATACCTTTTGTCTAATTTTAAAATTCTTGCTCTGAATCCGGTCCTTTTCAGGCGCCTGCAGAAACACACTGCGATCAACCCATTTTTCAAGGACACCGTTGTGATCAATCCGCTGACCCGTTTGGAGACCCGCTTGCTGCTGACTGCAATTCCATCGGCCTGGCATCTCTTGCATCGCGCCTTTGCGGCTTTCAATTTGTCCGTCATTGACGCCGTGCACAATAGCGCGCGGTCTTTGCCATCACTCCCCTCTGGCGTGCAGGTGTGACCCCCATGAATAACAACGAAACGGGAGATTTTGTGACCTCTGAAACCCACGCCCACCCCAACCAGTTCACGCTGCTTGGCCAACGCCGCTTCGCACCGTTTTTCTGGACACAGTTCTCCGGCGCGGCCAACGACAACCTGTTCAAGTTCGCCTTCACGGTGATGGTGACCTACCAGCTCAGCGTGGGCTGGTTGCCGCCTGCCATGGCGGGTCTGGTGATTGGTGCCTTGTTCATCCTGCCGTTTTTGTTGTTCAGCGCCACCAGCGGCCAGCTCACCGACAAGTACGACAAGACGTCCATGATCCGCTTTGTCAAAAACCTGGAGGTCGCCATCATGCTGTTGGCCGCGTGGGGCTTCATGACGGACAACGTGTTCATTCTGCTGGGCTGCACCTTTTTGATGGGCTTGCACTCCACCCTGTTTGGCCCGGTGAAGTTTGCCTACCTGCCGCAAGTGCTGTCCGAGCGGGAACTCACGGGGGGCAACGGCATGGTGGAGATGGGCACCTTTGTGGCCATTCTGCTGGGCAACATTGCGGGCGGCCTGCTGGTCGCCATTCCGGGCACCGGCCACCGTGACGTGGCGATCGGCTGCGTGGTACTGGCCCTGCTGGGGCGCTGGGTGGCGGGCTACATTCCCGCCGCACCGGCCACCGACCCGGGGCTCAAAATCAACTGGAACCCGGTCACCGAGACCTGGCGCAACCTCCAGTTGGCGCATGGCAACCCGGTGGTGTTTCGCTCGCTGCTGGGCATCAGCTGGATGTGGTTTTTTGGCGCTGTGTTTTTGAGCCAGTTCCCCAGTTTTGCCAAAGAAGTGCTGCATGGCAACGAGCAGGTCGCCTCACTCTTGCTGGTGGTTTTCTCCATCGGCATTGGCACCGGCTCTTTGTTGTGCGAGGTGTTCAGCCGCCGCCATGTGGAGATTGGCCTGGTGCCGCTGGGAGCCATCGGCATGAGTGTGTTCGCGGTGGATTTGTACTTTGCCGCGCGCGGGCTGCCGCCCTCGGACGTGATGAGCCTGGGTGCCTTTCTGGCCCAGCCCGCCCACTGGCGCGTGATGGCTGACCTGGCCTTGCTCAGCCTGTTTGCCGGTTTGTACAGCGTGCCCATGTATGCACTCATCCAGCTGCGCAGCCAGCCCACGCACCGGGCCCGCATCATCGCGGCCAACAATATTCTGAATGCCTTGTTCATGATTGCCAGCTCGCTGATAGCTGGCATGTTGCTCAAAAGCGGCTTCACCATTCCGCAAATATTCTTGTTCACCGGCCTGGCCAATGCGGTGGTGGCGTTCTACATCTTCATGCTGGTGCCCGAGTATTTGCTGCGCTTCGTGGCCTGGGTGCTGTCGCACTTTATCTACCGCTTCAAGGTGACGGGCGATGAGAACATTCCGACCCAGGGCGCGGCCATTCTGGCCTGCAACCACGTGAGTTTTATCGACGCCGTGTTGTTGATGGCGGCCAGCCCGCGCCCGATTTACTTTCTGATGGACCACCGCATTTTTCGGGTGCCGGTGCTGGGCTGGTTGTTCCGCCTGGCCAAGGCCATTCCGATTGCACCGCGTGCTGAAGACCCGGTAGCCTACGAGGCGGCGTTTGAAGCTGCAGCCCAGATGCTGAAAGATGGTGATCTGCTCGCGATCTTTCCCGAAGGCGGCATCACCAAGGATGGCACGCTGCAGGAGTTTCGGCTCGGCATCATGAAGATTCTGGAACGCCAATCGGTGCCCGTGATCCCGATGGCGCTGACCAATCTCTGGGGGTCTTTCTTCAGCCGCATCGAACAGGGTGGCGCGATGGTGCGGCCGTTTCGTCGCGGCGCGTTCAGCCGTGTGGGGCTGAACGTGGGCACGCCCATCCGTGCTGGCGACGTACAAACCGAGACCCTGCGCCTGCGCGTGGCTGAATTGTTGAACCGTTGAATTTCTCCACCGCGTCAGTCGTCTGATGGTATTGAATTTTGATACGTTAAGTCGTTGGTCAATATACTTGCGTTGAATTAAGAGACTTTTCAGCGCCCCTCGCGCAAAGTGCACCTACAAGCATGTGCTTGGGTCACCTGGAAATATATGAAGTCTTTGATCAACGCCAGCCCCCGCGCTCCCCGCGTGTTACGCCTGGTTCGTGGTGCCACTGTGATCGGTGCCATGGCCTCGGTGGTCGCCTTGTTAACCGGCTGCTACGTGGTGCCGATTCACCCCACGCAAGCTGCCGCACCCGTGGTTTACGTGCCCATGGCGCCACCGGCACCCATGACCTTCGCCGCGCGGCTGTACCCGGCCAATGAGATGGCGTCGGCCTACGGCATGGTAAGCGCGGTGGTCACCAATGACCTCAATGGGCGGGGCACTTTCAGCACGGCCATCAACGGTGAAAACTTCACGGGTGAAGCGACCCGGGTGGCCGGTTCGTCACGCGACGGTCTGGCCAACGGGGCGGGTAACCGGGGCAGTTTTATCAACTGCCGCTACCAGATGAACTCGGCCACGCTAGGCACCGGGCAGTGCCAGTTGTCCAATGGGGCGAAGTTCACCATGCATCTCGGTAATTAACGGAGTTGCCGACCGGGTTGGTCAGCAGGTTATGTCCAACCCAGTTGCTATATTATTAATAGCTACTCCCGCACGGACCACCTGGGCTACAGGCCTGTTTGGTTCAAAGCGAAGATGGGGGGCGGCGATTTCAGGTGCCCCACATACTGCAGCGCTTGGTGGATGCGGACCGAGGGCACATCGCCCTCGCGCATGTGCAGCAGGTCCCCGGGGTTGATCAGGCGCGGGTCGGCATCGGTCAGCGGCAAACCGGCGCTGCGGTAGGCCTCCAGAATGAACTGGGAGCAAAAGAACTGGTCGTTGCGGCCCAAGCCCAACTGCACGGCCGCCACGCCCCGAATGCAAAAGTCGCGCACCAGCGCGGGCACCAGGGGCAACTCGCAGGCCCGCCGTTCCAGGGCAAAAGGCGCCTGCAGCATGACCCCGACGTAGTTGTATTTTTGCCCCACATGCTGTGCCACAAAGGTGTCCATGCGGTCCACATGCGTGGCCGTGATGCCCGGATGCCGAAACGCCACGACCGTCACTTCATCAGACACCAGTTCGCGCATGGAGCGCATGCGAATGCCCGAGCCCACGGCCTCGGCCACCTGCCCATTGGCCAGGTAAACGGCCGCATGGCTGACCGGCGAGAGCGTGACCAGACGGATGCCCGCCGAGTTCAAACCGTTGTCGGCCGTGAGGATGATGTCCCCGGGCTGCAGCGCGTCCAGGTTGACCAGTTGCCCGCCGTTGGCCGGGTGCAAGGCCATGCTTTGAAACGCCAGCGACTGCTCACCGGTGGTCTCGCTGGTCTTGATGGCGGTGGCGCAAGCGCCCAGCAGCAGCGTCAGGAGGAGGGCGCCGAGGTGTCGTGTGTGCTTCATGGGTCGGTTCGGATCAAAAAACAGAAAATTTATAAGAAATCGGGCTGTAGCCCAGGTGTATCGTGCGATAGTAGCTATCAATAATATAGCAATATGGATGACCGGTTCAGTCAATCGTTCGCCGCGCAGTGACCCAAGTCTGGAACTCGGGGTCTTCAAAGCGGTAGGCCCCGTGGTCCACGCGCGCCATCAATTGCAGCTTGATGCCGGTGAGCCGCCGAATGGAGGTGCGGGGCGCGCTGGTGGTGACATCGGGCAGTTCCAGCAGGTCCTGTAGTTGCTTGAGTGCCTGTGCGCTGTACAGGTCTTGCACACCGCGTGCGGCCAGCAGCAGCACGGCGCGGTCGGCGCGGCTGAGTTCCTTCCACACCCTGGCGTAGCCCGTGTCGTCATGCACCCGTGCCAGCGTGTACTGCAGTGCCTGTTCCGGCCCGTGCTGCTGGTACATCAGGTAGCGCTCGATGTACCAGCGGAAAAATTCGGGGTTTTCCTTCAGCGCGTTAAAAGCGTGCAGGGCGTCTTCCAGGCCCAGGGGATTTTTGGCCACCAGGCTGAGCTGGCGCACCATGGCCTGCACAAACTCGCATCCCAGCAGGGGAAAGGGCTCCAGTGGCGCCCAGTTGTAAAACGGCGCCGCTGAGCGGGAAAACATCTCGCGCAAGGCCGCCTCGGACGAGCCCGCAAACAGCACCTTGATCCCCGCCTTGCGGATGTCCAGCCCCGCACGCAGCGAGTGGGCCACGGCCTTGTGTTCGGGCGCAGCCAGCACCTGGGCCTCGTCAATGACCAGCAGCAGGCGTTTCTTGGCTTTGTCGGCCGCCTGCAGCGCGGCCTGGATGGCGGGCACCGCCGCTTTTTCTTTGTCCGCCAGGTCCAGTTCCAGCGAGCCCTCAATGCCCAGCGGCAGTTTGCCGCCGCCTTTGAGTTTGCGAATGGGGGTGTTCAGGTCTTCCCAGAACTTGCCCAGACCGGTGGGCTGGGTCGCCAGCAGAATGGCGGTGGCCAGCGCTTGGCCGGGGTGTTCGGTGTCGTCCCACAGGTTGACGTAGGCTGCCAGGTAACCCGCATGCAAGGCGGCGGGCAGCAGGTCGTGTTTCAAAAACTCGCTCTTGCCCATGCGCCGCCGCGCAAACAGCCCGCGTGCCGAGGTCAGCCCGAGGTCAAAGCCCTGCAGGTAGGCCTGCGCCAGGTCGGGCCGGGAAAAGTGCCAGGGGTCTGTCAAATCGCTCATGTGACCGATTTTGACAAACTTTTGTCAATTGACAATAGCCTGTCGAAAGTTGTCGGTTGGACGGGCCTTACCCCTTGGGGTGCGTATGTCGGTAGGCTTTGATGACCTCAGACACCTTCTCCAGCTTCTGCATGGCTTCGGGCACAAACTTGGTGATCGGGTGGGCGGCCCGGTACTTCTCCAGAAAGTCTTCAAGCGTCTCGTGCTGGTCGACGGGCAAGCGGGCATCCATCTCTTTTTTGGTGCTGTACGCGTGCTGCTGGCGCAACTCGGCGGCCAGATCGCGCACATGGGCTGCCAGTATCAAGTCTTTGGTTTTCATGACCGCTCCGGTTCAAGTGGACTGGAGGATAGGTTAACCAATCAGCCCGATGTGCGCTTGCAAAAATGCACGTTTTTTTGACGGCGCCACCTTCGCAAGCCCGGTGTTACACCTTGTGGGTTGACAGCAGAATGCTGGTCTCGGTGGTGGCGATGCCGCTGATGCGGCGAATCGCGTTGAGCACGCGGTCAAACTCCTCCAGCGTGTCGGTCCGCAACTCGGCCACGATGTCCCAGCGCCCATTGGTGGTGTGCAGCGCGCTGACATTGGGGTGCCCCCGCAGCGTCTGGATCACCTCCGCCGCGCGGTTGCCCTCCACCGCCACGGTCATCAGGGCGCGCACGCGCGGTCCCTCGGCAGCGGGCTTGAGCCGCAGGGTGTAGCCCAGAATCGTGCCGTCTTTCTCCAGGCGCGCCAGCCGGTTTTGCACGGTGGCGCGGGCCACGCGCAGCTTCTGGGCCAGCGACACCACGGGGGTGCGGGCGTTGTCGCGCAGCAGGCCAATGAGTTCACGGTCGGTGTCATCCATGGGGTTCAGGTCTTTCAAATTGCTATCTCGGATGTTGCATTGTGAATAAAAAATGGGCAACAAGTGTCAATAGCTGCTCTTTTGTTTGGCATCACCTTGAAGAAAAATTGAAACCACCCCGAACCCACCCGGGGCTGTTCAATCCCACACTGGAAAACCCCATGCCCTCCATCCGTTCTGTTCAGGCCCCGTCCGCCGTGGTCATGATTCGCCCGCACGCCTTCACCCCCAACCCGCAGACCGCGGCCGACAACAGTTTTCAGCGCGCCCACCCGCAGGGCGAGGCGCCCGCGCTGGCGGCGCTGGCCCATGACGAGGTCACCACCGCCGCAGCCATGCTGGAGCACCATGGTGTTCGCGTCCACCTGTTTGAGGACACTGGCGAGCGCGACACACCCGACTCGGTATTCCCCAACAATTGGTTCAGTACCCACGCCGGTGGCCATGTGGCGCTGTACCCGATGTACTCGGCCAACCGGCGCCGTGAGCGCCGCCACGATGTCATCGAGATGCTCAAGGCCGACTACCGGGTGCAGGACGTCATCGACTATTCCGGTCTGGAGGCGGATGGCCTGTTTTTGGAAGGCACGGGCGCCATGGTGCTGGACCACGTGGAGCGCATTGCCTACACCTCGCGCTCCAACCGGGCGCACGCGGTGGCGCTGGAGCGGTTTGCCACGCACTTCAATTTTGAGCCCATGGTGTTTGACGCCGCCAACGAAGCAGGCCAGGCGGTCTACCACACCAATGTGCTCATGTGTGTGGCCACCGACTTTGCGATGGTGGGGATTGAGCTGATGCAAGACCCCGCGCGTCGCGCTGAAATCCATGCCCGGCTCACAGCCTCGGGGCGCGACGTCATCGCGCTCAGCAATGCGCAGATTGCCGAGTTTGCAGGCAACGCGCTGGAGCTGACGGGCCGCGACGGTCGCCTGTTGGCCATGTCCTCGCGCGCCCGGGCCAGCCTGACCCCGGCGCAGGTGGCCGTGATCGAGCGCAGCGCCCGCGTGCTTGAACTGGCGGTGCCGATCATTGAACTCGCAGGCGGCTCCGTGCGCTGCATGCTGGCAGGTATTCACCTCGCCAGGCGCTGACAACCTGGGCACAATGGCGGCGACGATTCAACCAGCCATTCACAGCCAAGGAGTCCATGCATGTCTTCCGGAAAAATTCTTGTCGCCCAGGGCGGCGGCCCGACCGCCGTCATCAACCAGTCGCTGGTGGGCGTGGCGTTGGAGGCGCGGCGCTTCACGCAGGTAGAACACATCTACGGCGCGCGCCACGGCGTGCGCGGCATCGTGAATGAAGACTTTGTGGACCTCACGCAGGAGACCAGCCACAACCTGGAGGCCGTGGCCAACACACCGTCGAGCGCGCTCGGCTCCACGCGTGACAAGCCCGACGTGGCCTACTGCCAGGAAATCTTCAAGGTGCTGCAGGCGCACGAGATCGGGCACTTTTTCTACATCGGCGGCAACGACTCATCCGACACCGTGCGCATCGTCAGCCTGGAGGCGCAAAAGGCGGGCTACCCGCTGCGCTGCATTCACATTCCCAAAACGATTGACAACGACCTGGTGGGCAACGACCACACGCCGGGCTTTCCGTCCGCCGCACGCTTTGTGGCGCAGGCCTTTGCCGGGGCGAACCTGGACAACGCGGCCTTGCCCGGCGTGTACGTGGGCGTGGTCATGGGGCGGCATGCCGGCTTTTTGACCGCTGCATCCGCCCTGGGCAAGAAGTTTCCCGATGACGGCCCGCACCTCATTTACCTGCCCGAGCGCACCTTTGTGCTGGAGAAGTTTTTGGCCGATGTGAAAGCCACCTACGAGCGTTATGGCCGCTGTGTGATTGCCGTGTCCGAAGGCATTCACGACGCATCCGGTGCGCCCATTGCCGCGCTGTTGGCCAAAGACCTGGAGCACGACGCGCACGGCAACGTGCAACTCTCAGGCAACGGCGCGCTGGCTGATTTGCTGTGTGAAGAGATCAAGTCCAAACTCAACATCAAACGCGTGCGCGGCGACACCTTCGGCTACCTGCAGCGCTCCTTCATTGGCTGCGTGTCGGACGTGGACCAGCGCGAGGCGCGTGAGGTGGGCGAGAAGGCGGTGCAGTTCGCCATGTGGGGCTCGCGCGATGGCTCGGTGGCCATCAAGCGCACCGGCTTCTATTCGGTGGACTACGAACTGCTGCCGCTGGACGCCGTGGCCGGCAAAACCCGCACGATGGAAGACGAATTCATCACCCTCAACGGCACCGACGTGACCGATGCCTTTCGCATGTACCTGCGCCCCCTGCTGGGCTCAGGCATGCCCGATGCGTTCAGGCTGCGGCATCACCCGGTGGCGAAGGTGTTGAATCGGGGGCGGTGACTACCAGGTTCCGTACAAATTTCTGGATGGCGTTCTGTGAATTTTGAACTCATCGAGCAGCCAGTCCACCAGCACTCTCACCTTTGCTGGAGTTTGTTTGGTAGCTTGGAAAATCAGAGAAATATCAGCCGAGGGGTGGCTCCATTCGGGGAGCACAGGAACAAGTTGTAAGGCTCGCAGACTTTTAGCTATCTCCCACTGCGAGCGGATCAGGATTCCGTGTCCGTCCAGCGCCCAGCCTAGCGCTGAGGTTCCATCATTTGTGCTGAGATTTGAACGCACTTTGATCGACTCAATTTCAGACCCGTTGCGCAGGTGCCAAGTGCCAAAAGTCTCGTCACCTTCCCGAATGAATATGCAGCTGTGCTTGCCCAAATCTCTGGGATGAGAGGGCACCCCTTTGTCCGCCAGGTAGGACGGGGCCGCGCAAAGTATGCGACTGTTTTTCGCCAGCAGACGTGCGGTTAATCGGCTGTCCGTGAGGTCGCCAAACCTGATCATCAAATCAAATCCTTGATCGACCAGATTGACCGGACGATCACTCAGGTGCAGCTGGACATCAATCTGAGGGTACTGTTTAATAAATTTCGACAGCGCTGGCGCTATGTGGGTTCTCCCAAATCCCAAGGTTGCCGCTATTCGAACCGTGCCTTGAGGTTGTTTGCTACCTCCGCCAACCCGGCCTTCGAGTGCATTCATTTCTTCAAGAATCCGAACCCCTTCCATCAAGTATTCCTCGCCTTCTGGCGTCAGACTGATCTTGCGTGTCGTTCGGTTCATCAATCGAACCCCCAACCGCTTCTCAAGATTTGCCAAGCGGCGCGTAACCACAGGCGGAGTCACTCCCAGCTCCTGGGCGGCAGCGGCCATGTTGCCGAGCTTGACGATGAGGGCAAACAGCGCGATGTCTGAAAAAGCATCCATTATTTATTTTTAAGAAATAAAGAATGGATTTTAATTAAATTATTAAACAGGGGTTTATTGTTAGCATCAATCTACCTGCAAAGGAGACACTGATGAAACGACACATTTTTTTAGCTTCAAGCCTGTTAATCGCCTCTGGCTCGCTGCTCGCTCAAAACAAATACCCTGAAAAACCCATCAAGCTGGTTGTGCCCTATGCACCGGGTGGCAGCGTCGATATTGCAGCCGGTTTGGAAAAAGAATTGCCAGTATGGAAAAAACTCGTGAAAGAACGCGGGATCACCTCAGAATGAGCGCACTGAACCATAAAAACGAAGCTAAAACGCTTTATCAAAAGCTGGTTGACGCCCACACGGTACGGGTCATTGATGAGCAGAATATCCTTCTGTTTTGTGACCTGCATTTGATGAATGAATACACCAGCCCGCAGGCCTTCACGGGGCTGGATGAGCGCAATTGCAACGTGCCGATGCCAGGACAAAACGTGGCTATTGTCAGTCACATCATTCCAACCCATTCGGTGGCAATTCGTGTGATTCATGACACAGCGTCAGCACGTCAAGCCACGAACCTCGCGAAAAACTGCACCACGCATGGCATTCCCCTGTTTGACACCAACGATGCCATGCAGGGTATCGAACACGTGGTGGCTCCCGAGCACGGGATGATTCGCCCTGGCATGGTGGTGATTTGCGGCGACAGCCACACCACCACCTATGGCGCCTTGGGGGCGCTGGGTTTTGGCATCGGTACCTCCGAAGTCGAGCATGTTCTGGCGACCCAGACCCTGGTGTATCGGACCGCTAAAAACATGCGAATTCGCGTGGATGGATTACTACCCCACGGCACAACGAGTAAAGATTTGATCTTGATGATCATTGGCCAGATCGGCGCCCAAGGCGCACGCGGATTCGTCGTGGAGTACAGCGGATCGGCAATTCAGGCCTTGTCCGTTGAAGCCCGCTTCACCCTTTGCAACATGACGGTTGAAGCGGGTGCCCGTGGTGCGCTGATTGCCCCGGATGCGGTTTCAATTGACTACGTGTTGGCCAAGTGCCCCGACATCGTGGGTGAAACCCGCGAGCAGGCGCTAGCGCAGTGGACGCACCTTTACAGCGACAAGGACGCCAGGTTTGAAGTCGAATACACATTCGATGCGACGCATGTTGAGCCGCATGTCACCTGGGGCACCAGTCCGGACCAAGTGCTGGCTATTTCTGGACGCATCCCGGCGCCGAATGAGGTAGCACCGGAAAACAAGCGCAGTACCGAACAAGCGCTGGCCTATACCAAGCTGCAAGCCGGTGCGCCCATTGAAGGAACGCCGATTCAACACGTCTTCATTGGTTCGTGCACCAATGCGCGTATTGAAGACCTCAGGGCGGCTGCGCAAGTTGTTTCCGGGCAGCGAGTGGCCCCAGGTGTTCGGGCGATGGTGGTGCCGGGGTCCGGTGCTGTGAAACAACAAGCCGAAAAAGAAGGCCTGGATCAAATCTTCATCTCTGCCGGATTTGAATGGCGCAAGCCCGGTTGCTCCATGTGCCTCGCCATGAATGACGACGTGTTGACGGAAGGCACGCGCTGCGCCTCCACCACCAACCGAAACTTTGAAGGCCGACAGGGGCGCGGAGCCATCACCCACCTCATGAGTCCTGCCATGGCTGCTGCGGCGGCTGTGACCGGAAAGATCACCGACGTTCGTCGCCTTGGGAGCTGATATGCCAACCATTCAAACCATCCGGGGACACGCTGCGCCAGTCCGCATCGACAACCTCGATACCGACCAAATCATGCCCAAGCAGTTTTTGCGGGGTATCGACAAATCCGGGCTGGTGGAGGGCTTGCTGTATGACCTGCGTTACGACAGCCAGGGCCGCATCAAACCCGACTTCGTCCTGAACCAGGCCCAATACGCGAAATCCAGCGTGCTCCTGGCGGGCTCGAATTTCGGTTGCGGCTCAAGCCGTGAACATGCGGTGTGGGGACTCCTTCAATTTGGCATCAAAGCCATCATCGCTCCGAGTTTTGCCGAAATTTTCTACTCGAATGCAATGGGCAACCAATTGCTGTTGGTGAGCCTTCCCGCCGATCACGTTGAGGGTCTGATGCAGTTGGCAGAAAAGCCTGACTCGCCTGAAATCGTCATTGATGTGGAAAACCTTGACGTCAAATGTGAGGGTCTTCGCGCGATGAACTTCGAGATTTCAAAGCGACATCAAGAGATGTTCCTTCAGGGCGTTGACGTTGTTGGTATGTCTTTGAGCTACATGGACGAGATCAATGCATTTGCAAAAACGCATTGGAATCAGCAGCCATGGCTCAAGGATGTTGCTGCTCGCATGAAAGCCCGTGTTTAAACTCAACACGAAAAATAAACCCCCACCGATTCGCTCCGCCATGAACAGCTTGTTTCCCCAATTCGAACCCCATCTCATCGAGGTCAATGGTGTACAAATCATGGCCCGCATTGGTGGCTCAGGCCCTCCCATGCTCTTGTTGCATGGTCATCCGCAAACCCACGCTATTTGGCATCGTGTAGCGCCACGACTTGCAGAGTCACACACCGTGGTGATGACGGACTTGCGGGGCTATGGCGACTCATCCAAGCCGAAGGGTATGGCTGATCACAGCAATTACTCCAAACGCACGATGGCTTTGGACCAGGTGGAAGTTATGCGTCATTTTGGTTTTGAGCAGTTTGACGTCCTGGCGCATGACCGCGGTGCGCGAGTAGCCCATCGCTTGGCGATGGATCACACAAAAGCAGTTCAACGTCTGGTTTTGCTGGATATAGCGCCGACGTTGGCGATGTATGCACAAACGACCGATGCTTTTGCGCGCGCCTATTGGCACTGGTTTTTTCTAATTCAGGCGGCGCCACTGCCAGAGCGTTTGATTGAGTCCGATCCAGCTGCTTATGTGCGTGATGTCATGGGACGCCGTAGCGCTGGATTGGCCCCGTTTGATTCACGTGCTTTGGCAGAATACGTTCGTTGCCTCGAACTACCCGGTACAGCGCATGGCATATGCGAGGACTATCGCGCGTCTGCAAGTATCGACTTGGACCATGACCGTATCGATTTAAACGCCGGGCTTCGTCTGACACAGCCCCTGTTGGTGTTGTGGGGTGAACAAGGCGTGGTCCACAAATGCTTCAAACCGCTATATGAGTGGAAAAAAATAGCAGACGCCGTCTCAGGTGAACCACTGCCATGCGGGCACTACATTGCAGAGGAAGCGCCTGACTTATTGCTTCAACATGTCAGTGTTTTTTTGAAATAAAGGTGAGGCGTTCATTCGGTCGGTCTTTGCGTTTTCTCAATTCGTAGTCTTTTATTACTGAATTTAATCGGTTGCTATGGAGTGCACTTTCGTCCAGCAAATCGCCATGTGATTCCGCAGTTTTGTGGGACATATCAGATTTGTATTTCATAAGGGAAGTAACCATGCCGCTATCAGACAATGATCTTCGGGACGTCCAGAATCGCGTGCTCCGGATGTTCATGGACACAATTGCTACGTTCGAAATAATCGAGAGGAACGCGGAGGCCATCTATGGTGATAGAACACCGGACGTGCGAGCCGCAATCAACGAGTACCTCAACGATTTTCTGCGCAATACAGGGGCTTCAGGAGAGACGCATCCCGAGACGTTGATCTACCAGACGCCGCGACAGAACTTCCAGCGAGCCGGGTTTTATGGCGCCCAACTGAGTGTCAAAGAGCGCCAGGTCTCGAGAGCGAATGCCACCTTGCGCGAGCGCCTAACCGGGGGAGTTCGCCAACTGTGGAACAAGCCGTTCAAGAAATGGATAGATATCATTAACAATTTCTTGGGCAGCTTGGCATCTGCCACCGGATTGAGTGAGGCACTCAAAGAGCTGAAGGATTGCTTGCGCGACGAATTGCCTGATGACGACGAATAAGAAATACAACAAATCGCTACGGCCAACGACAAAGCGGCCTGACCGATAGACTCGGGCAGCTGTCACTTAGCACCACCAATGTGGCATTGCCTCTGATTTCTCAGTTCTATCAAAGGTGATATCCGGAGGCAAGTCGCTGCGCTGCCGGACAGAGTATCTGGCGCACTGAATGGCCCCGAAAAACGGGCGTAAGCACGCGGTGAACTCGCCTTGAACTGACTTCTCACATATCGCAAGATCGTGTGCACGTAACCAATCGTGCACACCATGCTCAAAGAATTAAACATTGCGACCTATTCGACTCA